>NZ_CP023702.1:6354166-6675000 GCF_008704555.1 Streptomyces nitrosporeus
AGCCACGTCGACCCGGTCGATCACCCCCCGCAGCCGCAGCCCCGACTCCAGCTCCGTCTCGACGGACATCTCACGCTCGACGGGCTCCAGCCGCGTCGGGTCCTCCAGCGAGAACCAGCGCTCCACCAGCCGCTCCGCCTCACCCAGCCATGTCGCCAGCCGCTCACCCGCCTCGTCCCCGGCGAACAGCTCCGCCAGCTCCGGCCTCGCCTCCCGCAACCGGTCCCACTGCCCGGGAACCAGCGCCCTGGCCCGCGGCGCCGTACGCTCCGCCGCCGGGGCGTCGAACAGCCGCTCCAGCACCGCATGCACCAGCGTTCCCCGGGTAGCCGCCTCACTGGGCTTCTCCGGGAGCCTGTCGATGACCCGGAAGCGGTACAGCAGCGGGCACTGCATGAAATCGCTCGCGCGCGACGGGGACAAGGAGGAGGGTGGCCGAGGCGGGCGCGGTACGGAGGTCATGTCGCAGACCCTACGGCCCCCCACCGACACCGAGCGGCATACCATCGACCCCAGAGCTCGCACACAGCAGGGAAGTGGCGTACGCCACCGGCCGAAGGGACCACGTGGACAACAGCGGCGACAGCGGGCGCCCGCAGCCCGGCGCGGGGGGCACCGGCCCCGGCACCGGACCGGAGAAGGACGGACCGCGCCGCCCGGAGGAGCCCGGCGGCGGCCTGCTCATGGGCCGCCCCTTCGGCGTACCCGTGTACGTCGCGCCCAGCTGGTTCGTCGTCGCGGCCCTGATCACCTGGGTCTTCGGGGGCCAGCTCGACCGGGTCCTGCCCGAGCTCGGCGCCGCCCGCTACCTGGTCGCCCTGTTCTTCGCGATCGCCTTCTACGCCTCCGTACTCGTCCACGAACTCGCCCACACCATCGCGGCCCTGCGCTACAAGCTGCCCGTCCGCCGGATCCAGCTCCAGTTCTTCGGCGGCGTCTCCGAGATCGAGAAGGAGTCGGAGACCCCCGGCCGCGAGTTCGTCCTGGCCTTCGTCGGCCCGCTGCTCTCCCTCGTGCTCGGAGGCCTCTTCTACGTCCCGCTCCAGTTCGTCGAGGCGGGCACCGTCCCCGGCGTGCTGCTCGCCGGGCTGATGGTCTCCAACCTCATCGTCGCCGCCTTCAACCTGCTCCCCGGCCTCCCGCTCGACGGCGGACGCATGCTCCGCGCCGTCGTCTGGAAGATCACCGGCAAGCCCATGAGCGGCACCGTCGCCGCCGCCTGGGTCGGGCGCGGACTGGCCGTCACCGTCCTCGTCGGCCTCCCGCTGCTCACCCACACCGGCGCGCTCGGCAACCCCACCAGCGAGATCAGCGGGTTCGAGACCGTCACCGACGCCCTGCTCGCGGCGATCCTCGCCGCGATCATCTGGACCGGCGCGGGGAACAGCCTGCGGATGGCCCGGCTCCGCGAACACCTCCCCGGCCTGCGCGCCCGCACCCTCACCCGGCGCGCCGTGCCCGTGGAGTCGGCCACCCCGCTCTCCGAGGCCCTCCGCCGCGCCAACGAGGCCGGCGCCCGCGCCCTGGTCGTCGTCGACGGGCAGGGCAGCGCCAAGGGCGTCGTACGCGAGGCGGCCATCGTCGGCGTCCCCGAGCACCGCCGGCCCTGGGTCGCCGTCGGCTCCCTCTCCCAGGACATCACCGAAGGCATGCGGATCCCCGCCGAGCTCGCGGGCGAACCCCTGCTGGACCGGCTCAAGGCGACCCCGGCCACCGAATACCTGGTCGTCGAGGAGACCGGCGAGATCTACGGCGTCCTGTCCACCGTGGACGTCGAACGCGCCTTCGTCGCCGCCATGGCGCGCCCCGCCTCCTGACCCGCCCCGCCGCGGCGCCCCGGGAAGGGAGACCCCGGACTACCGGTAGGCTGAGCACATGTCCGAACCGACCGGAGCCGCCCGCCGTCGCGGCCCATTCAAGGTCGGGGACCAGGTCCAGCTCACCGACCCCAAGGGACGCCACTACACCTTCACGCTCGAAGCCGGGAAGAACTTCCACACCCACAAGGGTTCTTTCCAGCACGACGAGCTGATCGGTGCTCCCGAGGGCAGTGTTGTCCGTACCACGGGAAACGTCGCCTACCTCGCGCTGCGCCCCCTGCTCCCCGACTACGTCCTGTCCATGCCCCGCGGTGCCGCCGTGGTCTACCCGAAGGACGCGGGGCAGATCCTGGCCTTCGGCGACATCTTCCCCGGCGCACGCGTCGTGGAGGCCGGCGTCGGCTCCGGGGCGCTCAGCACCTTCCTGCTGCGTGCCATCGGCGAACAGGGCATGCTGCACTCCTACGAGCGCCGTGAGGACTTCGCCGACATCGCCCGGCAGAACGTCGAGCGCTACTTCGGCTCGCCGCACCCCGCCTGGGAGCTCACCGTCGGCGACCTCCAGGACAACCTCTCGGACACCGACGTCGACCGGGTCGTCCTGGACATGCTCGCCCCCTGGGAGTGCCTGGAGGCCGTCTCCAAGGCCCTGGTGCCCGGCGGCATCCTCTGCGCCTACGTCGCGACGACCACCCAGCTCTCGCGGACCGTCGAGTCCATCCGCGAGATCGGCTGCTTCGCCGAGCCGCAGCCCTGGGAGTCGATGATCCGCAACTGGCACGTCGAAGGCCTGGCCGTGCGTCCCGACCACCGGATGATCGGCCACACCGGCTTCCTGGTCACCGCCCGCCGCCTCGCGGACGGCGTCGAACCGCCGCTGCGCCGCCGCCGTCCCTCCAAGGGCGCCTACGGCGAGGACTACGACGGCCCCGGCCGCCGCAGCGGCTCCGCCGGCCGCGACTGACCCGCACAACACCAGGACGCCGCCGCCGATTTCCCGGAACGACCCGGGAACCGGCAGGCGGCGTCCGCGCGTTGGACGGCACTAGGCCCGCGCGCACCCCGGCGTTCCCCCGCGGTGTGAGGTGTGGCACGATGCTGGCCACCCACCCCGCCCGCACGGCGGCGCACCGCCGGCGGACGCCTCACCAGGCCTCCAGGAACCATCAGGAGACATACCGCGTGCAGACCTCCGCGCTCCCGGACCTCGCGCACACCGGTGCCAAGCCGGTGCACTGGCTCGCCACGGCCGCGGCGACGGCCGCCGTCGTCGCCCTCGCGGGGCTGCTCCAGCCCCACGCCGCCACGGCCACCGCCCCGGCCCCGGAGCACGGCACCGGCTCCGCGGCGGCCCCCGGGACCGCCCCCGCCACCGCGCCCGACCCGTCCGGTGCGGTCTTCCCGCTGGACTGCGGCCCCGTGGGACAGACCGTGGCCGCCTCGGTCCCCGGCGACCTCGACGGCGACGGCAGGCCGGAGACGGTCGCCTCGGTGCACTGCGACGCGGGCTCCGGTACCCCGCCCAGCGGGCTCTACGTCCTGACACAGACGGGCGGGGCCGCACCCCGGGTCGTGGCGACCCTGGTGGACCCCGCTGGAAAACTGACCGTCACCGGCCTCGCCGTCCACGACGGCACCGTCTCGGCGGACCTGCTCGGCTACTCGTCGGCCGGCGTACCGCGCTGCTGCCCCGACGAGCGGGAGAGCGTGACCTGGCGGTGGGAGGGCAACGCCTTCGTCAGGTCGGCCGGGCCCGCCGCCGACGGCTCCGAGGCCGCCTGAGGAAGAGGCCCGGCCCCTTCCGTCCCGGACGCCCCGGTCCGCCCGCCCGGAGCGTTCAGTCCGCGTCCGGGCCGTAGACCTCCACGCTGTCCGAAACGCGACGTACGTGGATGCAGTCGCCCGGGCACTCCTTGGCCGAGTCCACCACGTCCTGGAGCAGGGGCAGCGGCACCGGTGTGGTGGCACCGGCGTCCTGGAGCAGTTCGTCGTCGGCGCTCTTCACATACGCGAGCCCGTCGATGTCCAGCTCGAACACCTCGGGCGCGTACTGCACGCAGATGCCGTCGCCGGTACAGAGGTCCTGGTCGATCCAGACCTCCAGTTCCTCTGTGCCACTGCCGCCCGGAGCGTCCTGCTGCACGGTCATGTGTCCTGCCGTTCCCTGCGTATGCGTACCCGTGGAAGCCGGTCCTGACGGGTGCTGAACGCCTCGACGATACAACCGGCTGCTTTCCGGAGGCGAAGGGTGGGTATTCCCTTCGCGAGGGGGAGAGCGCAAGGGTGAAGATCGGACACACCCTGATCTCTTTGTGATCTAGGGGTTTCAATCACCACCCACGCAGGTAGGGTCAGGAAGCGTCCAGCTCCCCTTGGAGGAGGTGAGGACCGTGGCAGCCCACGACGACGACATCAACCGCGGCATCCGGCCCGGGCGGGGGTCCGATGACCCAGCCGGCCAGGTTGCCTTTCTCGAGCAGGAAATCGCCGTCCTGCGACGTAAGCTCGCCGACTCTCCGCGGCACACGAGGATTCTCGAAGAGCGGATCGTCGAGTTGCAGACGAACCTGGCGGGCGTGTCCGCGCAGAACGAGCGGCTCGCCGGAACACTGCGCGAGGCACGCGACCAGATCGTGGCCCTCAAGGAAGAGGTCGACCGGCTCGCGCAGCCGCCGGCCGGCTTCGGCGTCTTCCTGCAGGCCAACGAGGACGGCACCTGCGACATCTTCACCGGGGGCCGCAAGCTCCGGGTGAACGTCAGCCCCAGCGTCGAACTCGACGGCCTCCGGCGAGGCCAGGAAGTCATGCTCAACGAAGCGCTCAACGTGGTCGAGGCCATGGAGTTCGAGCGGGCCGGGGACATCGTCACCCTCAAGGAGATCCTCGAGGACGGCGAGCGCGCCCTGGTCATCGGGCACACCGACGAGGAACGGGTGGTGCGGCTCGCCGAGCCGCTGCTGGACATCACCATCCGCCCCGGCGACGCCCTCCTGCTCGAACCCCGTTCCGGCTACGTCTACGAAGTGGTCCCCAAGAGCGAGGTCGAGGAGCTCGTCCTCGAAGAGGTCCCGGACATCGACTACGACAAGATCGGCGGTCTGGGCGACCAGATCGAGCTGATCCGCGACGCGGTCGAGCTCCCGTACCTCCACCCCGACCTCTTCAAGGAGCACGAGCTGCGCCCGCCGAAGGGCATCCTGCTCTACGGCCCGCCCGGCTGCGGCAAGACGCTCATCGCCAAGGCGGTGGCCAACTCCCTGGCCAAGAAGGTCGCCGAGGTCACCGGCCAGCCCGCGGGGAAGAGCTACTTCCTCAACATCAAGGGCCCCGAACTGCTCAACAAGTACGTCGGTGAGACCGAGCGGCACATCCGCCTGGTCTTCCAGCGTGCCCGGGAGAAGGCGAGCGAAGGCACCCCCGTCATCGTCTTCTTCGACGAGATGGAATCCCTCTTCCGCACCCGCGGTTCCGGTGTCAGCTCGGACGTGGAGAACACCATCGTCCCGCAGCTGCTCGCCGAGATCGATGGTGTGGAGGGCCTGGAGAACGTCATCGTCATCGGCGCCTCCAACCGCGAGGACATGATCGACCCCGCGATCCTGCGGCCCGGCCGCCTCGACGTGAAGATCAAGATCGAGCGCCCGGACGCGGAGGCGGCGAAGGACATCTTCGCGAAGTACCTCACCCCCACCCTGCCGTTGCACGCGGACGACATCGACGAGCACACCGGTTCCAAGGAAGCCGCCGCCCAGGCCATGATCCAGTCGGTCGTGGAGCGGATGTACACGGAATCCGAGGAGAACCGCTTCCTCGAGGTCACCTACGCCAACGGCGACAAGGAAGTCCTGTACTTCAAGGACTTCAACTCCGGCGCGATGATTCAGAACATCGTGGACCGGGCGAAGAAAATGGCCATCAAGGCATTCCTTGAGCAGGGCCAGAAGGGCCTGCGCGTCTCCCACCTCCTCCAGGCGTGTGTGGACGAGTTCAAGGAGAACGAGGACCTGCCCAACACGACGAATCCGGACGACTGGGCCCGGATTTCCGGCAAGAAGGGCGAGCGGATCGTCTTCATCCGCACCCTCGTCACCGGAAAGCAGGGCGCGGACACCGGACGCTCCATCGACACGGTGGCGAATACCGGACAGTACCTGTAAAACGAGGACCGGCTGCGGATGCCCGCCCGGGCATCCGCAGCCGGCCGTTTTTCCGGGAATCCCGGCCACGGCCGAAGAATGACGTAATGGATCTCCCCACCGGCGCAGAGGCGTTCTAGGCTCTGCCCTACCGCCGGTCTTCCGCGTCGCGCGGGGAGGGCACCGCACGCGCAGGGACCAGCAGCGGTACTTGAGCGCCGCTCCCGGACGGGGGCGCGCCGGGCAAGGAGGGCCGCATGACCGTACGGCGAGTGATGGGCATCGAGACGGAGTACGGGATCTCCGTCCCCGGTCAACCCCATGCCAATGCGATGCTCACCTCGTCCCAGATCGTCAACGCCTACGCGGCGGCGATGCACCGGGCGCGCCGCGCCCGCTGGGACTTCGAGGAGGAGAATCCGCTGCGCGACGCGCGAGGCTTCGACCTCGCCCGCGACACGGCCGACTCCAGCCAGCTCACCGACGAGGACATCGGCCTGGCCAATGTCATCCTCACCAACGGTGCGAGGCTGTACGTCGACCACGCGCACCCCGAGTACAGCTCACCGGAGATCACCAGCCCGCTGGACGCGGTGCTCTGGGACAAGGCCGGCGAGCGCGTGATGGCCCTCGCGGCGGAGCGGGCGGCCGCGATCCCCGGTGCCCAGCCGATCCACCTCTACAAGAACAACACCGACAACAAGGGCGCGTCCTACGGCACCCACGAGAACTACCTGATGAAGCGGGAGACCCCCTTCTCGGACATCGTGCGCCATCTGACGCCGTTCTTCGTCTCCCGCCAGGTGGTCACCGGCGCGGGCCGCGTCGGCATCGGCCAGGACGGCCACGAGCACGGCTTCCAGCTCAGCCAGCGCGCCGACTACTTCGAGGTCGAGGTCGGGCTGGAGACCACGCTCAAGCGCCCCATCATCAACACCCGGGACGAGCCCCACTCCGACGCCGAGAAGTACCGCCGGCTGCATGTGATCATCGGCGACGCGAACCTCTCGGAGATCTCGACCTATCTCAAGCTGGGCACCACCGCACTGGTCCTCTCGATGATCGAGGACGGGTTCATCAACGTCGACCTGGCCGTCGACCAGCCGGTGCGCACCCTGCACCAGGTGTCGCACGACCCGGACCTGAAGCAGCTCGTCACCCTCCGCAACGGGCGGACCCTCACCGCCGTACAGCTGCAGATGCAGTACTTCGAGCTGGCGCGCAAGTACGTCGAGGAGCGGTACGGCGCGGACGCCGACGAGCAGACCAAGGACGTCCTGGCCCGCTGGGAGGACACCCTGAACCGGCTGGAGAACGACCCGATGAGCCTGGCGGGCGAGCTGGACTGGGTCGCCAAGCGGGAGCTCATGGAGGGGTACCGGCGCCGGGACGGCCTGGACTGGGACGCCCCGCGCCTGCACCTGGTGGACCTCCAGTACGCCGACGTGCGCGCCGACAAGGGCCTGTACAACCGCCTGGCGGCCCGCGGGAGGATGAAGCGGCTGCTCGACGAGGCCGACGTCGAGCGCGCCCGTACGAAGCCGCCGGAGGACACCCGGGCCTATTTCCGGGGCCGGTGCCTGGAGCAGTACGCGGACCACGTGGCGGCGGCCTCCTGGGACTCGGTGATCTTCGACCTGCCCGACCGCGACTCCCTGCAGCGCGTGCCGACCATGGAACCGTTGCGAGGTACACGTAGTCATGTGGAGGAGCTGCTGGACCGCTGCCGCACGGCGGACGAGCTGGTCCGGACGCTCACGGGGGGCTGAAAGGCGCTCCGGCTGGGAATCAATCAGACGACCCGAGGACGTTGAGGAAAGTACCGGGCCGATGTCGGACCCCGTAGGTAGGGTCTGATCAAGTGCTTCGAACCGAGCGGGGTGAGCTACATGGCGACCAAGGACACCGGCGGCGGACAGCAGAAGGCGACACGCTCCACGGAGGAGACCGAGGAGCAGGTGCAGGACGCACAGGCGTCCGAGGACCTCAAGGAGCGGCAGGAGAAGCTCAGCGAGGACGTCGACGACGTCCTCGACGAGATCGACGACGTACTCGAGTCCAACGCCGAGGACTTCGTGCGGTCGTTCGTGCAGAAGGGCGGCGAGTAGCCGCCGGGGCCACCGGCCCGCTCCACCCGGGCCGGATGCCCGGCCCGTTCTACCCGCCGGCCCGTCCGGGCCGGCGGCAGGTGCTTCCGCGGGCCGTCCGCGCCCGTACAGGGCGTCCCGCGGAAGCGCTTCCCTGCCGGGATCCGTGTTGACCAGCACCGTCGGGCGGGTAGGGTCCGTGGCACAGTGCTTCAGCGGCACGACAGTGCTTCGACCGCAAGTGGGCCATCGGCAGGTCGGGGGAGGATCCTGACTCCTTGCGCAGGGCCATCGCATACCTGGAGGGAAACGCGTGGAAGCCAACACTCGTAGCACCGGGCGTCTACCAGCTGCCTTCCTGACGCCCGGGTCGTCCTCGTTCATGGACTTCCTGGCCGGCCACTCACCCGAGATGCTGCCGGGCAACCGCAGCCTCCCGCCCGTGCAGGGCGCGTTCGAGGCGCCGCACGGCACGACGATCGTGGCGGCCACCTTCCCCGGCGGGGTGGTGCTCGCCGGGGACCGGCGCGCCACCATGGGGAACATGATCGCCCAGCGCGACATGCAGAAGGTCTTCCCCGCCGACGAGTACTCGGCGGTGGGCATCGCGGGCACGGCCGGCCTCGCGATCGAGATGGTCAAACTGTTCCAGCTGGAGCTGGAGCACTTCGAGAAGGTCGAGGGCGCCACGCTCTCCCTGGAGGGCAAGGCCAACCGCCTGTCCACGATGATCCGCGGCAACCTCTCGATGGCGATGCAGGGCCTGGCCGTCGTCCCCCTGTTCGCGGGTTTCGACGTGGACCGGGAGAAGGGCCGTATCTTCTCCTACGACGTCACCGGCGGGCGCTCCGAGGAGACCGGGTACGCGGCCACCGGATCCGGGTCCCTCTTCGCCCGGGGGTCGATGAAGAAGCTCTACCGCGACGACCTGACGGAGGACCAGGCCATCACCCTGGTCGTACAGGCGCTGTACGACGCCGCGGACGACGACTCGGCGACCGGCGGTCCCGACGTGGCCCGCCGGCTCTACCCGATCGTCACGGTCATCACCGACGACGGTTTCCGGAAGCTGACGGACGATCAGGCGTCCGCGGTCGCGCGTGCGGTCGTGGAGCACCGGCTCCAGCAGCCCGAAGGCCCGCGCGCCGCACTGCTCTGATCCGTCCCACGCCTCCTGGATCCTCTCGCCACTGACAGAAAGGGACGGATAGCCGGTGTCGACGCCGTTCTATGTCTCACCCCAGCAGGCCATGGCCGACCGGGCGGAGTACGCCCGGAAGGGCATCGCCCGTGGACGCAGCCTGGTCGTGCTGCAGTACGCCGACGGCATTGTGTTCGTCGGCGAGAACCCGTCCCGCGCGCTGCACAAGTTCAGCGAGATCTACGACCGGATCGGCTTCGCGGCCGCCGGCAAGTACAACGAGTACGAGAACCTCCGCATCGGCGGGGTCCGCTACGCGGACCTGCGCGGATACACCTACGACCGCGACGACGTGACGGCCCGCGGGCTGGCCAACGTCTACGCGCAGACGCT
This sequence comes from Streptomyces nitrosporeus, assembly GCF_008704555.1. Lineage (NCBI taxonomy): Bacteria > Bacillati > Actinomycetota > Actinomycetes > Kitasatosporales > Streptomycetaceae > Streptomyces > Streptomyces nitrosporeus. The sequence continues at coordinate 6,363,744 of NZ_CP023702.1, forward strand.
CGGCACCATCTTCTCCAGCGCGGCCGAGAAGCCGTACGAGGTGGAGCTGGTGGTCGCCGAGGTCGGCGCCGGGCCCGAGGGCGACCAGATCTACCGGCTGCCGCACGACGGCTCGATCGTGGACGAGCACGGCTCGGTCGCGGTCGGCGGCAACGCCGAGCAGATCAGCGGCTTCCTCGACCAGCGCCACCGCGACGGGATGTCGCTCGCCGAGGCGCTGAAGCTGGCCGTCCAGGCCCTGTCCCGTGAGGCCAACGGCAACGAGCGGGAGATCCCCGCCGAGCGGCTGGAGGTCGCGGTCCTGGACCGGACGCGGCCGCAGCAGCGCAAGTTCAAGCGGATCGTCGGAGCGCAGCTGGCCCGGCTCCTCGGCGCGGACGACGCGGCGACCGCGCCGACCGACGCGCCGTCCGACACCGAGGGCGGCGACGGGGACTCCGGCACCGGCACGGACAGCGCGTCCGGAGGCACCGGGGACGACGCGCCCGCGGACGGCACGTCCACGGACGACGCACCCGCGGGCGGCGCGTCCCCGGACGCCGGGGACGAGAAGCCCGGTGGTTCCGGGAGCACGCAGGAGTAGCCGCCGTACGGGCGGTACCGGTGCCCCCGGCGGTCCTCGCGGCCGCCGGGGGCACCGTCATGTCCGGGGGCGCGCCGTCGACCCCCGGGCCACCAGGCGGACGGGAAGGTCTCCCCGCTCGGCCGGGCGGCCGTCCAGGACCGCGAGCAGGGCGTCCATCCCGCGCCGGCCGACCTCCTCGGCGGGCAGCCGCACCGTGGTGAGCTCCGGCTCCACCGCGGTGGCCAGGGCGAGGTCGTCGAAGCCGGACACGGAGATGTCCTCGGGCACCCGGAGCCCGAGCCGCCGTACGGCCTTGCAGGCGCCCGCGGCCAGGATGTCGTCGTCGCAGACCACCGCGGTCGGCAGGGGGCCCGGGGCCGCCAGCGCCGCCTGGAGCGACTCCAGGGCGGCCCGGACCTCCAGCGGTGCCCGCACGGTGCGTACGCGGGCGTCGGGGACGGCCCGCAGCGTCCCGTGCAGGGCGCGGGCGCGCACCGCGAAGGTCCAGGTGTCCACGGCGGAGGCGAGGTGGACGAAACGGCGGTGTCCCAGGCCCAGCAGATGCTCCGTCACCTGCCGCATGCCGTCCGCGATGTCGAGGTTGACGCGTGCCGCCGCGCTCCGGTCCCCGGGGTCGCTGTCCAGCATCACCAGGGGCAGGTCCGCGCCCCGCAGCGCCCCCAGGGCATCGGCCGCCATGGACGAGGCGATCACCCCGTCGAGTGCGGCGCGGGCGGAGGCGAAGGGATCCCTGGCCGGCCCGGCGCCGTCCGGGGAGGGATAGAGCACCACACCGAAGCCGTGCTCGGCGGCGACCGCGGCGGCACCTGTGTAGACCCGGGCGAAGAACTCGTTGGTGAGCGCGGGGACGACGAGGAGGGCGGTGCGGGTGCGGCCCAGCCGGAGGCTGCGGGCGGCCAGGTTCGGCTGGTAGCCCAGAGCCTCGGCGCGCTCCCGTACCCGCCCGGCGGTCGCCTCGGACACCCGCCCGCGCCACTTGCCGCCGAACACGAGCGAGACCGTGGCCTGGGAGACCCCGGCCTCCCTCGCCACGTCACGGCTGGTGGGCCGGGGTGGGGCGGGCTGCCGCGCGCTGCTCACTCGTGCCTCCGTGCTGGGACCGTGCGGATGCCGTGGGATGGACCCACGAGCTGGGCACATGGTACGTATGGACTCCGACGTTATACGTAAAACCCCGGGTGGACGACCCGGACGAGAGGGGCGGGCATGGGCGCGGGATATCTGGAGATCCTCCGGGCGAAGCACGCGACCCGGCTGCTGACCGGCACGCTCGTGGGGCGGCTGCCGAACGCCACCGCCCCCATCGCGATCGTCCTGTTCGTCCGGGCCGAGGGCGGCAGCTACACCCTGGCCGGGGTGCTCGCCGCCGTGTACGGCCTGGGCACGGCGGTGGGGCAGCCGCTGCTGGGGCGGGCCGTGGACCTCCACGGGCAGCCCAGGGTGCAGCTGCCGGCCGCGGTGCTCTCCGCGCTGGGCACGGCCCTGCTGGCGGTGACCGGTCTCGGCGTACTCCCGCTCGCCTACGCGGCGGTGGTGGTGGCCGGGGTCTTCACCCCGCCCCTGGAGGGCGGCCTGCGCGCCCTGTGGCCGAGCGTGCTCGGCCGGGAGGACCGGGTGCACCGGGCCTACGCCATGGACGCGATCGCCCAGGAGGTCATGTTCACCGCCGGGCCGCTCCTGGTGACCCTCCTGGTGTCGCTGTGGTCCCCCGCCGCCGCCCTGCTGGTCATCAACGCCCTGGGGGTGCTCGGCGCCCTGTCGGTGGTGCTCAGCGAACCCTCCCGGGCCTGGCGCTCCGCGCCCCGCGAGGCGCACTGGCTGGGCGCCCTGCGCTCACCCGGGCTGCTGGCCCTGCTGGGGGCGTTCTTCTTCGTCGGGCTGGCGCTCGGCTCGATCACGGTGGCCGCCCTGGCCTACGCCGACGGCCACGGGGACGAGTCGGTGTACGGCCGGCTCATGGCGGCCCTCGGCCTCGGCGCGCTGATCGGCGGCGCGGTCTACGGGGCGCGCCAGTGGGCCGGGGAGCCCGAACGGCGGCTGCGGGCCGTCGTCGGCCTGCTGGCCCTGGGCTACCTGCCGTTGACCCTGACCCCCGGCGTGCACGCCATGACCGCGCTCGCCGCCCTCTCCGGGGTCTTCCTGGCACCGGCCATCGCCTGCTCCTTCATCGTGGTGGACCGGCACGCGCCGCGGGGCACCGTGACCGAGGCCTTCTCCTGGCTCGTCACCACCTTCGGCGTGGGCGCGGCGGCCGGCACCGCCGTCGCCGGACCGGTCGTCGAACTCGGCGGGACGGCGTGGGGATTCGCCGTCGCGGGGGGCGGGGGAGCGGCCGCCCTGCTGGTCCTGCTGGTCACCGGGAGGGTCCTCACGGCCCCCCGGCCCGGCACCGCTGTCGTGGCCGGTTCGGAAAATGATCGGAACGGTGCTGCCGAACCCGGTTTCAGCTCAGGCCATAAGGCGTAATGTTCAGTCATGGACCGCCGCATTTTCGGGCTGGAGAACGAGTACGGCGTCACGTGCACGTTCAGGGGACAGCGCCGACTGTCACCTGACGAAGTGGCGCGCTACCTCTTCCGCCGTGTTGTGTCATGGGGCCGCAGCAGCAATGTCTTCCTGCGGAACGGCGCCCGCCTCTACCTCGACGTGGGATCGCATCCGGAATACGCCACACCCGAATGCGACAACGTGACCGAGCTGGTCACGCACGACAAGGCGGGCGAACGCATTCTCGAGGGCCTGCTCGTCGACGCCGAACGCCGCCTGCACGAGGAGGGAATCGCCGGCGACGTCTACCTCTTCAAGAACAACACCGACTCGGCGGGAAACTCCTACGGCTGCCACGAGAACTACCTCGTGGCCCGGCACGGGGAATTCTCCCGGCTCGCGGACATCCTCATTCCGTTCCTGGTCACCAGGCAGCTCATCTGCGGTGCCGGCAAGGTGCTCCAGACGCCGCGGGGAGCCGTCTACTGCGTGAGCCAGCGCGCCGAGCACATCTGGGAGGGCGTCAGCTCCGCGACGACCCGCTCCCGGCCGATCATCAACACCCGGGACGAACCGCACGCGGACGCCGAGCGGTACCGCCGCCTCCACGTCATCGTCGGCGACTCCAACATGTCCGAGACGACCATGCTGCTCAAGGTCGGCGCCACCGACCTGGTCCTCCGCATGATCGAGGCGGGCACGGTGATGCGCGACCTGACCCTGGAGAACCCGATCCGGGCCATCCGCGAGGTCAGCCACGACCTCACCGGCGGACGCAAGGTGCGCCTCGCCAGCGGCCGGGAGGCCTCGGCCATAGAGATCCAGCGGGAGTACTACGAGAAGGCCGTCGACTTCGTCGAGCGCCGGGGCATCCGCACCGGCACCGTCGACCAGGTCCTCGAACTGTGGGGCCGCACGCTGGACGCCGTCGAGGAGGAGGACCTCGACCGGGTCGCCACCGAGATCGACTGGGTCATGAAGTACAAGCTCCTGGAGCGGTACCGGGCCAAGCACAACATGACCATGTCGAACCCGAGGGTCGCCCAGATAGACCTCGCCTACCACGACATCCACCGGCGGCGCGGGCTCTACTACCTCCTGGAGCGCAAGGGGCAGGCCGCCCGCATCTGCAACGACCTGAAGATCTTCGAGGGCAAGTCGGTGCCCCCGCAGACCACCAGGGCGCGGCTGCGCGGTGACTTCATCCGCCGGGCCCAGGAGCAGCGGAGGGACTTCACCGTCGACTGGGTCCACCTCAAGCTCAACGACCAGGCGCAGCGCACCGTGCTGTGCAAGGACCCGTTCCGGTCGGTCGACGACCGGGTGGAGAAACTGATCGCCGGCATGTGATCCAGAACGGACAGCGGTGATCCGGTCCGGTCGTAAGTGATCCGGGCCGGGTTCCCGGCGCCGGGGCCCCGTACGTTCTGCGTACGGGGCCCCGCCATGTCCGCCCGGAGGAGGCGCCGGCCGGAGGGCTCTGCCGTACGGGGCGCTCAGCCGCGAGGCGGAGGGGCGTCCGCATACGCGTGGGGCGCCCCCGGGCGAAGCCGCCGGGGGAGTACGCGGACGTTCCAGCGTCCCCGCGGGGTGCCGTGACCGTTGCCGCACGCCCGCCGGGGAGCGCGGGGCAGCCCTTAGAGTGTCAAGGACCCCTGTACGCGCCGTCTGAGATCTGAGGAACCAGTGCGCCGACTTGCCGGCCTTCTCGTCGTCCCCCTGCTGCTGCTGTCCACGGCGGCCTGCGGTGACGACAAGGCCTCCGACTCCGCCTCGACCGCCCCGACCGAGAAGGGCGTCCCGGCGATCACCGCGGGCGCGAAGTTCGGTGAGAAGCCCACCCTGGCCAAGGGGGAGGGAAATCCCCCCAAGGAACTGAAGACCGAAGTCATCAGTGAGGGTGACGGCGCGAAGCTCAAGAACGGCGACGCGATCCAGGTCAACTACCTCGGGCAGTCCTGGGACTCCGACAAGCCGTTCGACAACAGCTTCGACAAGGGCCAGCCCTTCGACCTGACGCTCGGTGCCGGCATGGTGATCCAGGGCTGGGACAAGGGCCTGGTCGGCCAGAAGGTCGGCAGCCGCGTCCAGCTGGTCATCCCCCCCGACCTCGGCTACGGCGAGCAGGGCCAGGGCGACATCAAGCCCGGCGCCACGCTGGTCTTCGTCGTCGACGTCCTGAAGGCGAAGACGATCCCGGCGTCCGCCGAGGGCACCGACGTCGCCCAGGACAACATCGACCTGCCCAAGGTCGGCACCAACACCGACGGCAAGGCGCCCTCGGTGAAGATCCCCGAGAGCGACCCGCCGAAGAAGCTGGTCTCCAACTACGTCATCGAGTCCGACGGGGACGCCCTCAAGGAGACCGACAGCGTCGTCGTCCACTACAAGGCGATGCTGTGGAAGGGCGCGAAGGAGTTCGACAGCACCTACACCTCGGGCACGACCGCGACCTTCCCGCTGACCAACATCGCGGTCAAGGGCCTCAAGGACGGGCTGGTCGGCAAGAAGGTCGGCAGCCGGGTGCTGCTGGTGATCCCGCCGGACCAGGGGTTCGGCGACGAGGTCCAGCAGACCGTCCCCGCCAACTCGACCCTCGTATGGTCCGTGGACCTGCTGGCGAAGATGTAAGACTGTCCCGGTTGCGCAGTTCATCGGTTTGAGGAGCAAGTTCAGTGAGCATCGAGAAGCCCGAGATCGACTTCCCGGGCGGCGAGCCGCCGGCCGACCTGGAGATCAAGGACATCTGGGAAGGCGACGGACCGGTGGCGGAGAAGGGGCAGACCGTCTCCGTGCACTACGTCGGTGTGGCGTTCTCCACGGGTGAGGAGTTCGACGCCTCCTGGAACCGCGGCGCCCCGCTGCAGTTCCAGCTCGGCGCCGGACAGGTCATCCCGGGCTGGGACCAGGGCGTCCAGGGCATGAAGGTCGGCGGGCGCCGCCAGCTGACCATCCCCGCGCACCTCGCCTACGGCGACCGCGGGGCCGGCGGCGGCCGTATCGCCCCGGGCGAGACGCTGATCTTCGTCTGCGACCTGGTCGGCGTCTGAACCGCCGAAGACGGGAACGAGGGCCCGCGCCGTGAGGTGCGGGCCCTCGCCGTCGTCCGGTGCACCGGCGGGCGGCGGGCCCTCGCTTTTGGTCCGGGCACCCCGGGGCGGTACGGTCGAGCGTCGTGGAGCACGTACAGAAAGGGCGTCGATGGCGATCGCCAAGGCCGAACGGCTGATGAACCTGGCCCTGTGCCTGCTGGGCACCCGGCGCCCGCTCAGCAAGCGCGAGCTCCGCGGGTCCATCGAGGCCTACCTGGAGGCGGGCTCCGACGAGTCCTTCAACCGGATGTTCGAGCGCGACAAGGACGACCTGCGCGAACTCGGCCTGGTCATCGAGACCGTGGACAACCTGGACGGGGACACCGGCTACCTCGCGCGCCGCGACAGCAACCGGCTGCCCCCGATCACCCTGGACGCCGAGGAGGCCGCGGCCCTCGGCCTCGCCGCGAAGGTCTGGCAGCAGGCCCGGCTGGCCGGCGCCGCCAGCGGCGCCCTGCAGAAGCTGCGCGCCGCCGGCATGCCGGAATCCGAGGACGCCTACGAGGTGCACAGCGCCCTGGAGCCCCGTATCCCGGTCCACGAGGCCGCCTTCGAGCCGCTGATGCTCGCCTGCCGGGACCGCCGCCCGGTCACCTTCGACTACCGCAAGGGCAACTCCGCCCGCCCCGAGCAGCGCCAGGTGGAGCCCTGGACGCTGGAGTGCTGGCGCGGCCACTGGTACCTGGCCGGCTGGGACCGCGAGCGCGGCGCCGAGCGGGTCTTCCGGCTGTCCCGTATCTCGGGCAAGGTCCGGTCCCGGGCGGGTGCTTTCAGCGCACCGGTGCCCGACGCGGTCACCGTCAGGGAGACCGTGGAGAGCTGGGCGGGCGAGACCGCCACCCGGACCGCCCGGATCAGGCTGCGGGCCGGGGCCGGCTACCCGCTGCGGGCCCGCGCGATATCGGTCAGGGAACTCGGCGGCGGGTGGGACGAGTTGGAGATCCCGTACGGCCACGGCCTGGACGCCTGGCTCGTCGAGTTCGGGCCCGACGTCGTCGTCAGCGAACCCGCGGACCTGCGGACCGATGTGATGGACCGGCTGCGCGCCGTGGCCGAGGACTGAGAGGACCAGCGCACGCATGGCCACGAACGCGATCGACCAGACCCGGCGGATGCTCTCCCTGGTGACCTATCTCCGCGAGCGCCCCGGCGCCCACGTCCAGGACGTGGCCCGGGCCTTCGGGATCACCGAGGACGAGCTGATCTCCGACCTCGACGTCCTGCCCATGTGCGGAACCAGCTTCCGCGGCGGCGACCTCCTCGACATCGACACCGACGGCGACCGGATCTGGTGGCACAACCCGGACGACGTCGCGGCCCCGCTGCGGCTCGCCGCGGACGAGGCGACCGCCCTGCTCGTCGCGGCCCGCGCGGTGGCCACCCTGCCGGGTCTCAGGGAGAGCGACCGGCAGGCGCTGGTACGGGCGACGGCGAAGCTGGAGACCGCGGCCGGCGAGGTCGGCGCCGCGAGCTCGCGGCTCTCGGTCACCTTCGAATCCGAGGGCGGGGTCTTCGCCGACGTCGACCGGGCGATCTCCGAGCGGCGCCGGCTGTGGCTGCGCTACTACTCGCCCGCCCGCGACGAGCTCACCGAGCGCGAGGTGGACCCGATCCGGCTGTTCGCCGTCGGCCACACCTACCTGGAGGGCTGGTGCCGCCTCACCGAGGCGCGGCGCACCTTCCGCCTCGACCGGGTCGCCGAGATCCGGCTGCTGGACGCCCCGTCCGCGCCGCCCGAACTCGAACTGCGCGACCTGTCCGAAGGACTGGTGCAGCCCGCCGCCGAGGACCCGGAGGTCGTGGTCGAGGTGGGCCCGGGCGGCCGGTGGGTCGCCGAGTACTACCCGCACGACCGCGCGGAGGAACTGCCCGACGGAGGACTGCGGATCACCCTGCGCACCCCCGACCCCGCCTCACTGCGCCGGCTCGCCCTGCGGCTCGGCGGTGAGGGGCGCATCACCTCCCCGCCGGCCCTGGCCGAGAGCGCCCGCGAGGCGGCCCGCGAGGCGCTGGCCGCCTACGGCGGCACGCTCTGAGCCGCGGACCCGTGCATCCAGGAGACAGGAGTCACATGACCGTCATAACGGACGCGCCCGCCGGCCCCGTCCCGGTCCCGGTGTCCGCCGCCGTACGGTTCCGGGCGGCCTGCCCCGACTGCCGGGCGCGGTTCGAGCTCGGCGCGGAGGCGCTGCGGCTGGCCATAGGGGCCAGCCGCCGTACCACCTTCTACTCCTTCACCTGTCCCGACTGCGGGTCGGCCGTCCGCAAGCCCGCCGGGGAGCGCATCGTGGAACTCCTCACCGGCGGCGGGGTGCGGACACTGCGCCTGCACACCGCCGCCCGGTAACGCACGCGGCACCCGAGAGACTTCGAGGCTTCGTCCATGTTCTGGCCCATGCTCGCCATCGCTCTGGGATTCCTCGGCCTGGCCGTACTCGGTGTCCTGGCCGTCAGGGTGTTCGTCGAGGCGCGGCGCCTCGGCCTGCAGGTCGCCGCGACCACACGGCGGATCAACCGGGCGGCCGAGGACCTCGAACGGGCGGCCACCCGCCTCGCCGACACCGGGGAGGCCTTGCGCTAGCGGGGCGGGCCCCTCCTGATCCGCCCGCGTGGAGGGTACGCTTCCTAGGGTCGGCCCAGGCAGGGAGGTGCGGGCCGCAAGCAGGAGTACGCACGGGCATTGCCTGGCGTTTACCCCTGCGGGTTACGATCGCTGCCAGCGCGAAGGTCGGACGTATGTTCCGGCGCACGGGTAGCGAGCCCCCACCCTCCAGTCGCCTCAGTGAGAAGGAAGTCGCACATGATCGGCAATCTGAAGCCCCTCGAGATCGTTCTGATCATCGCTGTCATCCTGCTTCTCTTCGGTGCCAAGAAGCTCCCCGACATGGCGCGTTCGCTCGGCAAGTCGGCCCGCATCCTCAAGAGCGAGGCCAAGGCGATGAAGAAGGACGACGCGGACGCCGCGGCGCCCACCACGGAGACCGTGGCCGACACCGCCCCGCCGGCCACGTCCGCCCGCACGATCCAGGCCGCCCCGGGAGACGTCACCAGCTCCCGTCCGGTCGGCGAGGCCAAGCCCACCACCCAGAGCTGACGGCCGTCCGCACCACCGACGGCTGACGCACGAGACGAGGGAAGTGGGTTGCTCAAGTCCGCCCGCAAGCAGGAGAAGGACGACGAGGGGCGGATGCCGCTCCTCGATCACCTGCGTGAACTGCGTAACCGGCTGCTGAAGGCCGTCCTGGCCATCGCCGTGGTGACGGTCGTCGCCGCCTTCTACCAGAAGGAGATCTACGACTTCCTCCTGCGTCCGCTGATCAGCTCGGTCGGCTGCGAGGACGGCGTGGTCAGGACCGTGGACGGCAAGGCCTGCGCGGTACTCAAGACCGACACCCTGATGGGGCCCTTCACCAACGCGCTGAAGGTCGGCCTGATGTCGGGTGTGCTGATCGCGACCCCGGTCTGGCTCTTCCAGCTCTGGGCCTTCGTGGCGCCCGGCCTCCACCGGAACGAGAAGCGCTACGCCTACGGCTTCGTGCTGATAGGCGCACCCCTGTTCGTCGCGGGCGGTTACCTGGCCTACGCGATCCTGCCGCAGACCGCGGAGATCATGCTGGGCTTCAGCCCCGCCGACGTACAGAACCAGATCGCACTCGACAGCTACCTCGACCTGCTGACCCGCATGGTCCTCGTCTTCGGGTTCGCCTTCGAACTCCCGCTGCTCCTCATCGCGCTGAACATGACGGGCGTGGTGTCCGGCAAGAGGATGCTCGGCTGGTGGCGGGGCATGATCGTCGGCCTCACCGCCTTCGCGGCGATCGCCACCCCCGGCGGCGAGCCGGTCTCCATGCTGCTGCTCGCCGGCCCGCTGGCCGTCCTGTACTTCGTCGCCACCGGGTTCTCCCTCGTCAACGACGCGCGGCGGAACCGCAAGAACCCCGACGCCGGGCTCGACGACGACGAGGCGTCGGAGCTGGACCTCACGCCGGAGGACATCGGACCCGTGCCCACCCTGCCCGAGCAGGCCGGAAGCGGCGCGGACGGTTCCCGGTCCCACCGGCTCAACGGTTACGACGACATCACCTGACCTTGTAGGGTCCGGCGGGTGACCAGCGAGATCACCCTCTTCGTCAATCCCACCGCGGGAAGCGGCCGGGGCGCGCGTGCCGCGCAGCCGGCCGCTTCCGCTTTGCGGGACGCCGGTTTCCTCGTACGCACGGTGCTCGGCGAGAACGCCGACGACGCCCTGAGGAGGGCCAGGGAAGCCGTGGCCGGCGGGACGGGCGCCCTGATAACCGTGGGCGGGGACGGCATGATGTCCCTCGCCCTGCAGGCGGTGGCCGGAACCGCGACCCCCCTCGGCGCCGTCGCCGTCGGGACCGGCAACGACTTCGCGCGGGCCCTCGGGCTCCCGGTCCGCGACCCCGCCGCGGCGGGGCGGCTGGCCGCCGAGGCCCTGAAGCGGGGCCGGGTGCGGGAGATCGACCTCGGCCGGGTCGGGGAGCGGTGGTTCGGTTCCGTCCTGGCCTCCGGTTTCGACTCCCGGGTCAACGACCGGGGCAACCGGATGCGCTGGGCCGGCGGGCGGTTCAAGTACGACCTGGCGATCCTCGCCGAGCTGGCCGCCTTCCGGCCCATCGGCTACCGGCTGAGGCTGGACGGGGGGCCGGTGCGCGAGATCGAGGCCACGCTGATAGCCGTCGGCAACGGCACGACGTACGGCGGCGGGATGCGGATCTGCGCCGACGCCGTCATGGACGACGGGCTCTTCGACGTGACGGTGGTCGGGAACTGCAGCCGCACCACCCTGCTCCGGGTCTTCCCCCGCGTCTACCGCGGCACGCACCTGGACCACCCGGTGGTGAGCGTCCACCGGGTCTCGGCGATCGAGCTGGAAGCGGAGGGTGTCACGGCGTACGCGGACGGTGAGCCGCTGGGCGCGCTGCCGCTGACGGCCCGCTGCGTGCCCGGCGCGGTGCGGGTGCTCGTGCCCTGACCGCCGTGGCGGCGGGCCGCGGCCGCCGTGGCGCCGTGCTCCGCGATAAAGGCCGGGCTGACTGTCGGACCCGGCGGGTAGGCTCGACAGCAAGATGACAGAGGACCTCTCACCAGCTGAGCGATACCAGGCGTCCCGGGTCCGTGCGGCCGAAGCGGCCACGGCTCTCGGCCCCTTCCGCGACCTGTACGACTTCCCCCTGGACCCGTTCCAGATCGAGGCGTGCAAGGCGCTGGAGGCGGGCAAGGGGGTGCTGGTCGCCGCCCCGACCGGGTCGGGCAAGACGATCGTCGGCGAGTTCGCCGTGCACCTGGCCCTGGAGCAGGGCCGCAAGTGCTTCTACACCACCCCCATCAAGGCCCTGTCCAACCAGAAGTTCACCGATCTGGTGAAGCGGTACGGCGCGGACCGGGTCGGCCTTCTGACCGGTGACAACAGCGTCAACGCGGACGCGCCCGTGGTCGTCATGACCACCGAGGTGCTGCGGAACATGCTGTACGCGGGCTCCCAGGCCCTCACCGGTCTCGGCCATGTCGTGATGGACGAGGTGCACTACCTCTCCGACCGCTTCCGCGGCGCCGTGTGGGAGGAAGTGATCATCCACCTGCCGGAGTCGGTGACCCTGGTGTCACTGTCGGCGACCGTGTCCAACGCCGAGGAGTTCGGCGACTGGCTGGACACCGTGCGCGGCGACACCCAGGTGATCGTCTCCGAGCACCGGCCGGTGCCGCTGTGGCAGCACGTCATGGCCGGCCGCCGGGTGTACGACCTCTTCGAGGAGGAGACCGACCACGGCGGCCGGGGCACCGGCCGGCGCGAGGTCAACCCCGATCTGCTCCGGCTCGCCCGGATGGAGAACCAGCGCACCTACAACCCGCGCGACCGCCGCCGCGGCAAGATGGTCCGCGAGGCGGACCGCGAGCGCGAGCGGCGCCAGCGCGGCCGTATCTGGACCCCGGCCCGGCCCGAGGTCATCGACCGGCTCGACGCCGAGGGGCTGCTGCCCGCCATCACCTTCATCTTCAGCCGGGCCGGCTGCGAGGCGGCCGTCCAGCAGTGCCTGGCGGCCGGACTGCGGCTCAACGACGAGGACAAGCGCCGCCTGGTGCGGGAGATCGTCGAGGAGCGGACCGCGTCGATCCCCGCCGAGGACCTCCACGTCCTCGGCTACTACGAGTGGCTCGAAGGGCTGGAGCGGGGCATCGCCGCGCACCACGCGGGCATGCTGCCGACCTTCAAGGAGGTCGTCGAGGAGCTGTTCGTCCGCGGTCTGGTCAAGGCGGTCTTCGCGACCGAGACCCTGGCGCTCGGCATCAACATGCCGGCCCGCTCGGTGGTGCTGGAGAAGCTGGTCAAGTGGAACGGCGAGCAGCACGCCGACATCACTCCCGGCGAGTACACCCAGCTGACCGGCCGGGCGGGCCGCCGCGGCATCGACGTCGAGGGCCATGCGGTCGTCCTGTGGCAGCGGGGCATGGACCCGGGCGCCCTCGCCGGCCTCGCGGGCACCCGTACCTACCCGCTGCGGTCCAGTTTCCGGCCCTCGTACAACATGGCCGTCAACCTGGTGCAGCAGTTCGGGCGGCACCGCTCGCGTGAACTGCTGGAGACGTCCTTCGCGCAGTTCCAGGCCGACCGGTCCGTCGTCGGCATCTCCCGCCAGGTCCAGCGCAACGAGGAGGGCCTGGAGGGCTACAAGGAGGGAATGACCTGCCACCTCGGGGACTTCGAGGAGTACGCGCGGCTGCGCCGCGACCTCAAGGACCGCGAGACGGAGCTGGCCAAGCAGGGCGCCGCCCAGCGGCGGGCCGCCGCGGCGGCGTCCCTGGAGAAGCTGAAGCCCGGTGACGTGATCCATGTGCCCACCGGCAAGTTCGCCGGGCTCGCGCTGGTCCTGGACCCGGGCGTCCCCGCCGGACGGGCCAACGGGCACCGGGGCCTGGAGCACCACGACGGCCCCCGTCCGCTGGTGCTGACCGCCGAGCGGCAGGTGAAGCGGCTCGCCCAGATCGACTTCCCGGTGCCGGTGGAGGCGCTGGAGCGGATGCGGGTGCCGAAGTCCTTCAACCCGCGCTCCCCCCAGTCGCGCAGGGACCTGGCCTCCGCGCTGCGCAGCAAGGCCGGGCACATCGACCCGGGCCGGCACCGCAAGCAGCGGGCCGCGGCGGCCGACGACCGGGAGATCGCCCGGCTGCGCACCGAACTGCGGGCCCACCCCTGCCACGGCTGCGACGAGCGCGAGGACCACGCGCGCTGGGCCGAGCGCTACCACCGCCTCCAGCGGGACACCCGTCAGCTGGAGAAGCGCATCGAGGGCCGGACGAACACCATCGCCCGGACCTTCGACCGGATCGTCGCCCTGCTCACCGAACTCGACTACCTGCGGGGCAACGAGGTCACCGGCAACGGCCGGCGGCTGGCGCGCCTGTACGGCGAACTCGACCTGCTGGCGAGCGAATGCATCCGGGACGGGGTCTGGGAGGGGCTGAACCCGGCCGAACTGGCGGCGTGCGTCTCGGCGCTGGTCTACGAGGCCCGCCAGGCGGACGACGCGGTGGCACCCAAGCTGCCGTCCGGGCCGGCCAAGGTGGCGCTGGGCGAGATGGTCCGCATCTGGGGCAGGCTCGACGCCCTGGAGGAGGACTTCAAGATCAGTCAGTCCGAGGGCGTCGGCCAGCGTGAGCCCGACCTCGGATTCGCCTGGGCCGTCTACATGTGGGCCTCCGGCCGGACGCTGGACGAGGTGCTCCGCGAGGCGGAGATGCCGGCCGGTGACTTCGTACGGTGGTGCAAGCAGGTCATCGACGTGCTCGGCCAGATCGCGGCCGCCGCACCGCGCGAGGGCGGCTCGACGGTGCCGAAGGCCGCCCACAAGGCGGTGGACGCGGTGCTGCGGGGTGTGGTCGCGTACAGCTCGGTGGGCTGAGCGCCGAGCCGTCCCGGCAGAGCTGTGGCCGGAGTTCCGGTGGGTCACCGGTCCTCCGGCCGCAGCCGGGGCGTCAACGCCCCGTGCGCCGCCTTCCGGGTCAGGTCTTCCTGTTCTTCATCGCGACCCCGGCGCAGATCGCCCCCAGCACGACGGCCAGACCTCCGACGATCACGTTGTTGAGGATGACGCCCGTATCGGGGCTCTGGCCCACGATCCAGGTCGATGCGATCAGCCAGGCACCCAGCGCGGAGATGGCCAGGCTCATTCCGGTCATCCGTTCCGGCATGGCGGTGAAGCAGAGCGCCAGCACGGCGATCGCGATGCCGATGACGAGGTTGTGGGTCACCAGGGACGGCTGGTTCGCCGTGAAGTGCAGCACCCAGGGCGAGACGGCGCAGTACAGACCCAGCAGGAACACCGGGGCGTCCGCGAGACCCGTGCTCCGGCCGCCGCCGCGCATGACGCGGTCGTGCCGTGCTCGCATCTCGGAGGCGTCGGGGTGGCCCGACAGATCGGTGTGCGTGTCAGCGCGCCGGCTGCTGTGCGAGACGTTGCTCATGGATTTCGTCTCCTTCGCACGATTGGAAGAGCGGCCGCGGTGGGGTTGCGGCCCTTGTCTCTTCCGCCAGTGTGCTCTTATTCGTCCCTTATGTGTAGTTTTTTCCGGCATGGGATTCTGCGGAATCGTCGAGCCGGACGGCCAGCGTGACCAGGTCGGCCGTCCGCAGTACCCGGTCCCCGTACCCCGGAAGCGGCACGTGCAGGGTCTTCCTCCAGCGTTCCGGGACCGCGCCGAGGCCGTACAGCGCGCCTGCCAGCGCACCGGTGACCGCCGCGACCGTGTCGGTGTCCCCGCCCACGTCGAAGGCGGCCGCCAGGGCGTCCTCGAAACCGGTGGTGGTGCGCACCGCCCAGAGGGCGGTGCCCAGGCAGGGCCGGACCGCGCCGTTGAACTCGGTGGTGTCGTCGGGGTGCCAGCCGGGCGCCAGGACGGTGGACCAGCGCGCCCGGTGGTCCGGGTGGACCTCCGCCAGGGTCCGGCCGACGGCCGCGAGCGGATCACCGCCGTCCAGGGCGACCCGGATCAGCTCGTGCAGTACGGCGGTGCCCTCCCAGGCGGCGCGGTCGCCATGGGTCAGTGCCGCGATCCGCCGGGCGGCCTCCATGGTCGCCGCCCGTCCCGAACGCGCGAAGTACACCGCGGAGGTGGAGGCCCGCATCAGCGAACCGTTTCCCGCCGCACGGCTGTTGACCTGGAAGTGCAGGGCGGCCGCCAGGTCCCAGGGCTCACCGCTCGTCAGGACGTCCTCGGTCTGGAGCCCGATGTCCTTCGGGTCGCCCGCGGCCCACCGCCTGAACCGGGCGAAGACATCGGGGAGTTCGAGCCCGCCCCGTTCCAGCAGCGACTCGCCCACCAGAACGGCCATCTGGGTGTCGTCCGTCGCCTCCCCCGGATCCCAGCCGCCGCCCCCGCACAGGGCCCCCGCGCCGTCGGGGAAGCGGGCGGTGAACACCCCGGGCGGCCCGAACTCGAAAGGGGCGCCCAAGGGCTGTCCCGTGATCCGTGGTGGATCGGCGTGCGGCGTCAGACGGTGGGGGTCCCTCCCGCGCCGTTCGGGCTGTGGGGGAGCATCGCAAGGCGGAGGGGCGTTCGCATACTGGATGTATGCGGACGTTCCGACAACGCCGCGAGGTGCCGTGACTGTCGTCGCACGCCCACCAGGGATCATGGGACAGCCCTCAGGGCGTCACCGGCGGCGGAACCCACCACGGCACCCGCCGCCCGGTCCGCCCGGGCCGTGTCCCGCCGCGCACCGCCGGGGCCACGGCCCGGTGAACCTGTTCCGCTCATACGGTCAAGCGTACGAGGGGAACGGATCAGCTCATCGGCATCAGGACGGTGTCGATGATGTACACGGTGGCGTTGGAGGTCTGCACATTGCCGCAGACGACCTTCGACGAGTCGTTCACGGTGTAGTCCGTGCCCGAACCCGCCGTCGTCAGCTTCGTCTTGGCGAGCGTGTCGAAGGAGCCCTTCTCCAGCTGCGCCGGTGCCAGCCTCTGGCCCACCACGTGCGAGGTGAGCACCGTGGTCAGCTGCTCCTTGTCGGCGAGCAGCTTGTCCAGGTCGGCCTTCGGGATCTTGGCGAAGGCGTCGTTCGTCGGGGCGAACACGGTGAGGTTCTCGGCGTTGTTCAGCGTGTCCACCAGCCCGGCCTGCTTCACGGCGGCGACCAGCGTGGACAGCGCCGGGTTGTTGGACGCGGCCGTGGCGACCGGGTCCTGGGCCATGCCGGCGAAGGACCCCGCGCCGTCCTGCGGGACGGTCGAACACGCGGGGCCGAACGGCTCGTTCAGGGGCTTCGTCTCCTCGGCCGGGGCGGCGGACGAGGACTTCGCGGCACTCGCACCGGAGCCCGACGCGGAGGTGTCACCGTCCCCGGAGCAGGCGGTCAGGACGAGCGGCAGCACGGCCGCCGCGGACACGGCGAGGGCGACACGGCGGAAGGCGCGGTTGTTCACGGGTTCTCCTGGGTGGGTCGTGGTTCCGGAAAGGAAAGGAAAGGAAAGAGGGAGGGACAAGGGATGAGGAAAGGAAGAGCGGTCCGTGGAGGACCGGGGAGGGGAGGCGGTCAGGGCACGTCGACCACCACCGAATGCCATCCGGTCGCACCGTCGGGCACGGTGCCCGCCCGCTCGCCGGTCTGGGTGGCGCCCGTACCGTCCGTCGCGCGGACCTCCAGGGTGTGGTGGCCGGGCGTGGCGGGCCATTCCCACACCCACTGGCGCCAGGTGTCCGTCCCGGCCGCCTCGGCGAGCCGGGCGGTGTGCCAGGGGCCCCGGTCCACGCGGACCTCGACCCGGGTGATGCCCCGGTGCTGGGCCCAGGCGACCCCGGCGACCGGGACGGTGCCCGCGCGCGGGGAGGCGAAGGGGCGCGGGGTGTCGATACGCGCCTGGGTCTTCACCGGTGCCCGGCGCGACCAGCCGCGCTCGGCCCAGTAGGCGTCGTACGCGGCGAACGTGGTGAGTTCCAGCTCCTTGAGCCACTTGCACGCCGAGACGTAGCCGTACAGACCCGGCACCACCATGCGGACCGGGAAACCGTGGGTGAAGGGCAGCGGTTCACCGTTCATCCCGAACGCGAGCAGCGCGTCACGGCCGTCCATGACGGTCGAGACCGGGGTGCCGGTCGTCATCCCGTCGACGGAGCGCGCCACGAGCTGGTCGGCCGGGCCGCCCCTGGACGGCGGTACCACCCCGGCTTCGGCGAGCAGGTCGGCCAGACGTACGCCGAGCCAGCGGGCGTGGCCGGTGTACGGACCGCCGACCTCGTTGGACACACAGGTCAGCGTGATGTCCCGCTCGACGGTCTCCCGCTCCAGCAGGTCCTGGAAGCTCAGGGTGAGGGGGCGTGCCACGCCCTCGCCGTGGATCCGCAGCCGCCACCGGGCCACATCGACGCGCGGCACCACCAGAGCGGTGTCCACCCGGTAGAAGTCCTTGTTCGGGGTGGTGAACGGGCCCAGTCCCCTGACGTCCAGCTCGGCACCCCGGGGGAGCGGGGGGGCGGGGGAGGCGGGCGCCGGCAGGACGACCGCCTCACGCGAGGCGGCGGCACCGGCCTCCCCGGACGCCCGCAGTGCCCGTCCCAGGAGTCCCGCACCGGCCGACGCGGCCGCGGTGGCGCCCGCAGCGACGACGAAGCCGCGCCGGTCGAAGGTTCCCGCCGCCCCGCCGTCCGTCTCTCCAGCCGCGGGAGACGGAACGGCGGGACGGCCGATGAGCCGGCCGGCCAGGAGGTGGAGCACCCCCGCGGCCACCACGGCGCCCACGGCCGAGGGCAGCGCGTCGGCCGCGCCGCCCCCGGGCCGCCCGGCCGCCGCGGCGGCCCCGGCCGCACCGAAGACCAGTACCGCCACACAGCCCGCCCGCCGGTGCCTCAGCGCGAGGACACCCACCGCCATGGCGAAGACCGCCAGCAGCGTGAGGATCCCCAGCTGGAGCACCAGCTTGTCGGCGGTGCCGAACGTCCGTACGGCGAAGTCCTTGACGGCGGCCGGCGTGCGGTCGATGACCGCCCCGCCCACCGCCGCGACCGGACCGGCCTCGGGACGTACGGCGGCCGCGGCGAGTTCGGCCACGCACAGGGCGGCGAACCCCGCGACCAGCCCGCCGAGCGCGGCGCACACGGTGCGTGACCGGGGGAGACGCCGGTCCTCCGGGGCTTCGCGCTGCTGCGTGACGTGCAGATCTGTGCTCACACCGGGTCTTCGGAGCCGGCCCCGCCACCGGATGGGTCCGGAGAGCCGATTCACCCGTTCGGGTGAGATCTGGACGTGCGTACGGGAGAAGGCCCCGGCCTGGTGGGCCGGGGCCTTCCTGTGGTTCGCGGCCCGGGTCCGGGGCCCGGGGCCGCAGATCGGGATCGCCGCCCGGGTTCGCGGTCCGGGGCCGCAGATCAGGTCTGCGACTCGGGACCGCGGCCAGGGCCGGGGGTCAGGGCCTGCGGTCCGGGGCCGGGGGTCAGGGCCTGCGGTCCGGGGTCGGGGCCGACGGTCCGGGGCCGCGGCTCAGGCTCGCGGCCCAGGTCCGCGGTTCAGCCTCGTGGGAAGCCCATCAGGCCGAGAGGGGGTGTGGTCGGCTGCTCGGACCCGCCCGCGGGTTCCACCGTGACCCCCATGCCGGAGGCCCGGCCGACGGGGCCGTCCATCAGCACCGCCTCGCCCGCCCGGTCCGCGGTCACCAGCCCGGCCGGCCGCATGGCCCCGGCCTCGTCGAACCACAGCTGGTACACCTTGTCCCGGGGCAGCGCCTCCAGCCCGACGGCCACGAAGACCGCCCGGTCCACGTCCCGGGAGACCACCACCGTGCTCCGCCCGCCACCCGCAAGTCCGGCCGAGGCGGTCCTGGCGTCGGGAGCCGCCAGCACCTGTGACATCCGCTCGTTCTGCTGCCGCGCCTCCCGCGCCTCCTGACGGGCGTCCCGCGCCACCTGGTTCTGCCACACGGCGACCCCGCCGAAGGCCACCGCCGCCGCGAGACAGGCGGCGAGGGCGTACGCCGGGAGCCGGCGGGTCCGCCGGAGGAGGGACACGGGGCGGGTGCCGCGGCCCTCCTCCGGGGGCTCCTGCCGGACGGTCGTCACCTCCCGCAGCACCCGCTCACGCAGGCCGGGCGGTGCGGGGACGGACACGGCGAGCCCGAGCCGGGCGGCGGTGGCCGACAGCTCGCGTACCTCCTGGGCGCACGGCTCACAGGCACTCAGATGCCGCCGGAAGGCCCGCCGTTCGTCGTCCGGCAGGGCGTGCAGGGCGTACGCCCCGGTCAGCGTGTGCAGTTCCGCCGTGCTCACGCGGTCACCCCCAGGCAGTCGCGCAGCCGGATGAGCCCGTCGCGCAGCCGGGTCTTGACCGTTCCCAGCGGAACGGACAGCAGCTCCCCGACCTCCCGGTAGGTCAGCCCGCGGTAGTACGCCAGCGTCACCGATTCCCGCTGGAGTTCGGAGAGGGTCCGCAGACAGCGCCGCACCTGCTCCCGCTCCAGTCTGCTCTCGACCTGTTCGGTCACCTGGTCGAAGTCCGGCGTACGGTCGAGCAGCGCGGCCCTGTGCTCGCGGGCCGTGGACGCCTCGGCCGACCGGACCCGGTCCACGGCACGGCGGTGGGCCAGCGTCAGCACCCAGTTCATGGCGCTGCCCCGGGACGGCTGGAAGCGCGGCGCGGTCCGCCAGACCTCGACCAGCACCTCCTGGGCCACCTCCTCGGACTGGGCGGGGTCGCGGAGCACCCGGAGGACCAGGCCGAACACCGGCCCGCTGATGTGGTCGTACAGCCGTGTGAAAGCGTCCTGGTCCCCGCGGGCCACCCGGACGAGCAGCTCCTGGGGGTCGGGCCCCGGCGCGGGACGCTCACTGATGTGGACGGCTTCTCTCACGGGGCTGTTCCTTCCGGGGACGACGGCTTCCGTGCTGATTCGGAGCCGACAGCCCCGCGGATTGCCCGGACGGCCGGAAACCTCCGCCCGCCGGCCCCGGCCGGGAACGCCGGCGGACGGCACCGGAGCCCGGCCGCCGCCTTCGGGCGGGGGCCGGGCTCCGGTGCGGGTCAGCGGGTCGGCGGTCAGCTCAGGCGTTGCTCTCCTGCTCGCGTTCCACCTGCTCGTTCCACTCACGCTTCACCGCGCGCCACGCGTCGTCGTTCTGGCCGAGCCGCCAGTAACCCGAGACGGACAGCTGCGCGAGCGGAATCCCGCGCTCCAGACGCAGATGGCGCCGGATCTCCTTCACGAAGCCCGCCTCGCCGTGCACGAACGCCTGCACCCGGCCCTCGGGGAACTCCAGCCCCTTCACCGCGGCGACCAGCGGTTCGCCGACCGGGCGGTCGCCCCGGTGGAGCCAGACCACCTCGACGCCGTCCGGCGCGACCAGCTTCTGCTCCTCCGCCGCGTCCGGGACCTCCACGAAGGCGTACCCCCCGGCCTCCGCCGGCATCTGCTCCAGCGCGGCGGCGATCGCGGGCAGCGCGCTCTCGTCGCCGGCCAGCAGGTGCCAGTCGGCCGAGGGGTCCGGAGCGTAACCCCCGCCGGGCCCCAGGAAGGTCACCTGCTCACCGGCCCGCGCCCGGGCCGCCCACGGTCCGGCGAGCCCCTCGTCCCCGTGCACCACGAAGTCGACGGCCATCTCCCGGGCCACCGGGTCCCAGGAACGCACCGTGTACGTACGCGTGGTCGGCCACTGCTCGCGCGGGTACTCCTCGCGGATCTTCGCCATGTCGTACGGGTGCGCGTAATCGGCGCCCTCGGGGGCGAAGCACAGTTTGATGTAGTGATCGGCGAACCCGGCGAGGGCGAAGTCCGCCAGGCCGTCACCGCCGAGGACCACACGCACCATGTGCGGGGTGATCCGCTCGGTGCGCACGACCCGCGCCCCCTGTGCCTTCGGTGTCCGGCGTGCCGGCCGCTCTGCCACGAGGTTCTCCCTGCTCTGGACGTCCCTGGATTTCGCACTTAGGTATACCTAAGCTAGCACCCTACGTCCGCAGCGTCACAAGCAGACGCCGGAGCGAACCGCCCAGCCCCCACCGCGCGGCCAGTGCCTCCAGCGCCGCGGGATCCCGCGGCTCCCGGGGGAGCGCGGGGTCGAAACCGGGCAGCGGCACGTCGTCGGCGACCCTGACCACCTCGGGCGCGACCGCCACATAGGCCCGCGCCTCGTCCAGCCGCCTGCGCTGCGACGGGGTCAGCCGTGAGGCCGGGTCGTCGACCGCGGCCATGATCCCCGCCAGGTCGCCGTAGGCGTCCAGCAGCTTCGCCGCCGTCTTCTCGCCGATGCCGGGGACCCCCGGCAGGCCGTCGCTCGGGTCACCGCGCAGCAGCGCGAGGTCCGCGTAGCCCGCGCCGCCCACGCCGTACTTCTCCCGCAGCCACGCCTCGTCCGTCAGCTGGAGCGTCCCCATCCCCTTCACCGGGTAGAGGACCCGCACCCGCCGCTCGTCGTCGACGAGCTGGTAGAGGTCGCGGTCGCCCGTGACGATGTCGACCGGCCCCGCCGCCCGCCGGGCCAGCGTGCCGATGACGTCGTCCGCCTCGTACGGGGAGACCCCCACCCGGGCGACGCCTAGCGCGTCCAGCACCTCCTCGATGACCGGGACCTGCGGGGACAGCGTGTCGGGGACCTCCTCCTCGTCGGGCGCGCCGTCGGGAGCCGGTGAGGCCACCCGGTGCGCCTTGTACGTCGGGATGAGCTCGACCCGCCAGTGCGGGCGCCAGTCGGCGTCCATGCACGCGACCAGCTCGTCCGGCCGGTGGTCCTGCACCAGCCGTGCGACGAAGTCGAGCAGTCCGCGCACGGCGTTCACCGGGGTGCCGTCAGGGGCGCGCACCGAGTCCGGTACGCCGAAGTAGGCGCGGAAATACAGGGAGGCGGTGTCGAGGAGCATCAGGCGTCGCGTCACACACCTGATCATGCCGCACACCACCGACAGCCCCGGGCCCGGAGCGTACGGTTCCCGCGGTCACGGGGTTCCGGAGTGTCATGGGTCACACATGTGTTTGGGGTGTGTAAGCGCGGGCAGGCGCGCCGACGGAGCGGACCACGTCCATTTTTCGATCAGATGCGCGTGCGCCGCGGACCGGATCCGCCCGCTCCACGGTCTGCCGAAGGGGGTGGCAGGCCGTTTTTCGGTTCAACGCGTGAGGTGTATGTGTCCAGGCTGCAAGCCGAGCACTTGTACAAAGTGTTCGGCAGACGACCCGATCAAGCCGTCCGGAAGCTCGAAGGCGGTGCCCACCGCGACGAGTTGCGGGCCGACGGAACCACCGCAGCGGTGATCGACGCCTCGTTCACCGTGGAGCCGGGGCAGATCTTCGTCGTCATGGGCCTCTCCGGCTCGGGGAAGTCCACCCTGCTCCGGATGCTCAACGGCCTGCTGGACCCCACCGCGGGGCGCGTGCTCTTCGACGGGCAGGACCTCACCGCTCTGACCCCCCGAGAGCTGCGCGGTGTCCGCTCGACCAGGATCAGCATGGTCTTCCAGCACTTCGCGCTCTTCCCCCACCGGAGCGTGCTGGAGAACGCCGCCTACGGCCTGGAGGTCCAGGGCGTACCGCGCGAGGCGCGGGAGGCGCGGGCCGCCGAGGCCCTGGAGCTGACCGGCCTCGCGGGCTGGGAGAAGTCCTGGCCGGACGAGCTGTCCGGCGGCATGCAGCAGCGTGTGGGCCTGGCCCGCGCGCTCGCCACCGACGCCGACCTGCTGCTGATGGACGAGTCCTTCAGCGCGCTCGACCCGCTGATCCGCCGGGACATGCAGGACCAGCTCCTGGAACTCCAGCAGCGGCTGAAGAAGACCATCGTCTTCATCACCCACGACCTCAACGAGGCCATGCGCCTGGGCGACCGCATCGCCGTCATGCGCGACGGCCGGATCGTCCAGCAGGGCACCGCCGAGGACATCCTGGTGCGGCCGGCCAACGACTACGTGGCCTCCTTCATCCAGGACGTGGACCGCTCCCGGGTGCTCACCGCCGGTGCGATCATGGAGGAGCCCGAGTCCGGGCGCCCCCACGCCGAGCTGGTGGCCGAGGCCCCCGCCACGGTGACCGCCGAGACGCCCGTCGCGGAACTCTTCGCCCCGTGCTCCACCAGCGGTGTCGCCGTCGCCGTGACCGACGGGGACGGCGCCCTCCTCGGCGTCGTACCGCGGTCCAGGCTGCTCGCCGCGCTCGGTGAGGAGCCGAAGGCCGAGGCCGCCGCCGGCGCGCGGGGCTCCGGGAAGGCCGCCACGGCCCCGCCGGGCCCGCGCGGCGCGAAGAAGGTGAACGCCGGTGCCTAGGTTCTCCTTCGGTGAATGGGTCGAGAGCGCCGTCGACTGGCTGCAGTCCCACCTCACCTGGATCTTCGACGCGGTCAAGACCGTCCTCGGCGCCATGTACGACGGGGTCGACGCGGTGCTGGGCGGTGGCGAACCGCTGCTCGTGGCCGGGATATTCGCGGTCCTCGCCTTCTGGCTGCGGGGCGTGCTGCCCGCCGTCCTGACCTTCGTGGGCTTCGCGCTCATCGACGCCCTCGCCCTCTGGGACGAGGCGATGGGCACCCTCTCGCTGGTCGTCGTGGCCGCCGCCATCACCATCGTGATCGCGGTGCCCACAGGCATCTGGGCCGCCCGGAACAGCAGGGTCGGCGCCGCGCTGCGGCCGGTGCTCGACGTCATGCAGACCATGCCGGCCTTCGTCTACCTGATCCCCGGCGTGATGTTCTTCGGCGTCGGTGTCACCCCCGGCGTGATCGCCACCATCATCTTCGCGATGCCGCCCGGCGTCCGGATGACCGAACTCGGCATCCGCCAGGTCGACAGCGAACTCGTCGAGGCGGCCCAGGCGTTCGGCACCACGCCCAAGCACACCCTGACCCGGGTCCAGCTGCCGCTCGCGCTGCCGACGATCATGGCCGGGATCAACCAGG
This sequence comes from Streptomyces nitrosporeus, assembly GCF_008704555.1. Classification (NCBI taxonomy): domain Bacteria; kingdom Bacillati; phylum Actinomycetota; class Actinomycetes; order Kitasatosporales; family Streptomycetaceae; genus Streptomyces; species Streptomyces nitrosporeus. The sequence continues at coordinate 6,387,795 of NZ_CP023702.1, forward strand.
TCATCATGCTGGCCCTGTCGATGGTCGTCATCGGCGGCATGGCCGGCGCCGGCGGCCTCGGTGAGAAGGTCTACGCGGCCATCACCCAGCTCCAGGTCGGTCTCGCAGCCGAGAGCGGTATCGCCGTCGTCATCCTCGCCATGTACCTCGACCGGATGACCGGCGCGCTCAACGAGCGGGTCTCCCCGCTCGGCCGCCGGGCCGCGGCCAAGGCCGCCGCCGGCGCGCGCCGGCTGAAGTTCGCCCACTACAAGCCGGGCACCGCCGTCGCGATGACCGGTGTCGTCGTCCTCGCGCTCGTCGCGGGCGGTCTGAACATCGCCGGCTCCGCGGGCGACTCCGGGGAATCGCGGGCGGCCGGCACGGACGTCGGGCAGGGCCAGAAGATCAACATGGGCTACATCCCGTGGGACGAGGGCATCGCCTCGACCTTCCTCTGGAAGGAGATCCTGGAGCAGCGCGGTTTCGAGACGGGCGTCACCCAGCTCGACGCGGGCCCGCTGTACTCCGGTGTCGCCCGCGGTGACATCGACTTCCAGACGGACTCCTGGCTGCCCACCACGCACAAGGACTACTGGGACAAGTACAGCGGCCGGCTGGAGGACTACGGCTCCTGGTACGGGCCGACCTCGCTGGAGCTGACCGTCCCGTCCTACGTGAAGGGGATCGACTCGCTGGAGGACCTCAAGGGCCAGGGCGAGAAGTTCAACGGCAAGATCATCGGCATCGAGGCCAGCGCCGGGATGATGGGCACGCTCGACAAGAAGGTGCTCAAGGCCTACGGCCTGGAGGGGGAGTACGAGGTCGTCTCCTCCAGCACCTCCTCGATGCTGGCCGAGCTGAACGCCTCCATCAAGAAGAAGGAGCCGGTCGTGGTGACCCTGTGGTCGCCGCACTGGGCCTACGGCAAGCACGACCTGAAGAAGCTGAAGGACCCCAAGGGCGCCTGGGGCAAGGGTGAAGAGGTCCACACCGTCGCCCACAAGGACTTCGCGAAGAAGTCCCCGGTCGTCGCCGGCTGGCTGAAGGACTTCGAGCTCACCGAGGAACAGCTCACCGGTCTGGAGAACACCATCCAGGAGGCCGGCCAGGGCAAGGAGCAGGACGGCGTCCGCACCTGGCTGAAGGACAACCCGGACGTCCTCGACAAGCTGGCCCCGCTGCCCGGCGGCCAGGGCGGCACCCAGCAGGGCAAGGACGCGGGCAAGACCGTCGACATGGCCTACTTCCCGTGGGACGAGGCCATCGCCTCGACCTATCTGTGGCAGAACGTGCTGGAGGACCGGGGGTACCGGACCACGGTCAAGCAGCTCGACCCGGGGCCGCTCTACACCGGCCTCGCCCAGGGACAGCTCGACGTGCAGTTCGACTCCTGGCTGCCCACCACGCACAAGGACTACGTCAACCGGTACAAGGACCGGCTCACCGACCTCGGCTCCTGGTACGGGCCGACCTCGCTGGAGCTGACCGTCCCGTCCTACGTGAAGGGGATCGACTCGCTGGAGGACCTCAAGGGCCAGGGCGAGAAGTTCAACGGCAAGATCATCGGCATCGAGTCGAGCGCCGGGATGATGGGCACGCTCGACAAGAAGGTGCTCAAGGCCTACGGCCTGGAGGGGGAGTACGAGGTCGTCTCCTCCAGCACCTCCTCGATGCTGGCCGAGCTGGACCGGTCGATCAAGAAGAAGGAGCCGGTCGTGGTGACCCTGTGGTCGCCGCACTGGGCCTACGGCAAGCACGACCTGAAGAAACTGGAGGACCCCAAGGGCGCCTGGGGCGAGGGGGAGCGGATCCACACCGTCGCCAAGAAGGACTTCGCCGAGGAGTTCCCCGAGTTCACGGGCTGGCTGAAGGACTTCGAGCTGAGCGAGGAGCAGCTGGCCTCGCTGGAGGTGGAGATGCAGAAGGGCGGTGCGGGCAAGGAGAAGGAGTCCGCCCGCCGCTGGATGGACGCCAACCCCGGCATCGTGGACGAGATGGCGCCGGTGGCCGGCTGACCCGGACACCCGCGCTCCCGCCCTGGTCCGCCGGACGGGCCCGGGGGACCGGACAGGGGCCCGCCGGGACCCCCGCAAAGGTCCCGGCGGAGCCTTCTCCGGCGGGGGCGGGCGCCCGCCCGCCAGGACTCCCTGAGGGGGACGGCCCCGGTCGCGTACCGGAGCCGTCCCCCTCAGGCTTGTCCGGGAGGCCCCGTGAGGTTCGCCGCCCGGCTGCTTCCCCTCCATCGCCCGGACGACATGCGTAGGGTGCTGGCTACCGGGACACGGCGATCGGGGGAGGGAGCGGACATGGACGAGAAGGAAGCCCTACGGGTGGGAGCCGCGGTGCGGCGGCGGCGCAGGGCTCTCGGGCTCACCCTGGCCGCGGTGGCCGCGCGCAGCGGGCTGTCCGTGCCCTTCCTCAGCCAGGTCGAGAACGAGCGCGCCAGACCCAGCCCCGGGTCCCTGAGCAGGGTGGCCGAGGCGCTGGAGACCACCACCGAACGCCTCCGCGCCGCAGCTGACTCGGCGCGCTCGGTGGAGGTGGTGCGGGCCCACGAGGAGGACGGCGTCCACCGGCTGGTGCACGGGCGCCACCAGCTCAGCGCCCTGGAGTTCGTGGGCGAACAGGACCTCGGGCGGGAGTTCCAGCACCGCAACGACGAGGTGATGTACGTGGTGGAGGGTGCCGTGGACGTCGAGGCCGAGGGCCGGGCCCACCGGCTGGGGCGCGGCGACACCCTGTTCCTCACCGGCGGGGTCCGGCACCGGTGGCGGGCGACCGAGCCGGGCACCCGGCTGCTGGTCGTCTCGGTCGCCGAACACATCGACGCGACGTACGACTCCAGGCGGTGACCGCGCGGCCGGGCCCGGTCCTCAGGCTGCGGGCGCCGTCGCCGGCCGGGGGGCTTGGAGCAGTGCCCCACCGGCCAGCCCGCGTGCCGTCCGCACGGCGGCCACCGCCCAGCCCGTGAGCAGGGCCGCGTACAGCGCGACGGTCAGCCAGTCGAAGGCCGCGAGCCCCGTGTGCCGGGCCAGCCCCGCCGAGCCCGTGACGCACGTCCCGACGGGGAAGGTGAACCCCCACCACGTCATCGAGAACGTCATGCCCCGGCGTGCCGCGCGTACCACCAGCGCCGCGGTCAGTGCGATCCACAGCAGCGCGAACCCCATGACGGGCACCCCGTACAGCACCGCGAACGCGCCGAGCGCGGACGCGTAGGGGGTGCCGATCGCGTCCGGCGCCACATCGGCCAGGGCGCCCAGGGCGGTGGTGGACTGCCCGAGCGGTCCGAGCACCAGGCACAGGGTGGGCGTCAGCGCGAGCGGCAGCGGGCCGTGGTGCACCAGCCGCCCGAACACCAGCGGGAGGACCACCAGCGTCGCCAGCAGCGACATCCCGAACATCGCGTAGCAGCCCAGCAGCAGGGCCTCACGCCACTGGCCGGGCGGCAGCTCGGGCACCAGCGCCGGTCCGACCGCGGCCGAGACCATCGGCGCCACCAGCGGCAGCAGCCACACCGGCGACGCGGCCCCGGGGCCGGGCCGGTGGTGTACGACCATCAGATACGGGACCACCACGGCGACGGCGAGCGCCGTCACCGTACCCAGGGTGAACAGCAGGGCGTGCACCGTGACGGCGGCGGTGTGGCCGATGAGGTCCCGGCCGGTTGTCAGCGTGGCCGCGCCCACCGCGAGCAGCGCCATCGGCATGCACCCCTGGAAAGGGGCGACCGCCGGGTCCAGGAGGTGGGCGCGGCCCTGGTCCCGGTGCAGGGCCCAGTGCCCGGCGCGGGCGGCGAGCACCGCGAGGAGCATGACCGCCGAGAGGGCCCACACGAGGAGGCAGAGACCGCGCAGACCGGGCACCCGGACCGGCAGCGCCGAGCCGGCGGTCGCGACGACGGCGGTGCCCATGACGGGCGCGTACCAGTTCGGGCCGAAGTGCCGCAGCAGGGGGGACCCGGGCGCGCCCGTGAAGGGGACGGCGGCGCGTGCCGGCGATCGGGACCGCAGATAGATGGCCATGCCACGATTCTCCGGGGGGAGGACGGGCCCCGCCAGGGACCCCGGAGCTATAAGGTCATAAGCTGGCTTTATGGCTCCTCCCGAACCCTCCGCCGCCCTCCCTCCCGGCAAAGGCCCCTCTGGGGAGCCGCCGGCCCCCCTCTCCCACCGGGTGCCCGACCTGGGGGCGATGGTGCTGCTGCTGGCCGTGGCCCGCCACGGCAGCCTGGGGCGCGCGGCGCGGGAGGTCGGCGTCAGCCAGCCCGCGGCCTCCAGCCGTATCCGGTCGATGGAGCGGCAGCTCGGTGTGGCGCTGCTGGACCGTTCGCCGCGCGGCTCGCGGCTGACCGGCGCGGGCGCCCTCGTCACCGACTGGGCGCGCCGGGTCGTCGAGGCCGCCGAAGCCTTCGACGCCGGGGCGCAGGCGCTCCGCGACCGGCGGGACTCCCGGCTGCGGGTGGCGGCGAGCATGACCATCGCGGAGTACCTGATGCCCGGATGGCTGATCGCCCTGCGGGCGGAACGCCCCGGCACGGCCGTGTCGCTGCTGGCCGGCAACTCCGCGGCGGCCGCCCTGCGCCTGCTCTCGGGGGAGGCGGACCTGGGCTTCGTCGAGGGGCTCTCCGTGCCGGAGGGCCTCGACGGCACCGTCATCGCGCACGACCGGCTCGTCGTCGTGGTGGCCCCGTCCCACCCGTGGGCGCGCCGGCGCACGCAGGTGACGCCCCGGGAACTCGCCGAGGCCCCGCTGATCCTGCGCGAACACGGCTCGGGCACCCGCCAGGTACTGGACGCGGCGCTCGCCGTACACGGCGGCCTGGCCCGCCCGCTGCTCGAACTCTCCTCCACCACCGCGGTCAAGGGCGCCGCGGAGAGCGGGGCCGGCCCCTGCGTGCTGAGCGAACTCGCCCTGGACGAGGAACTCTCGGCCCGGCGCCTGGTCGAGGTGCCCGTCGCGGGCATCCGGCTGCGCCGCCAGCTGCGCGCCGTCTGGCCCGCAGGCCACCGCCCGGCGGGCCCGGCCCGCGACCTGCTCTCGCTGACCGCGCGCCCCTTCGGCCCGGCCCGCGGCTGAGGGGCCGGCGGCCGGTGCCGGTCCGTCAGACCCGCTCCGCGGCCGGGCGCCCGGCCCCCGCACCGGCCCGGGCCGCGTCCACCAGGGCCTGCACGACCCGCGGGTCGTCGCCCATCTCCGGATGCCACTGCACCCCCAGCACCCACTGCCCGCCGGGCAGTTCGACCGCCTCCACCGTGCCGTCCGCCGCGTGCGCGGACGCCACCAGCCCCGGCGCCAGCCGGTCCACGGCCTGGTGGTGGTACGTCGGTACGGAGGCATCCTCGGGCACGAGTGAGGCGTACAGCGTCCCCGGGACCGGTGTCACCGTGTGCTCGCCGAGCACCCCGGCCTTGCCGAACGGACCGGTGTGGCCGTCCAGGTGCTGGGTCAGGGTGCCGCCCAGGGCGACGTTCACCAGCTGCAGCCCGCGGCAGATGCCGAGCACGGGCACCCCGGCCTCCAGCGCCGCCCGGAACAGGGCCAGTTCCCAGGTGTCGCGCTCGTGCACCGGCGGGCCCGTGCGGAAATCGCGCTCCGCGCCGTACAGCCCGGGTTCGATGTCCGCCCCGCCCGCGATCACCAGGCCGTCCAGCCGCTCCACCACCGCGCCCGCCCGCTCCGGGGCGTCGGGCGGCATCAGGGCGGCCAGGCCGCCGGCGCGCTGGACCATCTGCGGATACGCGGAGGGCAGCAGCGCCGCGGGGAGCTCCCAGACACCCCAGCGGGCCGACGGCTCCAGATAGGTGGTGATGCCGATGAGCGGTTCGTGCATGGCGCGGTCCCTCCGGCGGACGGGTCCGCGGACCCGTCCGAATGCAATGGTGATGCGCCATACCTTTGTTCGTACCAGACCGCCGCGCAAGAGAGGTGATCCGGAACGGCTGGTTCAAGCCAGGGAGTCCCGCAGGAGGGCCTCCGTCCCCGCGCAGTGCCCGGCCGCCACCGCGCGGGCCGCCGCCCCGTCGCCCGCCAGCACCGCGTCCACGAGCGCCGTGTGCTGGTGCTGGGAGCGCTCCAGGTTCCGCACCAGCAGGGGGACGCACTCCAGCAGGTCGTTGACCGTCGCCCGGACGGCGGCGTACCGGTCGGCCAGGGAGGGGCAGCCGGAGAGCCGGACGAGCGTCAGGTGGAAGAAGGTGTCATGCCTGCGGTAGTCGGGCAGAGGTGCTTCGTGTGTCGCCGCCAGAGCCGCCCGCAGCCGGTCCGCCCCCTCGCCGCCGAGGTCCTGTGCCGCGCACAGCCCGGCCGCCCCGGTCTCCAGGACCTCACGGAAGCGCAGGACGTCCTGGAGGTCGACGGCGCCCGCCCGGCGGCGGAGCTCCTCCCCGCCGCCCGGAAGCCCGGGCCGGGGGAGCACGAACGTACCGCCGTGTCGCCCGCGCCGGGCTTCCACCAGACCCCGGTCCTGGAGCACCTTCAGCACCTCGCGCAGCGTGACCCGGCTGACACCCAGGCGCCCGGCCAGCTCGCGCTCCGGCGGAAGGCGCCCGCCGGCGGGCACCAGGCCGAGCCGGATCACCTGGAGGACCTGCTCCAGGGCCTCCTCGGAGCCGTTGCCCCCGCGGACCGGGCGCAGCACCGGCAGCGGGCCCCCGGGACCCGGCGGTACGCCGGTCACGTCCGTCATGTCGTGATCCCCCTCCCCCTGAAGGTTCCGACCCATACCTTAGGCCGACCGGCCCGCCGAACGAGGAGTACCCCGTGGCAGACCGCACACCCCCGCTCCGTACCGAGGAACTGCGCGCGCTCGTCGCGGACGGCGGCATCGACACCGTCGTCCTCGCCTTCACCGACATGCAGGGCCGGCTCCAGGGCAAACGGTTCGCGGCCTCCTTCTTCCTGGAGGAGGTGCTCGACCACGGCACGGAGGGCTGCGCCTACCTGCTCGCCGTCGACACGGACATGAACACCGTCGACGGGTTCGCGATGTCCTCCTGGTCCAACGGCTACGGCGACTTCGTCATGCGCCCCGATCCGGCCACCCTGCGCCGTGTCCCCTGGCACGAGAAAACCGCCATGGTCATGGCCGACCTCACCTGGGAGGACGGCTCACCGGTCGCCGCCGCCCCCCGCCAGATCCTGAGGCGGCAGCTGGAACGGCTGGCGGTCCGCGGCCTCACCGCCCACGTCGGCACCGAGCTCGAGTTCCTCGTCTTCAAGGACACCTACGAACAGGCGTGGGAGAGCGACTACCGGGGCCTGACCCCCGCCAACCGGTACAACGTCGACTACTCCGTCCTCGGAACCGGCCGCGTCGAACCCCTGCTGCGCCGGATCCGCAACGAGATGGCGGGCGCCGGACTCACCGTCGAGTCCGCCAAGGGCGAGTGCAACCCCGGCCAGCACGAGATCGTCTTCCGCTACGACGAGGCCCTCGTCACCTGCGACCAGCACGCCGTCTACAAGACCGGCGCCAAGGAGATCGCCGCCCAGGAAGGGGTGGCGCTCACCTTCATGGCCAAGTTCAACGAGCGCGAGGGCAACTCCTGCCACATCCACCTCTCGCTCCGCGACGACGGCGGCAGCGGCGGCGGCAGCAGTGGGGACGGAGGCAGCGGTGACGGCCGCGGCCGGAGCGTCATGGCGGACGGGACCGGCGGGATGTCCCCCCTCATGCGGCACTTCCTCGCCGGACAGCTCGCCGCCCTGCGCGACTTCTCCCTGCTGTACGCGCCCAACATCAACAGCTACAAACGCTTCCAGCCGGGCTCCTTCGCCCCGACGGCCGTCGCCTGGGGGCACGACAACCGCACCTGCGCCCTGCGGGTCGTCGGCCACGGCCCGTCCCTGCGCTTCGAGAACCGGCTGCCCGGCGGCGACGTCAACCCCTATCTCGCGGTCGCCGGTCTCGTCGCCGCCGGGCTGCACGGCATCGAGCACCGGCTGGAACCCCCCGAGGCGTGCGAGGGGAACGCCTACACCGCCGGATACGACCGGGTCCCCGGCACGCTCCGCGAGGCCGCCGGCCTGTGGGAGAAGAGCGAGGTGGCCCGGGAGGCCTTCGGCGACGAGGTCGTCGCCCACTACCGCAACATGGCCCGCGTCGAACTGGAGGCATTCGACGCCGCGGTGACCGACTGGGAACGCCGGCGCTCCTTCGAACGCCTGTGAGGCGCCCTGCCCCCGCGGGGCTCCGCACCCCCGTCCGAGCCGCCCCGCCGGCACGCCGGGAAGGACAGCGAAGACGCCTGCGGCCCCCCGGAGCCGGAACCCGCCCGCGACGCCCCCGCCCGACGGAAACCCTGTGAGGCAGCCCGTGACCCTTGAGCACCACGTACTGAACCCGGCGACCGGGGAGCACGTCGCCACCGTCCCCGCCACCACCGCCGCCGAGGTCCACACCGCCGTCCTCCGGGCCGCCGGGGCCCAGCGGACCTGGGCCGGCCTGTCGCCCGCCGACCGTGCCCGGCTGCTGCGCCGCTTCGCCGTACTCGTCGGCGAACACGGCGAACAGCTCGCCCGGCTGGAGGTCACCGAGGCGGGGCACACCCTGGGCAACGCCCGGTGGGAGGCGGCCAACGTCCGGGACCTGCTGGACTACGCGGCCGGGGGAGTGGAACGCCTGACGGGCCGGCAGATCCCGGTGCCCGGCGGTGTCGACCTCACCTTCCTCGAACCGATCGGTGTCGTCGGGGTGATCGCCCCCTGGAACTTCCCCATGCCGGTCGCCGCCTGGGGCTTCGCCCCCGCCCTCGCCGCGGGGAACGCCGTCCTCCTCAAACCCGCCGAGACCACCCCGCTCACCGCTCTGCGGCTGGCGGGCATCGCCCTCGACGCCGGGCTGCCCGAGCACCTCTTCCAGGTACTGCCGGGGGCCGGTGACGTGACCGGCGCCGCTCTGGTGGAGCACCCCGGCGTAGGCAAGATCGTCTTCACCGGTTCGACCCGTGTGGGCAAGCGGATCATGGCGCGGTGCGCGGACCGGGTGAAACGGCTGACCCTCGAACTCGGCGGCAAGAGCCCCAACATCGTCTTCGCCGACGCCGACATCGAGACGGCCGCGGCCACCGCCCCCATGTCCTTCCTGGACAACGCGGGGCAGGACTGCTGCGCCCGCACCCGCATCCTGGTCCAGCGGACGGTGTACGACCGGTTCCTCGCGCTGCTGGAACCCGCCGTGGCCGCGGTCACCGTCGGCGACCCCGCCGACGAGAAGACCCTGATGGGCCCGCTGATCTCCGGCACCCAGCTGGAACGCGTCCGCGGCTACGTCCCCGAGGGCGCGGAGGCGATCCGGGGCAGCGCGCCGGACGGGCCCGGCTTCTGGTTCCCGCCGACCGTCCTCACCGGCGTGCGCCCCGACGCGCCCGTCGCCACCGAGGAGGTCTTCGGCCCGGTCGCCGTCGTCCTGCCCTTCGAGGACGAGGCCGACGCCGTACGGCTGGCGAACGCCACCGACCACGGACTGGCCGGCTCCCTCTGGACCCGCGACGTCGGCCGCGCGCTCCGGGTCTCCCGGGCCGTCCGCGCCGGGAACCTCTCCGTCAACTCCCACTCCGCCGTCCGCTACTGGACACCGTTCGGCGGCTGCAAGCAGTCAGGACTGGGCCGCGAACTGGGGCCCGACGCCCTCGCGGCGTTCACCGAGACCAAGAACGTCTTCATCGGCACGGAGGACTGAGCACCCATGAGCACCGACCCGAACCCCGCGTCCCCCGCCCCCGGCTCCCCGAGCGCCCCGGCCGTCTGCCGCCGCCTGGTGGGACGTACCGCCGTCGTCACCGGAGCGGGCAGCGGCATCGGCCTGGCGACCGTCCGCCGGCTCGCGTCCGAAGGCGCCCGGGTCGTCTGCGCCGACATCGACCGGGAGACCGGCGCCGCCGCCGCGGAGGAGGCGGGCGGCGTCTTCGTCCCCACCGACGTCACCGACCCCGGCCAGGTCGAGGCGCTCTACGCGACCGCGTACGACACCTACGGCAGCGTCGACGTCGCCTTCAACAACGCGGGCATCTCCCCGCCCGACGACGACTCCATCCTCACCACCGGGCTGGAGGCGTGGAAACGCGTCCAGGACGTCAACCTCACCTCCGTCTACCTCTGCTGCAAGGCCGTCCTGCCCTACATGCGGCGCCAGGGCCGCGGCTCGATCATCAACACCGCCTCCTTCGTCGCCAGGATGGGCGCGGCCACCTCCCAGATCTCCTACACCGCCTCCAAGGGCGGGGTGCTCGCCCTCTCCCGTGAACTGGGCGTGCAGTTCGCCCGCGAGGGCATCCGCGTCAACGCCCTCTGCCCGGGGCCGGTCGACACCCCGCTGCTGCGGGAACTGTTCGCCGCGGACCCGGAACGCGCCGCCCGGAGGCTGGTCCACATCCCGCTGGGCAGGTTCGCCCGGGCCACGGAGATCGCCGCCGCGGTGGCCTTCCTGGCCAGCGACGACTCCTCCTTCGTCAACGCCACGGACTTCCTCGTGGACGGCGGGATCGCGGGGGCCTACGTGACCCCGCTGTAGGCGTACGTGCCGGGGCGCGGGGGGCCGCGAGGTCAGAGGAACGTGCGGCCCTCACCGCGGTACGTCGGCACGGCCGCCGTGACCCGGTCGCCCTCGATCAGCCGCAACGTGTCGAAACGCTCGCACAGCTCACCGGCCTTGGCGTGCCGGAACCACACCTTGTCCCCGATCAGCAGGTCGTCGGCGGGGGAGCCGAGCAGCGGGGTCTGCACCTCGCCCGGCCCCTCCATCGGGTCGTACCGCAGCCCCTCGGGGAGGTAGGGGACCGGGAGCCGGTCCGCGCCCGCCGCGCCCGAAGCCGGGTAACCGCCGCCCAGCACCGTCACCACCCCCACGCCCGGCCTGCGGACCACCGGCTGGGCGAACAGCGCGGCCGGACGGCCGGTGAACGAGGTGTAGTTGTCGAAGAGGCGCGGGACGTACAGCCCCGACCCGGCGGCGATCTCCGTCACCGCGGCCTCCGCGGCCGTGTGCTGCACACTGCCCGTCCCGCCGCCGTTCACGAACTCCAGGTCCGGGGCCACCGCCCGCACCGCCCGCACCACCTCCGCGCGCCGCGCCACCAGCTCCCGGCGGGCGGTCGCCTGCATCAGACGTACGGCCCGCGAGCGCAGCGGGTGCCCCGCCACCGAGTCGCCGACCCCGGCCACATGGCCTTCGTACGCCATCAGCCCGACCAGCCGGAACCCCGGCCTGCGGACCACCGAGCGGGCCAGCTCCGCCAACTGCGCCGGGGTGCGCAGCGGGGAGCGCAGGGCACCGACCCGCACCCGGCCGCCCAGCAGCCGCAGCGAGGTGTCCAGCTCCAGGCAGACCCGGATCTCCTCGCGCCCGCCGGCCCGTGCGGCGTCGATCAGCTCCAGCTGCGCCGGGTCGTCCACCATCACGGTCACGGCCGCCGCCTGCTTCGGATCGGCCGCCAGTTCGGCGTACGCGGCCCGGTCGGCGGACGGATAGGCGAGCAGCACGTCGTCGAAACCGGAACGGGCCAGCCAGAGCGACTCCGCCAGCGTGAACGACATGATCCCGGCGAACCCCTCGCGGGCCAGCACCCGTTCGAGCAGCGCCCGGCAGCGCACCGACTTGCTCGCCACCCGCACGGGCTTCCCGCCCGCACGCCGCACCAGGTCGTCGGCGTTGGCGTCGAAGGCGTCCAGGTCGACGACGGCGAGGGGTGCTTCGAGGTGGGCGGTGGCCCGGTCGTAACGGGTCCGGTCAGAGGTACGGGCAGCCATGGCCGCAGCTTGCCAGACAGTCGTACCCATGGGTAGGGGATGTTCGGCGCAGAACACCCCGCTCCCTCCGTCCCGTGCCCACGGGGAGCCGCGCACCCCGTAGAGTGACGGTCAGGCGGTTGACCGACCACCCTGTCCGGGACGGCGTGACGCCGGCGGTACGGGGACGTGAACGTGAACCAGGGGGCGGGATGAGTACCGAGGCGCAGCACGCTCCGGTGCCGCCCCGGCCGGTCTCCCCTCCGCCCGCCGCCCCGCCGACGGCCCCGCCACCCGTCCCGCCCCGCGCCCCCGCACCCCCGTCGGCTCCCGCGCCCGGCCGGGTTCCCGCATTCCCGCAGGCCCCTGCGCCCGGCCGGACGCCCGCGCCCGTTCCGGGGCCGGGGCCCGTGTCCGGTGGGGCACCCGCTCCGGCGTCCCCGCAGGCCCCTGTGCCTCAGCAGGCCCCCGTGCCTCCGCAGACCCCCGTAGCTCCACAGACCCCTGCACCTCCGCAGCCTCCCGTGCCCGGTCAGGCTCCCGCTCCTGTGTGCCCGCCCCCGCCCCCGCCCGTGGAGACGACCGCCAGGCTGCGCCCTGTGCCGACGGCACCGCCCGCCTCCCCGGTACCGCCCGCCTCCCAGGCTCCTCCGGCCCCCTCCGCCCGGACCGCCCCGGTTCCGCCGCCGCCCGAGCCGACCCGGCGCAGACCAGTCGGCGCGGTGGACCTCACCCCGCGCCCCGGCGCCCTCCCCCCGCTGCCCGGTCCCGGCATGTACACGCAGGCGTACGCCGAGACCCCCGCCGAGACGACCACACGGCTGCGTCCCGTACCCGCCCGGACCCCGGCCAGGGCCGCCGTGGCCGCCGTCTGCGCCGTGCTGGGCCTCGGGCTGACCGGCGGTGCCGCCGCCGGGACCTGGCTCACCGGGGGTCCGGCGGACGGGCCCCGGACGGACGACGCGTACACCGTCGGCCGGTCCGTCTGGCACAGCGTCCCCGTCGACACGCTCTTCCCCCGCACCCTCAAGGGCGACGGCGCCGGACCGGGCGCCACCGACCGCACCTGGACCCGGGTCGCGGTCGCCGCCGACAGCGGCTGCGCGGCCGGCCTGGACCCCCTGCTCCTGAAGACGCTCCGGCCGGTCGGCTGCGAACGCCTGGTGCGGGCCACCTACACCGACGCCACCCGCAGCAGCGTCACCACCGTGGGACTCGTCTTCACCGAGGCCGACGCCGAGGCCATGAGCGCGCTCGGCACCCGCTTCACCGGCCAGCGTCTCGCCGAACGCGCGGACCTGATGCCCCGTACGTACCCGGTGAAGGGGACCGTCGCCGCCGGGTTCGGCGACGACCAGCGCGCCAGCTGGACCGTCCGTGTGCTGACCGAGGCACCCGTCGTGGTGTTCTCCGTCTCCGGCTTCGCCGACGGCCGCGCCGTCGCCGAGCCCCAGCCCGCCGCCGGGGCGACGGAGGCCGGGGCCACCACCGCCCCCGCCGAGGCGGGCCTCGGCCACGAGGCGAAGGGCATCGCCGACCGCGTGGAGCGCGCGCTGCGCAGGACGATCACCGACCTCACGGAGAAGCCGGAATGACCCGTCCCAGCCGGCCGCGCGCGCTCGCCGCGGTGGTCACCGCCACCGCGTTCGCCCTGCTGCCCGCCGTACCCGCGCAGGCCGACGCCATCCGGGCCCAGGAATGGGGACGCCAGGCCCTGCACACCGACGAGGCATGGCGGACCACCAAGGGCGAGGGCATCACCGTCGCCGTCCTGGACACCGGGGTCGACGGAAGCCACCCCGACCTGGAGGGCCAGGTCCTGTCCGGCAAGGACTTCATAGGCTTCGGTGCCACGCGGGGCGACGCGTCATGGGCCCTGCACGGCACCGCCATGGCCGGCATCATCGCGGGCCACGGCCACGGGCCGGACCGCGGTGACGGTGTGCTCGGGGTCGCCCCGGAGGCGAAGATCCTGCCGGGACGGGTGATCCTCGAATCCACCGACCCCTCCCGCGGCAAGGCCCGCGAGTCACGCGGCACCGCCCTCGCCGACGGCATCCGCTGGGCCACCGACCAGGGCGCCGACGTCATCAACCTCTCCCTCGGCGACGACAGCAAGTCGGCCCACCCCGACCCGAGCGAGGACTCCGCCGTCCAGTACGCCCTGGGCAAGGGCGTCTCCGTGGTCGCCTCCGCCGGCAACAGCGGGGACAAGGGCGACCGCCCCTCCTACCCGGCGGCCTACCCCGGGGTGATCGCCGTCACCGCCGTCGACCGGTACGGCACACACGCGTCCTTCTCCACCCGCCGCTGGTACGCCACCGTCAGCGCCCCCGGGGTGGACATCGTCGTCGCCAACCCCGACCAGCACTACTACATGGAGTGGGGCACCTCGGCGGCCGCCGCCTTCGTCTCCGGGGCGGTCGCCCTCGTCCGCGCCGCCCACCCCGGCCTGTCGCCCGCCCAGATCAAGAAGCTCCTCGCCGACACCGCCCGCGACGCCCCGGAGGGCGGCCGGGACGACGCCCGCGGTCACGGGACGGCCGACCCCGCCGCCGCGATCGAGGCCGGGGCGGAGCTGCGCCCGGAAGGGGCGGCGGAGAAGCCGTCCCGGTCCGGCTACCGGGGGCAGTACTTCGGGCCGGGCCCCGCCCCGGCGCGGGACGACGACGGGCCCGCCGCCTGGCTCGCCCCGGCCGCGGGCGGCGCCGGCGTGGTACTGCTGGCCGTCGCCGTGGTGCTGTGGCGCACCAGGACCACGTCAGGGACCGGGCCGGGCGCACCCGCCACACCCGGTACCGGCCTCCCGGGCTTCCCCGGCCGCCGCTGAGCCCGCCCCGGGAGACCCGACCTGTCGACGGGCCGGGAGAGCCGACCCACTACGCTCGTCCCGTGGCGCTCAAGAACATCCCTGACCCCGGCTTCTCCGACGACGACGGCTCGGCCGCCCCCGCACTCACGGCCGCGCTGGCCGCCTGGTCCCAGGACCGGACAGCCGTCGGCCCGGTCCTCACCGCACTCCGGGACGCCCGGCTGCTCGTCCCGGTCGTCGCCGTCCTCGGCGAGGTCGAGGAGGGGGACGGAACCCCGGCGGAGGACGGGAACGCGCGGCGGGGGAGCGGGCTGCGCCGCGAGAAGACCAGCGACATGGCGGTGCCCACCCTGCAGGCCGGGGACCGGCGCGCGCTGCCCGCCTTCACCTCCACCGCCTCGCTGGCCCTCTGGGACCCCCAGGCCAGGCCCGTCGCCGTACCCCTGCACCAGGCACTCCAGGCCGCCGCGCACGAGAAGGCCGACACCCTGGTGCTCGACCTGGCCGGGCCCGTCGCCTTCGAGCTGACCGGCCCCGCGCTGCTCGCGCTGGCCGAGAACCGCACCAGCACCGACCCGCTGGACGACCCGCTGGTGGTCGCCGCCGTACGGGAGGCCGCCGCCGCCGAACCGGCGGTGCTGCGCGCCCACCTCGGCCCCGGCCGGGCCGACGGCACCCTGGCGCTGGTCCTCGCCCCCGACGCGGTGGTGGCCGAGGCGGCCCGGCGCGTCGCCGAGGCCCTGGCGTCCAGCGAGGTCCTGCGCGCCCGCCTGGTACGCGGCCTCGACCTGGCCGTGCTCCCGTCCGGTGCCGAGGCCCCGGGCGAGCCGCTGTTCAGCCGCTGAGCCGGACTTCCCCGGGCCGCGCGCTCACCCGTCCGCCACGGTGCGCGGCTCGGGCGGGCCGCGGGGCGGGGGCCGCTGGTGCAGACTGGGCCCATGGGTGACCCCAGTGCCACCAGTGCCTCGGAGACACCGTCACAGCGGTTCCCTCCGGCTCCGGAGAGCGTCGCGCGAGCCCGGCGGTTCGTGCGGACCGCCCTGGAAGAGGCCGTACCGGGCGCCATGCCCGACCTGCTGGACACCGCGGAATTCCTCACGGGCGAGCTGGTGACCAACGCGGTGCTGCACGCCGGTACCGAGATCGGGGTGGCGGCCGGGGAGTCGGGCGGCCGGATCCGCGTAGCGGTCCTGGACCACCGCCCCTCGCGGATGCCGGTGGCGCGGGAGTGCCCCCCGTACGCCGGGATCGGACAAGGGCTGGTGCTCGTCAGCCGGCTGGCGTCCCTGTACGGCGTCGAGACCGGCGACGGCACCAAGACGGTCTGGTTCGAGCTGTGGCCGGACGGGGCACGGCACCCCTCGGCATGGGAGCTCCCCGCACCCCCCGCCGGACCGGCGGAACCGGTGGTCCTCGTCGACGTACCGGGCGCGCTGTACTCGGCCTCCCAGCAGCACCGGCAGGTACTGCTGCGGGAGCTGAAGCTGGCCGAGGCCGCCGGGAGGAGCGTCGTGCCGCCGCGGGACCTCGCCACCGCCCACGACATCAGCAACGTGATCAGCGAGTGCGTCACAGCCGCCCTCCGCGACGAACCGGCCGAGGGGGAGATCCGCTCCCTGCCCCTGGCGATGCGGCCCGGTGCCGCACCGGCGGTCGAGGCCCTCAGCCGCGTACTGGACGCGGGGGAGCGGGCCGCACGGGAGGAGCGGCTGCTCACCCTGCCGGCGCTGCCCCGCAGCCGGGTCTTCCACACATGGCTGTTCGACGAGATCACCGGCCAGCTCGCCGGCGCCCGCCCCACCGCGTGGACCGTGGTCCCGCGGGAACCGGGCGCCGGCCCGGCGGAACTGGTGCCCTGGGACCCCGGCCACGTCCGGACCAGCAGGGTCCCCACGATCGCCGCCGACGAACAGAACCGCATCATCGCGGTGAACGGGCCCGCCGCCGGCCTCCTGGGCTGGGACCCGGAGGAACTCGTCGGACAGCCGCTCACCGCACTCATCCCCGAGCATCTGCGCGGACGGCACGTCAAGGCGTTCACCTCCCTGCTGCTCAGCGGAGAGCCCCACATCCTGGGCCGCTCCGTCCCGCTCCCCGCGCTGCACCGCGAGGGACGGCTCGTACCGGTGCGGCTGTTCATCCAGACCCAGGAGACCGCGGACGGCCGCACGGTGTTCGTCGCCCAGCTCTCCCCCCGCGCCGCCACCCCCGGCCCCACGGCACGCCGCCCCGGCGCCAGGCGCTCCGCCGGCCACCGGGACCAGGCCCCCGCCCCCGACGGACGGGGAGCCCCGGGGCTCCCCCCGGTCGCCGCCCCGCGGCCCGGAACCGCACAGCGCCGCGAAGCGGTGCTGCCCGTACTGGAACGGTTGTCGCTCCTGGCGGAGACCGGAGCGGCGATGAGCAACGCCTCCGACCTGGACGACGGCCTCCAGCGGGTCTGCCGGATCCTGACCGAGCGGTTCGCCGACTGGTGCGCCGTGGACCTGCTCACCGAGGACGCGCGCGTGGAACGGGCGTGCGTGGCGCGCCGCGGCCCCGGCGCGCCGTACGCGGAGGACCTGGAGGGCATGCTGCCGCCGCTCACCGACACGGCGCGCGGCCCTCTCGCCCGGGCGCTCAGCGGTGCCGGCCCGCTGCTGCTCACCGAGCCCCCGGAACACGCCGGGATGAGCCCGCTGGACGTGGACTACGGGCGCCTGTTCGAGCGGCTCGGCGCGGACAGCGCCGTCGTCATCCCGCTGCGTGCCCGCCAGGAGACCATCGGGGTGCTGACCGTGGCGCGTACGGGACGGGAGTGGCCGTTCACCGAGGAGGAACTGCCGCTCGTGGACGACCTGGGGCACGCCCTGGCCCTGGGCGTGGACAACGCGCGCCTGCACCAGGAGACCCGGAACATCGCCGAACAGCTCCAGCGGTCACTGCTGCCCGTACTGCCGGCGGTCCGCGGCCTGGACCTGGCGGCCCGGTACGCCGCGTCGTCCACCACCGCGCAGGTCGGCGGCGACTGGTACGACAGCTTCGTCCTGCCGACCGGCGACCTCGCGCTGGTCATCGGCGACGTGGCCGGGCACAACCTGGACGCGGCCATCGCGATGAGCCAGCTGCGGAGCATGCTGCGGGGCATCGCCGTCGACCGCCGGGAACCACCGGAGACGGTGCTGCGCCGCCTCGACATGGCGAACCACAGCCTGTCCCGGGAGGCCACCGCGACCTGCGTCTACGGCCTGCTCAAGGGAGCGGAGGAGGGCCCGTGGGAGTTCGTGCACTCCTCGGCGGGGCACCTGCCGCCGCTGCTGGTCATGGACGACGGCCGCACCCGGTACCTGGAAAACGGCTCGGGGCTGCTGCTCGGCATGGACCCGGACATGCTCCGCCCCCGCGCGGAGGACGCCGTCCCGGCGGACGCGACGGTGCTGCTGTACACGGACGGCCTGATCGAGCGCCGGGACGAGTCGCTGGACGAGGCCATGGGACGGCTGGGGCGGCACGCCGCCGAGCTGGCCCGTGAATCCCTCGACGTCTTCTGCGACGAACTGCTGATCGGGCTCGGCGCCGACAACACCGACGACATCGCGATCCTCGCGGTGCGTCCCGTGTCCCCCTCCTGACGCGCCGCTCCGCCGGAGGCGGCGGGGCGGCCCTCAGCCGTAGACCGGGCCCGTGTACTTCTCGCCGGGGCCCCGGCCCGGCTCGTCCGGCACGAGGGATGCCTCGCGGAAGGCCAGCTGGAGGGACTTCAGCCCGTCCCGCAGCGGGGAGGCGTGGAAGGTGCTGATCTCGGTGGTGCTCGCGTCGAGCAGACCGGCCAGCGCGTGCACCAGCTTGCGGGCCTCGTCGAGGTCCTTGTGCTCCTCGCCCTCCTCGGTCAGGCCCAGCTTCACGGCGGCCGCGCTCATCAGATTGACCGCGACCGTCACGATCACCTCGACCGCGGGGACCTCCGCGATGTCGCGGGCCATGTCGTCGAAGCCGGGGTTGCCGCCGCTGGGGGTGGTCGCGTCACTCATGCCCCACACGATAAGGCCAGGCCGGGCACGCCCCTCCCACGGGACCCGGGCGCGGACCCGGGCGGAACAGGGGGATTGGTTTCCGCGCGGGCGGGCTGCTAACCTTGTGTAACGACCGGCTGGACACATGTGTGCCCGGCCCGCAAGTGGAGGCTCCGATCTCCCACCTGACCGCCCTCCGGGACGGCAGGTCACCGGTCAGACGGCAGCCATCGTTCCGTACGGACGATGGGGCCGTCCGATGCGCCCCGTGATGGTATGCGGTGGTGTTCCGGTAGTACCTGGAGCCCCGCCTGTGTCCCGTCCGGGGCATTTTCTGTCTCCCGGTTCGGTTGGTCTTACCGAAATGAAGACGTTACGCGGCTGCCCGCCAGGCGGTCGCGTGGTGCTACCGAGGAGGATCCATCAGCGCCGAGCCCCGCATCAACGACCGGATTCGCGTTCCCGAGGTGCGACTTGTCGGTCCCAGCGGCGAGCAGGTCGGGATTGTCCCGCTTGCCAAGGCCCTTGAGCTCGCACAGGAGTACGACCTCGACCTGGTCGAGGTGGCGGCGTCCGCCCGCCCGCCCGTGTGCAAGCTCATGGACTACGGGAAGTTCAAGTACGAGTCGGCCATGAAGGCCCGTGAGGCGCGCAAGAACCAGGCGCACACGGTCATCAAGGAGATGAAGCTCCGGCCGAAGATCGACCCGCACGACTACGACACCAAGAAGGGTCACGTCGTCCGGTTCCTCAAGCAGGGGGACAAGGTCAAGATCACGATCATGTTCCGTGGTCGTGAGCAGTCCCGTCCCGAGCTGGGCTTCCGACTGCTGCAGCGTCTCGCTTCGGATGTCGAGGACCTCGGTTTCATCGAGTCCAACCCGAAGCAGGACGGCCGGAACATGATCATGGTTCTGGGCCCGCACAAGAAGAAGACCGAAGCCATGGCCGAGGCCCGTGAGGCCCAGGCCGCCCGCAAGGCCGAGCGTCAGGGGAACACCCCCGACGCCGCGTCCGAGGGGGACGCCGCAGGGGCCGAGGCCCCGGGCGAGACACCTTCCGAGGGCTGATCGCGGGGGCCGCCATCCAGGCGGCCCCGGGGTCCCCCCGGAACCACCAGAGATCTGACGCCCCCGCCATTCCGGTGCCCGCACCGTGAGGGGCGCCACCGACGAGGAGATAACGGCGCGATGCCGAAGAACAAGACGCACAGCGGTGCCAGCAAGCGCTTCAAGATCACCGGCTCCGGCAAGGTGCTGCGCGAGAAGGCGGGCAAGCGCCACCTGCTCGAGCACAAGTCGTCCAAGAAGACGCGCTCGCTGACCGGCACGACCGTCGTGGCTCCGGCCGACGCCAAGAAGATCAAGAAGCTTCTCGGCAAGTGAGGCCGCTGCCTCCGGGTGAACCGGGGGCGCGTTCTCGATCCGACCGGGACCCCATTCGTTTCCGGGTCGGGTGAGTCTGGACCATGACCACCTGACCCCGCTGCAAGGAGTTAAAAGTGGCACGCGTCAAGCGGGCAGTAAACGCACACAAGAAGCGCCGGGCGATCCTCGAGGCCGCCAGCGGTTACCGCGGCCAGCGTTCGCGCCTGTACCGCAAGGCCAAGGAGCAGGTCACCCACTCCCTGGTCTACAACTACAACGACCGCAAGAAGCGCAAGGGCGACTTCCGTCAGCTCTGGATCCAGCGCATCAACGCCGCTGCCCGCCAGAACGGCATGACGTACAACCGCCTCATCCAGGGTCTGAAGGCCGCCAACATCGAGGTGGACCGCAAGATCCTGGCCGAGCTCGCGGTCAACGACGCCAACGCGTTCGCCGCGCTCGTCGAGGTGGCCCAGAAGGCCCTCCCGAGCGACGTCAACGCCCCGAAGGCCGCCTGATCCAGGCCCCCTTCCAGCGTGTTGAGCCGGACCCGCAGGCGCGAGCCGTCTGCGGGTCCGGTGCGTTGCGCACCGCGCAGCCGCCCCCGGGGTACGGACGCGGGCCCCGTACGTAGACGTGCGTACGCGAAGAAACGTACGCAGTGAAGCAGAGTTACGCAGAGAGGCTCGCCGCCGACCATGGGCACCCCCGAACTGATCTCCGCCCGATCACCGCGCGTCGCCGCCGCACGGCGCCTCGCCCGGCGCAACTTCCGCGGCAAGGAGCGCCGGTTCATCGCCGAGGGCCCCCAGGCCGTCCGGGAGGCCGCCGCGCACCGGGGGAGCGACGGCGGGGCCACGCTGACCGAGCTGTTCGCCACCGTCGAGGCCGCCGACCGGTACGCCGACATCGTCCGCGCCGCGCACGAGGCCGGGGCCCGGGTCCACCTGGCCGACGCCGGAGTGCTCGCCGACGTCTCGCAGACCGTCACCCCGCAGGGCCTGATCGGCGTCTGCCGCTTCCTGGACTCGCCGTTCGAGGAGGTCCTCGCCGCGAAGCCCACGCTGGTCGCGGTGCTCGCCCACGTACGCGACCCGGGGAACGCCGGGACGGTGCTGCGCTGCGCCGACGCGGCCGGCGCGGACGCCGTCGTCCTCACCGACGCCTCCGTCGACCTCTACAACCCGAAGTCCGTCCGCGCCTCGGTCGGCTCCCTCTTCCACCTCCCGGTCGCCGTCGGCGTCCCCGTGGAACAGGCCGTGCGGGGCCTGCGCGGGGCCGGGGTGCGGATCCTGGCCGCCGACGGGGCGGGCACCGACGACCTCGACGACGAACTCGACGCGGGCACCATGGGCGGCCCCACCGCCTGGGTCTTCGGCAACGAGGCATGGGGCCTGCCCGAGGAGACCCGGGCGCTCGCCGACGCGGTGGTCCGGGTCCCGATCCACGGCAAGGCCGAGAGCCTGAATCTCGCCACCGCCGCCGCGGTCTGCCTCTACGCCTCCGCGCGCGCCCAGCGCCCGCGCCGTACCGGCTGAAACGCGCCCGCGCGCGCTTTCACCGATCGATACCGGCCACACCTCCCGGTGCGCCCCCGCAGGGTGTCGCTCGCCGTCCGGCGCCTAGTAGGGTGACGGACTCGGGGGCCCACTGCACCGGTTCGAGAGGTGGGGTACGGGAAGATGGCTGTCGGCATGAGCACGCCGCGACACACACAGACAGCAGCCGCGTACGCCCTCGGCGTCCAGGACGGCACGGGCGAGGCCGCCGGCCCGTCCGCGCCTCCCGCGGGCATCGATCCCGACCACCTCCCCGACGGTCTCGTCGTCGCCGACGAGACCGGCCGGATCGTCTGCTTCAACACCGCCGCCGCCCGCATCACCGCGACACCCCGGGCCGCCGCCCTCGGCCGGCCCCTGGAACACGCCCTGCCCCTGGAGGACCTCAAGGGCAGGCGCTGGTGGCCCCTCACCGACCCGTACGGCGGGCTCGCCACCCGGGTCGGACAGCCCGAACGCAGCCTGCTGCTGCCCGGCGGCCGCGAGGTGCTGGTCTCCGCCCGGTACGTACGCGACACGCCCAGGGGGCCGGTCAGCCGGGTGGTGGTCTCCCTGCGCGGCACCGAGGCCCGCCGGCGCAGCGAGCGCAGCGACGCCGAACTGATCGCCACCGTCGCCCACGAACTGCGCTCCCCGCTGACCTCGGTCAAGGGGTTCACCGCGACCCTGCTGGCCAAGTGGGAGCGGTTCAACGACGACCAGAAGCGGCTGATGCTGGAGACCGTCGACGCCGACGCCAACCGCGTCACCCGGCTCATCGCCGAGCTGCTCGACATCTCCCGCATCGACTCCGGCCGGCTGGAACTGCGCCGCCAGCCCGTGGACATCTCGGCCGCCGTCGAACGCCACGTCCGGGCCCTCACCGCGAACGGCCAGGCCCCCGGCCGCTTCCTGCTGCGCACCCGGCAGCCGCTGCCCGATCTCTGGGCGGACCCGGACAAGGTGGACCAGGTCCTCGGCAACCTCCTGGAAAACGCGGTGCGCCACGGCGAGGGAACCGTCACCATCGACATCACCCCCGCGCACGGCGAGGGCGACGAGAGCGGAACGGCGGTCACCGTGAGTGACGAAGGCCCCGGCATCCCCGAGGAGTCGATGGGCCGTGTCTTCACCCGCTTCTGGCGGGGGAGCAAGCGCGGCGGGACCGGTCTCGGCCTGTACATCGTCAAGGGCATCGTCGAGGCGCACGGAGGCACGATCACCGTCGGCCGGGGGCCCGGAGGCGGGGCGGAGTTCCGATTTATCCTGCCCGTGAGCGCGCCGGCCTATCTGAGCTGAGCGGCCCACGGGCTTCTTCGCCTCCCGGCGGCCCGTAGACTCGACTTTTGGCACCTTTGCGCCCTCGGTCGTCGAGGCAGGGGTCGCGGGGTCCGGGGCGGTCCCCGGTACGGAGCAGTATCCAGCCAATCGGAAGCACGGGAAGAGATGTCGGCACCGAACAAGTCGTACGACCCGGTCGAGGTCGAGGCACTGAAACCGGAAGAGATCGAGCGCATGCGGGACGAGGCGTTCGCCGCCTTCGCCGCCGCAGGCGACCTCGACGCGCTCGCCCAGGCGAAGACCGCGCACACGGGCGGCGCCTCGCCCCTGTCGCTCGCCAACCGGGAGATCGGCGCCCTGCCCCCGCAGGCCAAGGCCGAGGCGGGCAAGCGCGTGGGCCAGGCCCGCGGCGCCGTCTCCAAGGCACTGGCCGCACGCCAGGCCGAGCTGGAGGCCGAGCGCGACGCGCGCGTGCTGGTCGAGGAGGCGGTGGACGTCACCCTGCCCTACGACCGCACCCCGGCGGGCGCCCGCCACCCCCTGACGACCATCATGGAGCGCGTCGCCGACGTCTTCGTCGCCATGGGCTACGAGATCGCGGAGGGCCCCGAGGCCGAGGCGGAGTGGTTCAACTTCGACGCCCTGAACTTCGTGCCCGACCACCCGGCGCGGCAGATGCAGGACACCTTCTTCGTCCAGGGCGCCGACGGCGCGAAGACCGACGAGTCCGGTGTCGTGCTGCGCACCCACACCTCGCCCGTCCAGGCCCGCTCGCTGCTCAGCCGCAAGCCCCCCGTCTACGTGGTCTGCCCCGGCCGGGTCTACCGCACCGACGAGCTCGACGCCACGCACACCCCGGTCTTCCACCAGATCGAACTGCTCGCCGTCGACGAGGGCCTCACCATGGCCGACCTCAAGGGCACCCTCGACCACATGGTCCAGGCGCTCTTCGGCCCGGACATGAAGACCCGGCTGCGGCCGAACTTCTTCCCCTTCACCGAGCCGTCCGCCGAGATGGACATGGTCTGCTACGTCTGCCGCGGCGAGTCCGTCGGCAACCCGGACCGTCCCTGCCGCACCTGCGGCAGCGAGGGCTGGATCGAGCTCGGCGGCTGCGGCATGGTCAACCCCAAGGTGCTCGTCGCCTGCGGCGTCGACCCCGAGAAGTACAGCGGATTCGCCTTCGGGTTCGGCATCGAACGGATGCTGATGTTCCGCCACAACGTAGAAGACATGCGAGACATGGTCGAAGGTGACGTCCGTTTCACCCGGCCGTTCGGGATGGAGATCTGATGCGCGTCCCGCTTTCCTGGCTGCGGGAGTACGTCGACCTGCCGGCGACGGAGACCGGCCGTGACGTACAGGCCAAGCTGGTCGCCGTGGGCCTCGAGGTGGAAACCGTCGAGCAGACCGGCGCCGGCCTCAAGGGCCCCCTGGTCGTCGGACAGGTACTGACCATCGAGGAACTGGAGGGCTTCAAGAAGCCCATCCGCTTCTGCACCGTCGACGTCGGCGACGCCAACGGCACCGGCGAACCGCAGGAGATCGTCTGCGGCGCCCGTAACTTCGCCGTCGGCGACAAGGTCGTCGTGGTCCTCCCGGGCGCCGTCCTGCCCGGCGACTTCGCGATCGCCGCGCGCAAGACGTACGGCAAGACCTCGCACGGCATGATCTGCTCCACCGACGAGCTCGGCATGGGCGACGACGGCACGCACGGCATCATCGTGCTCCCGCCGGAGTACGAGCCCGGAACCGACGCGATCGAGCTGCTCCAGCTCGTCGACGAGGTGCTGGACATCGCCGTCACCCCGGACCGCGGCTACTGCCTGTCCATGCGCGGCGTCGCCCGCGAGACGGCCACCGCCTACGGCCTGCCGCTGCGCGACCCGGCCCTGCTGGACGTGCCCGCGCCGAACGCCTTCGGCTACCCGGTCAAGGTGTCCGACCCCATCGGCTGCAGCCGCTTCACCGCGCGCACCGTCACCGGGCTGCGGCCCGAGGCGCGCTCCCCGATCTGGATGCAGCGCCGGCTGCAGAAGGCCGGAATGCGCCCGATCTCGCTCGCCGTCGACGTCACCAACTACGTGATGCTCGAACTCGGCCAGCCGCTCCACGCCTACGACCGCACCCGGGTCGAG
Organism: Streptomyces nitrosporeus; assembly: GCF_008704555.1. Taxonomy (NCBI): domain Bacteria; kingdom Bacillati; phylum Actinomycetota; class Actinomycetes; order Kitasatosporales; family Streptomycetaceae; genus Streptomyces; species Streptomyces nitrosporeus. The sequence goes on from NZ_CP023702.1 coordinate 6,412,632, forward strand.
GGCGCCATCGGCGTACGCCGTGCCGAGCAGGGCGAGAAGCTCACCACGCTCGACGGCACCCAGCGCGTCCTGGACGCCGAGGACCTGGTCATCACCGACGACCGCGGTCCGATCGGTCTCGCCGGTGTCATGGGCGGTGCCCACACCGAGATCGCCGACGCGGCCACCGAGGACGCCGGGACGACCGAGGTCGTCATCGAGGCCGCGCACTTCGACGCGATCTCGATCGCCCGGACCGCGCGCCGCCACAAGCTGTCCTCCGAGGCGTCCAGGCGCTTCGAGCGCGGTGTGGACCCGCAGGCCGCCGCCGCTGCCGCGCAGCGCACCGTCGACCTGCTGGTCCTCCTCGCGGGCGGCACCGCCGAGGCGGGCGTCACCGAGATCAGTGCCCCCTCCGCACCCCGCACCATCGCGATGCCCGCGGACCACCCCGACAGGGTCGCCGGTGTCCCCTACGGCCGTGAGACCGTCGTACGCCGCCTCCAGGAGGTCGGCTGCGACGTCTACGGACAGGACGAGCTGCTCGTCACCGCGCCGTCCTGGCGGCCCGACCTCACCGCGCCGAACGACCTCGCCGAAGAGGTCATCCGGCTGGAAGGGTACGAGAACCTCCCGTCCACCCTGCCCACCCCGCCGTCCGGGCGCGGGCTCACCGAACGCCAGCGGCTGCACCGCCGCGTCGGCCGCGCGCTGGCCGGCGCCGGTTACGTCGAGGCGCTCAGCTACCCGTTCATCGGCCGCGCCGTCCTGGACCAGCTCGGCCTGGAGCAGGACGACGCACGCCGCCGTACGGTCACCCTCGTCAACCCGCTCTCCGACGAGGAGCCCTCGCTGCGCACCACGCTGCTGCCGGGCCTGCTCGGTGCGCTGCGGCGCAACGACGGCCGGGGCAGCCACGACCTGGCGCTCTTCGAGACCGGCCTGGTCTTCCGGCCGACCGGCGAGGAGACCCGCGCGGTCAGGCTGCCCGTGGACCGCCGTCCCACCGACGAGGAGATCGCCGCCCTGGACGCGGCCCTCCCGCGCCAGCCGCGCCGCGCCGCCGTCGTCCTCGCGGGCGCCCGCGAGCAGGCCGGCTGGTGGGGCAAGGGCCGCCCCGCCACCTGGGCGGACGCGATCGAGGCGGCCCGCACGATCGCCCGTGAGGCGGGTGTCGAGCTGACGGTGCGCGCCGACCGGCACGCCCCGTGGCACCCCGGCCGCTGCGCCGCGCTGTACGTCACGGTCGACGGCGAGGAGGTCCTCTTCGGACACGCGGGCGAACTGCACCCGCGCGTCCTCAAGGAACTCCACCTGCCCGAGCGGACCAGCGCCATGGAGGTCGAGCTCGACACGCTGGAGCGGGCCGTGGACGGCGCCCTCCAGGCCCCGCGGATCTCCACCTTCCCGGTGGCGACCCAGGACGTCGCGCTCGTCGTCGCCGACGGTGTCCCCGCCGCCGCGGTGGAGCAGGCCCTGCGCGAGGGCGCCGGGGAACTCCTCGAATCGCTGCGGCTGTTCGACGTGTTCACCGGCGAGCAGATCGGTGAGGGCAACAAGTCCCTGGCGTACGCGCTGCGGTTCCGTGCCCCGGACCGCACGCTGACCGTCGAGGAGGCCACCGCGGCCCGCGACGCCGCGGTCGCCCTGGCCGCCGAGCGCACCGGCGCGGTGCTGCGCGGCGCGTAGGGACCGGCCGGCGGGCACGGCCGGATCCGTGGCCGGAGTCGTGTGACGAAGGGGAGGGGCGCATCCGTTGAGCGGATGCGCCCCTCCTTTCTCGCGTACGGGCGGGGCACGGACGCCGGCCCGGGGCCGGACCGCGGGCCCGGTGCCGCCGACGGGGACGCCGACGGGCGAGGGGGGCGTGCGGCCCGGCGCCGTCCGCCCCGCCACGGAGTGTCGGGCAGGCCGGCGGAGCGGACGGCGCGGACGCGGGTCGTCGAGCTGTACGAGGGGGAGCCGACGACCCGGCCGCCTCTTGCGAGACGTTCATTCAAGCGGCCCGGTGATCCCTCCGGGAGAGCGCACAGCCGGACGGTTCGGGCATTTGGTTCACACCCCGTGTGAATCGCTTCTAAGCTCGTCGGGAAGCGCACATGGGGGGGCAATGGAGCCCAACGTCCTGCTCGAATCCCTGATCGACGAGGCCGGTGTGTCCCGCGCCGGACTCGCCGGTCACATCAACCTGGCCGGCCGGGCCCGGGGCCTCGCCCTGCGCTACGAGCACACGGCCGTCGCCCGCTGGCTCAACGGCCAGCGCCCCCGCGGCCAGGTCCCCGACCTGATCTGCGAGGTGCTGGCCGCCCGTCTCCACCGGCCGGTGACACTCGACGACATCGGGATGGGCACCTCCGGTCCGCACACCGCGACCCGGCCCGGCGGTCTCCCGGGCTTCGTCGAGCACGCCACCGCCCTGTGGCGCGCCGACGACCAGCAGCGCACCGGGCTCGTCGGCACGCCCGCCGTCACCGGCACCCCGGCCGTGATGCCGGTATGGGACTGGGAGAACCCGCCGGAGGACACCGACGTCTCCCGGCCGGGTGAGCGCCCGGTGGGCGCCGACGACCTGGAGATGCTCCGCGCCGCCCGTACCCACTACGAACAGATGTACCGGAAGGCGGGCGGGCTGGCGACCAGGTCCCGGGTCGTCGGCTTCCTCAACGCCGAGGCCGCCCCCCTGCTGCGCGGCGGCTACGACGACGCGCTGGGACGCCGGCTGCACCGGGCGGTCGGCGCGCTCGCAGCCGTCGCCGGTATCTGCGCCTACGACTCCGACGCCCAGGGGCTCGCCCAGCGCTACTTCCACCAGGCGCTGCGGCTGGCCAAGGCCAGCGGGGACCGGGGGCTCGGAAGCTATGTGATCGCCCTGCTGGTCAACCAGTCGCTGTTCCTGGCCGACTACCGCCGTTCCGTGGCCTTCGCCGAAGCCGCGCTGCGGGCGGCGGGCCCGCACGTCACCCCGGCCCTGGCCGCCGACCTCCACGCGATGCAGGCCAAGGCCTACGCCCGGCTCGGCGACCCCGGCAGCGCCCTGGAGCGCATCCACCGCGCCGAGGCGGAGGCCGCCCGGATCCTTCCCGGACGGGAACCGGAGGAGACGGGATACGTCCAGCCCGGGCTCGTCGACGTACAGGTGGCGGAGGCGCTGCTCGACCTGGGGGACCTCGGCGCCGCGCGGGAGCACGCCGCCGCGGCCGTACGCTCCCCGGCGCACGACCGGGGCAGGGTGCACCGCCTCGCTCTGCTCGCCCATCTCGAACTGCTCCAGGGGGAGGCCGACAAGGCGGCCCGGACCGCCTGTGAAATGGCCGAGTACGCGCGGGGGATGGAGTCCCGGCGGCTGCGGGAGCGGCTCCGCGCCGTACGGGAACGGCTCGCCGCCAGTGGCTCGGCCGACGCCGGGGCGGCGGCCGGTGTGATCGACGGAGCGCTGCGCGTGCCTCTGTGAGCCCCGCGCGGAAGGGCCGGTGAGCATTCCCCGGGGCGGCCACGCCCGCTGAAGATGTTGCCTTCGACCAGTCGGAAGGCGGCAGAACTGTGCGGTGGGCGAACATGGGTGAACAAACGGTCTACGAGAACCCGTGGTTCCGGGTCAATCTGGCCGATGTCGAACTTCCAGACGGCCGGCACCTGGACCATTTCCTGGTGCGTCTGAGGCCCGTCGCCGCGGCGACCGTCGTCAACGACGCGGGCGAAGCCCTGCTGCTGTGGCGGCACCGCTTCATCACCGACAGCTGGGGCTGGGAACTCGCGGCCGGCGTGGTCGAGGACGGCGAGTCGCCCGTCGCCGCGGCGGCCCGTGAGATGGAGGAGGAGACCGGCTGGCGCCCTGGACCGCTGAACCCGCTGATGACCGTCGAGCCGGCCGGCGGCCTCATCGACGCCCGCCACCACCTCTTCTGGACCCGGGAGGCGGTCCACACCGGGCCCCCGGCGGACGGCTTCGAGTCCTCGCGCCGTGAATGGGTGCCGCTCAAGCTGGTACCCGACATGATCGCGCGGGGCGAGATACCGGCGGCCGGCATGGCGGCCGGACTGCTGATGCTGCGTCACCTGCTGGCGGAGTGAACCGGCGGTGGCCGGACACCGGGCCCGGCCACCGCGCTTCGGGTTCCGGGCCCGGCCACCGCGCTTGCGGTTCCGGACCCGGCCACCGCGTTTCCGGTTCCGGGCCCGGCCACCGCACTTGCGGTTCCGGGCCCGTGGGCCGGACGTCAGACGTACGGGTAGAACCCCGACCCCGTCTTCCGGCCCAGCCGGCCCGCGTCGACCATGCGCTGGAGCAGCGGGGGAGCGGCGTACAGGGGCTCCTTGTACTCCGCGTACATCGAGTCGGCGACCGAGGCCACGGTGTCCAGGCCGATCAGGTCGGCCAGCTTCAGCGGGCCCATCGGGTGGGCGCAGCCGAGCTCCATGCCGTTGTCGATGTCCTCGCGGCTGGCGATGCCCGACTCGAACATCCGGATCGCGGAGAGCAGATACGGGATGAGCAGGGCGTTGACCACGAACCCGGAGCGGTCCTGGGCGCGGATCGCGTGCTTGCCGAGCATGCCCTCGACCGCGGCCTCGGCACGCTTGACGGTCTCCTCCGACGTCGTCAGCGCGGGGATCAGCTCCACCAGCTTCTGGACCGGGGCCGGGTTGAAGAAGTGGATACCGATGACCTGGTCCGGCCGGGAGGTGGCGACGGCCAGCTTCACCAGCGGGATGGAGGAGGTGTTCGAGGCGAGGATCGCGTCCGGGCGGGTCACCACCTGGTCCAGGACCTGGAAGATCTCCGTCTTGACCTGCTCGTTCTCCACGACGGCCTCGATGACGAGGTCGCGGTCGGCGAACTCACCGAGGTCGGTGGTGAAGCTGAGACGGCCGAGCGTCTCGTCGCGCTCCTGCTCGGTGATCTTGCCGCGTTCGGCGGCCTTCGAGAGGGAGTTGTGCAGCCGGGTGCGGCCGATCTCCAGCGCCTCGCCGGTGGTCTCCGCCACCTTGACCTCGAGGCCGCTGCGGGCGCACACCTCCGCGATGCCCGCGCCCATCTGGCCACAGCCCACCACTCCGACGCGTGCAATGTCGGCCATAGAGTCCGTCACCTCGTGCCTTTCGCTGATCTCAGTGCGGCAGTTCCCGTTCGTTCCCGGTGTCCGCCTCGACCCCACGACGTTACTCCGCGATCCCGTCCGGGTGACCCGCGGGTCGCGGAGCCCGCGGATGGGCATGATCTGCGTCACATGCACACCGGGTGACGGACCGGGACACGGCAGTGGAAGGCGGAACAGATGCGGCGATTCGGCCGGAGGTCATTCGTGGCGGGCGCGGTGGCGGTGGTGGCCGCGGTGATGGCGGCGGGTGACGCAGCGGCGGGCGGGCCGGAGCGTGCGGGCGCGGCCGGCCCGTCCCGGCGGCGCCGGGCCGCCGGCGACGGGCTGCGCGGTGTGTGGATCGCCACGGTCGCCAACCTGGACTGGCCCTCGAAAGCCGGGCTGAGCGCCGCCGCGCAGAAGGCGGAGCTGATCGCCCATCTGGACCGCGCGGTCGAGCTGAAGCTGAACACGGCCGTCCTCCAGGTGCGCCCGGCGGCGGACGCCCTGTGGCCCTCGCCGCACGAGCCTTGGGCGCAGTGCCTCACCGGGACGCAGGGCAAGGACCCCGGCTGGGACCCGCTGGGCACCGCCGTACGCGAGGCGCACGCCCGCGGGCTGGAGCTGCACGCCTGGTTCAACCCCTACCGGGTGGCCAACCACACCGACCCGTCGAAGCTGGCCGCCGGCCACCCGGCCAGGACCCACCCCGGCTGGGTCCTGCCCTACGGCGGGAAGCTCTACTACAACCCCGGACTGCCCGAGGTCAGGAAGTTCGTCCAGGACGCGATGCTCGACGCGGTCGGCCGCTACGACATCGACGCCGTCCACTGGGACGACTACTTCTACCCCTACCCGGTCGCCGGGCAGACCTTCGACGACGACGCCGCGTACGAACGGTACGGCTCCGGCTTCTCCACGAAGGCCGCCTGGCGCCGGGACAACATCGACCGCCTGGTCCGCGAGACGGCCGAACGCGTCAAGGCGGTCAAGAAGGACGTACGTTTCGGCATCAGCCCCTTCGCCGTCTGGCGCAACGCGGCCACCGACCCGGCGGGTTCGGACACCCGGGCCGGTGTGCAGACGTACGACGACCTGCACGCCGACACCCGGAAGTGGGTGAAGGAGGGGTGGGTCGACTACGTGGCCCCGCAGGTCTACTGGCACATCGGCAACGCCGCCGCGGACTACGCGAAGCTGGTGGAGTGGTGGGCCCGGACGGTCCGGGGGACGGGCGTCGACCTGTACATCGGGGAGGCGCTCTACAAGTGCGGCGACCCCGCGCAGCCCGCCGCCTGGCAGGACCCCGCCGAACTCTCCCGCCACCTCGACCTGACGGCGGACCACGCACAGGTCGGCGGGCACCTCTACTTCTCGGCCGGTCACGTCATGAAGGACCCGACGGGCGCGATGGCCCGGGTGGCCGCCGACCACTACGGGGCCGGAGCCCGCGCACCGCGCACGGGGCACCACCGGGTACGCGAACGGGGGGCGCGCTGACGGCCGCGGCGCAGCGCGGACCGGTGCGGGCCCGGGGCCCGGTCCCGCACCGGCCGGGTCACCAGCAGGGGCTGCCGTCGTCCTCACGCCAGGCCACGTCCGTGACCGTCATGGGGACGGTGAAGTAACTCCCCTGCTTCCCGCTGACGCAGGCCGTGTACGTGGGTCCCTGCCCCGCGTCCTGGACGACGAGGTACGTCATCGTGACGTCCCGGGACGTGTTGTTGTAGAAGATGTGGCCGCGTGCGCTGCCCGACCACTCGTCGTCGGTCACCAGCGACGGGGGCATCCCGGTGTCGCCGTACCACCAGTCGGGCCAGACGCAGAAGGACCCCGGGGGGCAGTTGCCGGGAGACCATGCCGAGGCGCTGGGCGCGGACGCCATCACACCGAGAAGGGCCGCGGGTACCGCCGCGAGGGCGATGGTCCTCATGCGCATGGGGGCTCCGTTCCCGAAGACGTCATGTGCACGCTAACAATGGAGATGTTGAAAGATCAAGCGCCTGTTCCCGCTTTCCTGCCGCACCCGTGCGGTCCGAGTGCGTGGTCGCGGCGCGCACGCGAATCCCCCGGACGGGCTCCGGAGGCTCCGCGCCCGCTCCCCGGCGGGGGCCGGGATCAGTGCCGGGTGATCACGATGACGTCGTCGTGCTCGCCCCAGTACCGGACGCCGGCCTTGCGGGGGTTCACCCGTACCCCGTAGTCGGGGGCCGTGGTCGTACGGTCACGGCTCCGGTACCCGATGGCGCACTCCCCCCGGAGCGAAGCCGACGCGACGACGGTGGCGAAGGACGCGCGGCACCCCGTCCTCACGTAGTGGCCGGCCGGCTTGAGCTGGATCGTGGCACCGCCGGGAGCCAGGAGTTCCTCGAACAGCCCGGAGAGATGCCGGTTCTGCGAGATCTGGGACATCAGCAGCCCGACCAGTTTGCCGCTGACGACGAAGTCCGCCCCGGGGCCGACCGGCGCGATCGCCCTGTTGCGGTCGTCGGTCATCTCGGTGACCACGGCGGCCGAATGCCCCGATGTGCGTTCCAGGTCGCGCAGGAGGAGCAGGGTGACCAGGGTGCGGTCGTCCGGTGCGCCCCCGCATGCCTCGCGGTCGGGGCCGAGCACGATGACGCCGTCGTACACGGCGAGGTCCAGGCCGTTCACCGTCCCCGGCAGGGTCGGGTCCCCGTGGCGCAGGACGACCGTGAGACCGGCGTGGACCTCCGCGTCCGGCGTCACGGGCTCCGGGCCGTCCGCCACGACGTGGAGGACCGAGCCGGGGGCGACGTGCTCGGACAGATGGCGGACGATGCGGTGCGCGCGATGGTTCCACCCCAGCAGGAGCAGCGTCTCGGGCCGCGCCGCCGGCACCGTCCGGGAGACGATCACCGAGACGTCGGCGGCCGCGGGCTCGGGTGCCTCCACCGTGGTGTCGTCGTCCTCCGCGATCACGACGAGCCGGTCGCCCGGGCGGATGAGCGAGTCGGGCGGCGGGGCGAGCCGCAGCGCCCCGTCCGCCCGTACGACACCGACCACGGTCGACGCCGTATGGACCATCAGGACCTCGGCGAACGTGCGGCCGGCCTGGGCCGGAGCCTCGACGACGTAGAACTCGTCACCGGCGAAGTCGAGCAACTCCTGGAACACGAGGGAGAGGCCGGGCTGCCGGGCGCACTGCGCCACGAGCCGCGCGGTGATGTCGTCGATCTCCAGGACGACGGCGTCCGGGCCGGCGGCGAGCGTGGCGGCGAGCCGGTAACGGCCGTCCCGGACCACGGCCAGGATCCGGGCACGGCAGTCGTCGCCGACCGTGGCCCGGAGGGACAGCAGACTCCTGACGATCTCGGCGTCCTCGCCGGGTTCGTCACGCGGGAGCACCAGGACGACGTCCGCCGTGGCCGGACTGACCCGTTCGAGCGCGGCCGGGTCCGCCGGGCGCCCGTTGCGGCAGATGATCCGCGTGTGCCCGGTGTCGCCCACCGCGGTGCGCAACTCCTCCTCCATGTCCGTCTTGTCCCGGTCGGCCAGGACGGCGACGGCCCCCCGCCCCTGGTTGGCGTTGGCCTCCACGATCTCGGCGACGACCGTGGAGATCTGGTCGGACCAGCCGAGCACCACGGTGTGGCCGTGCTCCAGGACGGTGGAGTGACCGCGCCGCAGGGCGAGGAGCTTCTCGGTGATCGCGGTGGTGATCAGGCTGACGAGGGTGGACACGTAGAAGAGGGCGACCAGGGCGAGGAGGACCGACAGGGCGACGCGCAGCGGCGGTCCGGCCTCGCCGCCCAGCCGGAGCGTCTGGCCGACGCTCCGCCACACCGCCGCCGCCTTCGCCCACCGCCCGTCGGGAGCCCGGTCGTCCGTCCACACCAGGACGGCGCTCGCCGGTACGACGACGACCAGGCACGCGACGGCGAGCCAGCCGATGAGGGCGGCGCCGCCGCCGGCCAGCGTGTTGTCGAACCAGTACCGCGCCTGTTCGCCCGGTGCGGCCCGGCGCGGAGCATCCGCCGGGGGAGCCGCCGGGGCGGCGGGGGTGCCACGGCCCTGCCGCTGCCTCCCCACCCCGGCGGGCCCGGTTCGACGGCGTCCGGCCTGACCGTTGTTCGTCTTGTGCACAGCAGTAGCGTGAGGAGTCGCCGGCCACGGCATACCGGTATCAGGCCACAGTTCATCCTTTAGAGCTCCGGACGAAGGGCCGGACGAAGGGGGAGTCCGGCCGGTACGCGCCCCTGCCGTCCGGAGCTTCCAGAGGGGCAGGCGCACGGTGAGGGCCGTCCGTGTCCGCCGGAACCCGTGGTGCGGGCGGACTCCGGCGGACACGGACGCGCGTCAGCGGTCCTTGTCCTCGGGGGCGGTGTGCTGGACGACGCTGTCGGGGCCGGGCGCCATGACCGACTCGTGCCCGTCCTCGTTGCGCAGCCGGTACGGGGGGCTTCCCCCGTCGCCCAGCACCTCGACGATCTCTGCGACCCGGTCGTGCCGGCCCACGGTCCTGCCGTGGGTCAGCAGCCGGTCGCCCGCGTGTGCCTCCATCGGGAGTGGCCTCCTCACGGGTGGCGGTCCATGTCTACAAGTCTATGACCCGGTGCGGTCGCCGTCCCTTCACGCGGGCCCCGGCCCCGCCCCGCACGCTGGGTGACGGCGATGCAGACCAGGACCGCCACCGCGGCCGCCGGCGCGGCCGGTGAGATCTCCTCGCCCAGTGCCAGGAACGACCAGACCAGGGTCAGCAGCGGCTGGGCGAGCTGGAGCTGGCTCGCCCGGGGGACACCGATCTCCGCCATGCCCCGGTACCAGACGTACAGGCCGAGGAAGGTCGATCCCGCGGCCACCCAGACCAGCCCGATTACCCCGTGCGCCGAGAGGCGGACCGGCTCGAAGGGCAGGGCGACGGCCGCGCCCGCCACCGCGAGCGGCAGCGCCAGGACCAGCGCCCAGCCGATCACCTGCCAGCCCGGCATCACCCCGGCCAGCCGCCCGCCCTCGGTGTAGCCGGCGGCGCACACCAGCAGCGCCCCGAACAGGTAGAGATCGCCGCGCGAGAGGGCACCACCGCTCTCCCGGACCGTGAAGGCGATCACCACGGCGGCACCGGCGAGCGCCGCGGCCCAGAAGGCGCGCGGCGGACGGGCACCGGTGCGCAGCGCCGCCAGGAGCGCCGTCGTCAACGGCAGCAGGCCCACCACCACGGCGGCGTGCGAGGTGGTCGACGTCTGGAGCGCGAGCGTGGTCAGCAGCGGGAACCCGATCACCACCCCGCCCGCCACGACCGCCAGGCCGGCCCGATGCTCACGGGCCGGCAGTGGCACCCGGCCCGCCAGCAGCGCACACCCCGCGATCAGTGCCGCGAGGACGCTGCGGACCGCGACCAGGGACCAGGGCCCGAAGCTCTCCAGCCCCCACACGGTGGAGGGGAAGGTCAGGGAGAAGGCGACGACACCGAGAGCGGCGAGGACGACACCGCCCCGCGGAACCCCCGACGTGCTCCCGGACGCTTCACCGGAGGACTCGACCGCTATCGTGGACTGCCCTGTAGCGCTATTCTGTGCTGTCATGCAAGAGCGTAGCAGCGTGGCCGAGCTGGTGAGTTCACTGAAGAGTGAGCTGTACCGCTACTCTCCGGGTGGAAAACTGCCGTCGAGCCGGTCCCTCGTCGAACGGTTCCGGGTCAGCCCGGTGACCGTCTCCCGGGCCGTCGCCCAGCTCGCCGCCGAAGGGCTGGTCGTCACCCGGCCCGGCGCCGGCGCCTTCCGGGCCGAGGCCCGCGCCGCCCTGCCCGCGCCGGGCGACACCTCCTGGCAGGAGGTGTCGCTCAGCGGAGACGGCGGACCCCAGGTCGTGCCCCGCACCGTCGACGCCTCCGGCCTCCTCGTCACCCTCTCCGCGCCTCCGCCCGGGATCGTCGAACTGAACGGCGGCTACCTCCACCCCGGCCTCCAGCCGGAACGCGCCCTGGCCGCCGCGCTCGCCCGGGCGGGCCGCCGCCCCGGCGCCTGGGACAGACCGCCGACCGACGGACTGGGCGAACTGCGCGCCTGGTTCGCCCGGCAGATCGGCCCCGCCCTCACCGGCGACGACATCCTGATCACCGCGGGCGGGCAGAACGCCCTGGCCACCGCGCTGCGCGCGCTCGCCCCGCCCGGAGCCCCCGTCCTCGTCGAATCCCCCACCTACACCGGCATGCTGGCCGCCGCCCGCGCCACCGGGCTGCGCCCCGTCCCCGTACCCATGGACACCGAAGGGGTACGGCCCGATCTGCTGGAAGCGGCCTTCCGGGCCACCGGCTCCCGGGTCTTCGTCTGCCAGCCGCTCTTCCAGAACCCCACCGGCACCAGCCTGGCCCCCGCGCGCCGCGAACAGGTCGTACGCGCCGCCCGCGCCGCCGGAGCCTTCGTCGTCGAGGACGACTTCGCGCGCCAGCTCGTCCACCACGACGCCGGACCGCTCCCCGACCCCCTGGCCGCCCACGACCCGGACGGCGTCGTCGTCCACGTCCGCTCCCTCACCAAGGTCACCTCGCCCAGCTTCCGGATCGGCGCGCTCGCCGCCCGCGGACCGGTTCTGGAACGGCTCCGCGCCATCCAGGTCGTCGACAGCCTCTTCGTACCGCGTCCGCTCCAGGAGGCCGCGCTGGAGCTCGTCGGCTCCCCGTCCTGGGAGCGGCACCTGCACACCGTCTCCGCCGAACTGGGCGGCCGCCGCACCGCGATGCTCGCGGCTCTGCGCGCCCGGCTGCCCGAACTCGCCCTGCCGCACGTCCCGTCGGGCGGCGGGAGCCTCTGGCTCCGGCTCCCCGGCCCGGCGGCCGACGAGGCGGCCCTGGTGTCCGCGGCGCTGCGCGCCGGGGTGGCGGTCGCACCCGGCCGCCCCTACCACTGCGCCGAACCCCCGGCGGGTCACATCAGACTGAGTTTCGCCGCCGTGCCGGGGCCGGCCGAGATCGCCGAAGGGGTGCGCCGGCTGCGGATGGCCGTCGACGAGCTGCGGAACAGGGGAGGATAGCCTCCCGGGCATGAGCGACCTCGAACTCACCGAACAGCGTTACGAGATCTCCGCCGACCCCTCCCGTCTCGATGTGCCCCTGGTGCACCGCTGGCTGTCCACCGACGCCTACTGGGCGCTGGGGCGCACCCGTGGGCAGCAGGACCGCGCCATAGCGGGTTCCCTCAACTTCGGCGCGTACGACGTGGCATCCGGAGAGCAGACCGCCTACGCGCGCGTCGTGACCGACCACGCCACCTTCGCGTGGATCTGCGACGTCTACGTGGCCCCGGAGGCGCGCGGAGCCGGCCTCGGCACCCGGCTCGTGGCCGCCGTCCGCGACCGGCTGGCCCCGCTGGGCGTGCGCAGGTTCATGCTGGCGACCAAGGACGCCCACGGGGTGTACGCCCGGCTGGGCTTCGAGCCGCTCGCGGAGCCGGACATGTGGATGGCCCTCCAGGTGAACTGACCGGGGCACGGGCCGGGACACGGGCTGGGACCGGGACCGGGACACGGGCGGGGGCACGGGCCGGGGTGCGGGCCGGGCGGGTGTCCGGACCGCTCGCCGGGCCCGGCGAGCGCCGGCTCCGCCGGGCCCGGCCCGGCCGCGTGCGCCGGTCGGCCCTCTTGACCGGCGGGTCGCGGCCCCCCCACGATCGCCGCCATGAGTGTTCGGGTCTCCCTCGTCGCCGCGGCACGCAGCTCCGCCGTGCTCGCCGAGCGCTTCGGCGACGAACTGCCGCTGGACCACATGGGCTGGCGCGAGATCCAGTACGCCGCGCACGCCCTGGTGCCCCTGGGCGCCGCCGAGCTGCGCTACTGCTCGCCGACCCCGCGCAGCCGGGCCACCGGCGACGCCCTGGGCTACGCCCCGCTCGTCCAGCTCGCGCTGCGCGACTGCGACATGGGCCGCTGGCGGGGCCTGACCCTGGCGGAGGTGGCGGCCCGGGAGCCGGGCGCCGTGGACGTCTGGCTGGCCGACCCGCGCTCGGCCCCGCACGGCGGCGAGCCCCTGCTGGCCTTCATCTCCCGCGTAGGGGGATGGCTCGACACCCGGCCGGTCCACGACGGCTGGATCGTGGCGGTCGCCGAACCCGCCGTCATCCGCGCGGCCCTCGTCTACGCCCTGGGAGCCCCGCCCGGGTCGTACTGGAACGTCGACGTCCACCCGCTCTCGGTCACCACGCTCACCGGACTGCCGGGCCGCTGGCACCTGAGCCTCTGAGTGTTCCCGGACCGAGGGGTCCGGACGGGAGGGGCGCCGCGAGGCCGGCGGCCCCGCGGGTCCCGGACGCGGGGCGGCGGCCTACGGGCGCTGCCTCACCCGCTCGACGATCCCCCAGTCCACCACGTGCGACAGCTGGACGTACTTCTCCTTCCCGGAGGCCGAGGTCCGCTCGTCGCGGAAGCCCAGGAACTCGTACGACGCCGGGTCGAAGATCAGGTACTTGCCTTCGTAGGGCCGGCGCCCGGTATGGGCGATCCCCACCCCGGCCCGCCCGGCGGAGTCCCTCACTCCCCGGATCGTCTTGACGCCGGGCACGAGGGCCAGTGCCTCGTACGCCGCGGGGCGCAGTCCCCGGGGCAGCACCGGGTTCTTCAGGAGCTCGCCGAGCAGCCAGTAGGCCTCGTACCGGTCGGGCTCGTCGAGATCGCCGACCGGCCGGTCCTCGACGCGGGAGCCGAAGGAGAGGATGACCGGGACGAGCTTCTCCGGGTCCCGGGGCAGCTTCTCCAGCTCGCTCCACTTCCGGGGCGGCCACACCCGGCCGCCCTCCCCCGAGGGCTCCTCCCACATCTCGCGGCCCAGTTCCATGCTCAAGGAGGGCTTGGAGGCGTCCACCGAGTCCCACATCTCGTCGGTGTAGGTCCTGACCTCGCCGGTCCTCTGCTCCGTCTCCCTGATGACCCGCTTCGAGTAGACGAACTGGTCGTCACGCGGCACCACCGGCTCCTTCTCCCGCTCGCGCTCCCACGCCGCCGCCCCGTTCAGCACCGTCGCGGCGGCGTGCTCCACCCGTGGGGCGCTCACGCCCGGTGCGCCGCCCCCGCCGGAGCCGGACGTGCCGATCAGCGCCGCCGTCCCCGTGACCGCCGTGGCGACCACCGCGGCCGCCGCGAGGCGCAGTGCACGGCGGCGGCCGGGGCGGGTGCGCCGGCCCGCGTGGGCCATCGCGTCGAGCAGCTGGTGCCGGGCCCGGCTCCGGGCCGGACCGGTGAGCGGGGTCGCGTCCGCGTCCCACTCCCTCAGGAGTTCGAGTTCGTCATTCATGGCCGGATGCCTCTCGCAGTGCCGTCGGGTTGGATCCGCCCAATGCTTCGCGCAGCTTGCCGCGAGCCCGGTGCAGCCGTGATCTGACCGTGCCCACGGGGATACCGAGGGCCTGGGCCGTCTCCTCGTAGCTGAGGTCCCCCCAGGCCACCAGCAGGAGCACGTCCCGGTGCCGAGCGGGCAGCGCGGCCAGCGCCCCCGCCAGCTCGCGGCGTACGGCCCGCGCCACCACCCGGTCCGCGGCCCGGTCGGCCAGCGGCTCGTCGTGGTCGGCGGGGGCCGGGACCCGGGCCATGGCCCTGAACCGGCGGGCCTCGGCCCGCCGGTGCCGGCCGGCCAGGTTGGTCGCTATGCCGAACAGCCAGGGCCGGGCACCGGCGCCCGCGCCGCGGGCCGGGTCGTAGCGATGCCGCTGCTGGAACGCGGTGGTGAAGGTCTCCGCCACGAGGTCGTCGGCGGCCTCCCCGCCGAGGCGGCGGGCCGCGTAGCGGTGCACGGCGTCGGCGTGCCGGTCGAAGAGCGCGGCGAACGCCTCGGGCTCGTCCCGGGACCGCGCGATCACTGAGGCGTCGCTCTCGGCACCGGCACGCGCGGTGCCGACGCCGACGCCTGGTCCGACGGTCATCGGGGCTCCTCTCGTCCAAGGGACGATGCTCGAATACCTGGGCTTTCACCTGTCCTTCGCCCCTCGCGCCGAAGCGGTTCCCCGCACCCCCCCCCGGCGGCACCGCGGTCCGCGCCCGTATCCGCATGCCGTCCGCCCGCCCGCGGCCTGCTCGTGACCGGCCCCGCCGGCATCGGCATGCCCTGCGGACGGGCCGGAGCGCGCCGGACCCTGACGGCTCCTTGCCGGACTCGACGGCCACGGCCCCGGCGCCGCGCAGGCCGGCGCCCGCGGCACGGCCCGCGGTTCCCCCGTCACCGGCGCCGGCCGGCCGGGCGACCGGCCCGTCCCCCCGGGTGCCGACGTGACGCGTGGTGCGCGGTGTCTTCCCGCCGGTCCGACCAGTCGGTATGGTGCCAGTCCCCTGAGCCGGACGGCGCGGGCGGCGGCACACCGGACGGCGTTGACCGGTGGGACACCGGACCGCCGGACCGGCGCCACACCGGACCGCCGGGACACCGGGCCGCCCGGCGAGCCCCGGCAGAGGAGAAGACCGTGCCGCAGACCCAGGACCCGCAGACACGAGCCCCGCGGCCCCAGGGAGGCCCGCGGATCCACGGCACCTGCGACGAGCGGTTCACCGCGGTCCGCGAGGCGTTCGAGGCGAACTTCACCGAGCGCGACGAACTGGGCGCGGCCGTCACCGTCCTCCTCGACGGCGTCCCCGTGGCCGACCTCTGGGGCGGCTGGGCCGACGGCGCCCGCACCCGCCCGTGGGAACGCGACACCGTGGTCAACGTCTGGTCCACGACGAAGGGCCCGACCGCGCTCTGCGCCCACATCCTGGCCGACCGGGGCCTGCTGGACCTGGACGCCCCCGTCGCCGCGTACTGGCCCGAATTCGCCGCCGCGGGCAAGGAGTCCGTACGCGTACGGCATCTGCTCTCGCACCGTTCCGGCGTCGCGGGACTCCGCGAGCCGCACACCCTGGACGAGCTGTACGACTGGGAGCTGACCTGTGCCCGGCTCGCCGCCACCGAACCCTGGTGGGAGCCCGGCACCCGCTCCGGCTACCACGCGATCTCCTACGGATTCCTTGTCGGCGAGGTCGTCCGCCGGATCACCGGGCTGCTCCCGGGGGAGTTCCTGCGCGAGGAGGTCACCGGGCCGCTCGGCATCGACTTCACCGTGGGCCTCCCCGAGGAGGAGGCCCACCGGGCCGCCGAACTCGTCCAGCCCAAGCACGTCGTCAGGGAACAGGCCGCCCTCTTCGCGACGATGGAACCCGTCGCCATCGCCTCCCTGCTCAACCCCGGCACGGGCACGGCCGCGGCCAACACCCCCGGATGGCGAGCCGCCGAGATCCCCGCGGCCAACGGCCACGGCACCGCACGGGCGGTCGCCGCCCTCTACGGCGTCATCGCCGGACGCGGCAGCCTGGACGGTCGGCGGATCCTGTCCGAAACGGCCGCCGAACGCATCCGCGAGGGCCAGGGCAGCTGCCGAGACCTCGTACTCGGTGCCGGATTCCGCCACGAGACCGAACTGGGCCTCGGCCTCTGGCTGAGCGGCCCCAACGCCTCCTACGGACCCAACCCGCGCGCGGTCGGCCATGACGGGGCCGGCGGCTCCTCCGGCCTCGCCGATCCCGAGGCCGGGCTCGCCCTCGGCTACGTCATGAACCGCATGGGCCCGCACATCGCCGACGACCCCCGCAAGACGGCCCTGGTCGAAGCGGCCTACGCCTCCCTGGCCGCAGCCCGCTGAGAACCCCGGGCGGGAGGGGCCGCCCCCTCCCGCCCGGACACGGCCTGACCCGCCGGCGGCACCGGCCCCGTCCCGTACGCGTACACCGCCGCCTGCGTCCGGTCGCGCGGGACCGGTCCGACCAGGATCCGGAGATCCTCGGCCGGCCCGCCGCCCGCCGCCCGCCGCCCGTCACCCGCCGCCCGTCACCCGCCGCCCGCCGCCGTCCCGTGCGTGCGGCGAGCTCCCCCGTCCCCGTCATGACGGCCGGCCCAGGCTCTCCCCGGGGCTCCCGGGCCCGCCCTCAGACGCGGTGCGGCGCCGAGGGCCGGGCAGGGGAGCCGGCCCGTACGACCGCCGAACGGCCGGCGCCGGACCGCTCGTACGCCCCGAAGGCCGCCCGGCACACCAGCAGCACCGCCGCGAACACCGGCAGCCAGGCCGGCCGGGCGAGCACCCAGCCGGAGCCGTCGGGCACGGTGTGCAGACCGGGCACCGGGCCTGCCAGGAACAGGACGGCACAGGTGGCCGTGATCATCGCCGTCTGGTGCCACAGGAATATCGTCATCGCCGACAGGTTCGTCAGCGCCACCGCCGTCCAGACGGCCGGCCGCGCCAGCAGCCGCCGCAGCGGACCGAGCAGCAGCAGAGCACCCCCGCACTGGGCCAGCCCGAAGGCCACCGCGGCGAGCGAGGGCGGGTCCAGGTTGGACAGTTCACCGCCCGGCACCCCGACCATGGAGGCGGGGTAACCCGCGAACAGCACCAGCCCCGCCGCGGCCGCCGCGCCGCCGGCCAGCAGCGCCCACCCGGTACGGCGGTCACGCAGCCCGCCCCGCGCCCAGGCGGCCCCCAGGCAGTACGGCACCAGCCAGCCCGCGGCCACGTTGATCCACCCGGTCCACGCCGGACCGTCCAGCCCCAGCCGGAACACGTCGACGTGCAGCACCACCGCCAGCGGCCACAGCGGATGCAGCCGCGCCACCAGCGGGGTCGCCGCCGTCAGCACCGCGAAGACCAGCAGGAACCACAGCGGCGACCACACCAGCTTGCCCAGCGTCCGGACCGTGCCCTCGTCCACCCCGGAGGCCAGCATCACCCCGGCCGCCACCGCCCACACGGCCAGGACCACCACGACCGGGCGGAACAGCCGGGCCGTCCGGGTCCGCAGCCAGCGCCCGTACGACTCGCCCCGCGCCCGCGCCGAGGCGTACCCCCGGGCCCCCACCAGCCCGCCCACCAGGAAGAACACCGCGAGCGTCTGGAACACCCAGGAGACCGGGGTGAGAGCGGGCATGTACCGCAGCGGGCTCGCCCCGCGCAGGGTGCCGCTGTCCGCGACCAGCGCCGTCACCAGCCAGTGGCCGCACACCACGCCCAGGATGGCGAAGGCGCGCAGCGCGTCGACCGCCCGGTCGCGGTCCTTCGGGGTCGCCGCCTCGACACGCCGGACCAGGTCACGCACGCCCGTCCTCCGTCCCGGCGACGATCCGGGCGATGGCCCGCAGCGGGACCGAACCCGGTGCCAGATAGTCGCTGTGGCCGCCGTCCCCCGCGTCGAAGACCTCCGCACCGAACTCCGCCGACACGGGATCGGTCCCGAACCCGACCGTGGCGAACGGCAGTTCCAGCGCCAGATGCGGGACGTGCGCGATCCAGTCGCCACTGCTCCGGCCCGCGTGGACGGCCGCGGTGGTGCGCAGCTCCGCCGCGCCGGCCACCCCGGTGCCCGGACTGCCGTACAGCACGATGTCCGCCACGTCGAGCCCGCGCGCGCCATGGGCGCACACCACCGAACCGTAGGAGTGGCAGAGCAGCGAGACGCGCGCCCCGGGCTCCGCCGCGGCGCTCAGCTCCCGTACGAAGGAGGCCAGCCGCGGGGCCGCTTCCCGTGCCCGCCCGGGGGTCGCCGCGGCCGGGCTCACGGTGGCGGGGGTGCGGTACCCCAGCCACGCGACGACGGCGGATCCGCCGCCCAGCTCGGCGGCGAGCGCCTCCGCGCCACGCCGCAGCCGCCCGTAGTGGTCGAGGTCGACCCCGGCACCCGGCACCAGTACGGCGATGCGCCGGGCCCCGGCCAGTTCGCCGAAGACCTCCGCCGTCCGGCCGCCGTCGCGCCCGTCGAAGGCCAGGAAGCGGCGCTCCGGCGCGGCCATGGCCCGCAGGCCCTCCGCCCTGCGCCGGTCGCCGTGCCCGGCCGCGGCCCGCTGCGCGGCCAGCACGTCCTCACGGACGGCGGCGTACCGCGCGCCCAGCGCGGCGGGCGTCGTGGCGCTCAGCGGGGCACGGGCGGCGGGCGCGGGCGCCGGCACCGCCGAGGGGCGCGCGGCCCCCGA
Organism: Streptomyces nitrosporeus; assembly: GCF_008704555.1. Lineage (NCBI taxonomy): Bacteria > Bacillati > Actinomycetota > Actinomycetes > Kitasatosporales > Streptomycetaceae > Streptomyces > Streptomyces nitrosporeus. Next base: position 6,431,619 of record NZ_CP023702.1, read on the forward strand.
CACCGGCAGCGCCACGGACGCGGTGACGAGCACGGCGAGCAGGGCGCGGCGCAGACGACGGGTGCGTGGGCGGGACGCCATGGAAGGTCCTTCCGTACCGGGCGGGTGGTGAATCCGGTACGAAAGCTATGGAGCGGGTCCCCTCGTCGGCGTCCCGCCGGAGAGTGGACCCTGGGCGTAGCTCCGGAGTATGACGGGTAGGGGGTGCGGCCGGGGCCGCCCGGGGGAGGCGTGGTGCGGCCCGGACCGCCCGCGAGACGTGGTGCGGCCCGGCCTGCCGGCTGGACGCCGCGGCGCCGCCCGCGGCCGGCGGCCCGCTCTACGGCCGGCGGCGCGGCTTCCCGCCCCGGCCGGTGCTCTTCCCCTTGCCGCCCTGGGACCGCGCACCGCCCTGGGACCGCGCACCGCCCCGGGAACCCGAACCGCCCTTGCCCGAAGCCGGCCCGGCCTTGCGGGAGGCACCGCCGTCCTTGCGTCCGGAGCGCTCGGCGGACTTCTGCTGCCGGGCCGCCGGCTTCTGCGGGCCCCGGGTGCTGTTGACGGTGCGCCCGCGCACGATCCCGATGAACTCCTCCACCAGGTCCGTGGTCCTCTCCTCCGGCCAGGAGAGGGCCACCCGGGACCCGGGGACCCCGGGCCCCTGCCCGTCCTCCGGTCCCGGCTCCCCGGCGGACCCCTCCGCCGCCCCGGCCAGCGGCCGGTAGGTGAGGTCCTTGCGGTGGTACAGCCGCGCCAGGGACTGCGGTACGACGAGCAGCCCCACCCCCGCCGCCACCAGCTCGACCGCGTCGGGTGTCGTGGCGGGCCGCTCGAAGGCGGGCCGGCCGGGCGGCCGTTCCCAGTCGAGGGTGTCGTCGAGCGGATGCAGCACGATCTCCTCGGCCAGGTCCGCCACCGACAGCTCCTCGGCGGCGGCGGCGACATGGTCCTTGGGGATCACGACCACGGTCGTCTCGGTGTAGAGGGGGATCGCGCTGAGTTCCGTACGGTCCACCGGCAGCCGCAGGAAGCCCGCGTCGGCCTCGCCGCGCCGCAGCAGACCGGCCGCGTCGGCGGCGGCCACGGCCACCAGGGTCAGCGGGACACCGGGCAGCCGCTCGTTCCAGATCCGCACCCACTTGGCGGGGGTCACGCCCGGGACGTAGGCGAGCCGGAACGACGGGGGTACTTCCGAGCCTGTCACCCCGCAAGGCTACCGGCCCCGGGACCCCGCCCGCGGACCGCGCCCGGCCCCGGAGCAGGGACGCCGCCGTCCCCGGCGTGGTCGAAGGGCCCGCACACGCTCGTTACCCTTGACCCATGACGTCGCACCAGAGCACCCAGACCATGAAGCCCGCCACCGCGGCGAAGAAACTGGGTGTGTACCTCGAAGCCACCCCCGCGGAGTTCCAGGAGGGCGTCGTCTCGCGTGCCGAGCTGAACGCCCTGCAGTCCGACCCGCCGGCCTGGCTCCAGGAGCTGCGGCGCAACGGCCCGCACCCCCGCCCGGTGGTCGCCTCCAAGCTGGGCGTCTCCATCGCCGGCCTGGCCCGCGGCGGCGTCACCGAGCCGCTCACGACCGAGCAGATCGACGCGCTGAAGCAGGACGGCCCGGAGTGGCTGCAGAAGGAGCGCGCCATCCAGGCCGAGGTCCGCAAGGAGGCCGTACGCATCAAGGAGCGCAACGCGGCCCGTGCCGCGCAGGCGGACGGGGACGGCCGCTCCTGACGCGCCCGCCCCGGCCGGCCCGCGCGTCGCGGCCCCGGGGCGGACTCAGCCGTCCGCCCCGGCCTCCCACTTGCGCCGCCGCAGGACGTAGTCGCTGAAGAGGTGCCGGCTCCGGTCGAGCAGTTCCCCCACCTCCGCGGCGTGGTGCCGCTCCACCGACGAGGGGCGCCACTGCTGGACTGTCTGCCCCGCCCGGGTCCGCAGTTCCACGTCCGGGTCCTCCAGCATTCCCACCGCCGCACGCAGCGCCATGATCCCGCCGTGCGCGACGAGCAGCCGCAGCGCGGCGCTCCGGAGGTGCCGGGGCCGCTCGGAGCCGGTGAGCTCCAGCAGCCGGCCGGCGGGCAGCTCCTTCGCCGACGGCAGCAGGGCCGCGGCGGTCTCGCCCACGACACCGGGGGCGGGGTCGTCGAGAAGCGGCAGCAGGCGGTCCGCGTCCACGCGGTCCAGCGCCCGCAGTCCTGCCACCGCCCGCGCACGGACCCCGGCCACCGGGTGCGCGAGCAGCGGCCACAGCAGCCCGGCGTCCGCGCGGTCCCCGCACTCGGCCAGCCCGATGACCGCACCGGGCGGCGGACCGGGGGCCTCCGGTGCCGCGCACCGCCGCCGGTACCAGGCCACCGGATCACCCCCGTGCTGCCGTACGACGTACCGGGCGCACGCGCGCACCAGGGCGGACCGGTCGCCGAGGAACGGTTCTGCCCGCTCCGGCCGCCCCGCCCGCCGCAGCGCGGTCACACCGGCCGAGCGGGCGCGCGGGTTGCGCGCGGCCAGCAGGAGCGGCAGTACCTCCTCGTACGCCTCCTCGTCGCACAGGGCCGTGAGCGCCGCCGTGGCACACAGGTCCTGGACCAGGGTGTCCTCGTCCAGAGCGGCCGCGCGGGCCAGTTCGGCGGGGCGGAACCGCAGGCCGTCGACGGCCGACCGCCAGGCGAAACGGCGTACGGCGCGGTCGGGGGAGGAGAGGAAGGGCGCGAGCTGCCCGCCGGACGCCCGGCGCAGGACCTCCCCGAGCACCTCCACGCCGAAGGCGCCCCTGTCCCGGTGGCCGACGCGCAGGACCAGCGGCGCGAGGCCGGCGGCGGCATCCGCGTCCAGGGCCTCGCGCAGCAGCCGCCGGGCGTGCTCGCGCACGGGCCCGGCCCAGTCGGCGCAGCGGACCACGACCAACGGCAGCAGACCGGGGTACCGGGCCGCCCGGCACACCGCCTCCTGGCGGATCCGCCCGTCGCGGTGGCAGAGGGCGAGCGCGAGCCGGGGTTCGTCGAGCTCCGCCGGAGCGGCGGGCAGCGGGCCGGAGAGCCCCCACTCCGGCAGGGACCGCGAGTCGTACCAGGCCACCTGGCGCACCCCCGCGTCCAGGGCGAGCCAGTCACCGGGATCGGTGACATCGAGGGTGCCGCGAAGCGGCGCACCTCCCGCGAGCCGCACCGCGGCTCCTGTCCCGCCCCCGGGCTCCCCGCGCATCCCCGCCCCCTCCCGGCCCGGCCGCCTTCCGGCCGTACCGGGCGATCGTAGGCCGCGCGGGTGTGCGGAGGAGGCCCCTCCGGCACCGGGGGCAGCCGGCCGGGGCCGCGCCCGCCCGCGGGGGTCCCGCGCCCGCCGGAACCCCGTACACCTTTGCATAAACGTGCATCTCTGCGTATAGTCATGCCATCAACGAGGAGGGTTCCGATGGTGGTACGTGCGGCAGTGGCAGGGGCGAGCGGATACGCCGGCGGTGAGCTGCTGCGCCTGCTCCTCGGACATCCCCAGGTCGAGATCGGCGCCCTCACCGCCCACTCCAGCGCCGGCCAGGAGCTGGGCGCGCTCCAGCCGCACCTGCGGCCGCTGGCCGGCCGGGTGCTGGAGCCGACCACCGCCGAGGTGCTGGCGGGGCACGACGTCGTGTTCCTGGCGCTGCCGCACGGGCAGTCCGCCGCCGTCGCCGAGCAGCTGGGCGAGGAGGTGCTGGTGGTCGACATGGGGGCCGACTTCCGGCTGAGGGACGCCGCCGACTGGGAGAAGTTCTACGGTTCCCCGCACGCCGGCACCTGGCCCTACGGCCTGCCCGAACTCCCCGGCGCCCGCGACGCCCTCCGGGGCACCAGGCGGATCGCCGTGCCGGGCTGCTACCCGACCGCCGTGTCGCTCGCCCTCTTCCCGGCGTACGCGGCCGGGCTCGCCGAGGCGGAGGCCGTCGTCGTCGCCGCGTCCGGCACCTCCGGCGCCGGCAAGGCCGCCAAGCCGCACCTGCTCGGCTCCGAGGTCATGGGGAACATGTCGCCGTACGGCGTCGGCGGGACCCACCGGCACACGCCCGAGATGGTCCAGAACCTGAGCGCCGTCGCGGGGGAGCCCGTCACCGTGTCGTTCACCCCGACCCTCGCGCCGATGCCCCGCGGCATCCTCGCCACGTGCAGCGCGAAGGCGAAGCCGGGCGTCGACGCCGGGGCCCTGCGCGCCGCGTACGGGAAGGCCTACGCCGACGAGCCGTTCGTCGACCTGCTGCCGGAGGGCCGGTGGCCCTCCACCGCCGCGGTGTACGGCTCCAACGCGGTCCAGATCCAGGTCGCCCACGACGAGGCGGCCGGCCGGATCATCGTGATCGGCGCCATCGACAACCTGGCCAAGGGCACGGCGTCCGGCGCCCTGCAGAGCATGAACATCGCCCTCGGACTCGCCGAGGAGACGGGCCTTTCCACCGTCGGGGTCGCACCGTGAGCGACGCAGGGGCGCGGCACGGAAGCGGAAGCCAACGAGGAGATGCAGTGAGCGTCACGGCAGCGAAAGGATTCACGGCGGCGGGCATCGCCGCCGGGATCAAGGAGAACGGGAACCCGGACCTGGCCCTGGTGGTCAACAACGGGCCCCGGCGCGCCGCGGCCGGCGTCTTCACCTCCAACCGCGTGAAGGCCGCGCCCGTCCTCTGGTCGCAGCAGGTCCTCAAGGGCGGCGAGGTCACCGCCGTCGTCCTCAACTCCGGTGGCGCCAACGCCTGTACCGGCCCGCTGGGCTTCCAGGACACCCACGCCACCGCCGAGAAGGCCGCCGAGGTGCTGCCCGGCCACAGCGCCGGTGAGATCGCCATCGCCTCCACCGGGCTGATCGGCATCAGGCTCCCGATGGACAAGCTGCTGCCCGGGATCGAGCAGGCCGCCGCGGCGCTCAGCGAGCACGGCGGCGAGAAGGCCGCCATCGCCATCAAGACCACCGACACCGTCCACAAGACGGCCGTCGCCGGCGGCGAGGGCTGGAGCGTCGGCGGGATGGCCAAGGGCGCCGGCATGCTCGCCCCCGGTCTCGCCACCATGCTCGTCGTGCTGACCACCGACGCCGACGCCGACTCCGCCATGCTGGACACCGCGCTGCGCGAGGCGACCCGCACCACCTTCGACCGGGTCGACTCCGACGGCTGCATGTCCACCAACGACACGGTGCTGCTGCTCGCCTCCGGCGCGTCAGGGATCACCCCCGCGAAGGACGAGTTCGGGCAGGCCGTGCAGAGCGTCTGCGCCGACCTCGCCCGGCAGCTGATCGGCGACGCCGAAGGCGCCTCCAAGGACATCCGGATCGAGGTGATCAACGCCGCCGACGAGGACGACGCCGTCGAGGTGGGCCGCAGCATCGCCCGCAACAACCTGCTCAAGTGCGCGATCCACGGCGAGGACCCCAACTGGGGCCGCGTCCTGTCCGCCATCGGCACCACGGCGGCCGCCTTCGACCCGGACCGGCTGAACGTCGCCATCAACGGCGTCTGGGTCTGCAAGGACGGCAGCGTCGGCGAGGACCGCGACCTGGTCGACATGCGCTACCGGGAGGTCCGGATCACCGCGGACCTCGCCGCCGGCGGCGAGTCCGCCGTCATCTGGGCCAACGACCTGACCGCCGAGTACGTCCACGAGAACAGCGCGTACAGCTCATGAGCGCCGCGAGGAAGCACACCGCGCTGCCGAAGGCCCAGATCCTCATCGAGGCCCTGCCCTGGCTGACCCGGCACAACGGCAAGACCGTCGTCATCAAGTTCGGCGGCAACGCCATGATCGACGAGGAGCTGAAGGCCGCCTTCGCCCAGGACGTCGTCTTCCTGCGGCACGCCGGGCTCAAGCCGGTCGTCGTGCACGGCGGCGGCCCGCAGATCAGTGCCCAGCTCGACAAACAGGGCCTGGTCAGCGAGTTCAAGGCGGGGCTGCGCGTCACCACGCCCGAGGCGATGGACGTCGTACGGATGGTGCTGGCCGGGCAGGTCCAGCGCGAGCTGGTCGGCCTGCTCAACCAGCACGGGCCGCTCGCCGTCGGTATGACCGGCGAGGACGCCCACACCATCACCGCCGTCCAGCACCGGCCCGTGATCGACGGCGAGGCCGTGGACATCGGACGCGTCGGCGAGATCACCGACATCGATACCGGGGCCATCCAGGCGCTGCTGGACGACGGCCGGATCCCGGTCGTCTCCTCCATCGCCCGCTCCGCCGAGGACAACCACGTCTACAACGTCAACGCCGACACCGCGGCCGCCGCGCTCGCCGCCGCGCTCGGGGCCGAGACCCTGATGGTCCTCACCGACGTCGAGGGCCTCTACGAGGACTGGCCCCACAGCGACGACGTGATCAGCCGGCTCACCGCCACCGAGCTGGAGAAGCTGCTGCCCGACCTGTCCAGCGGCATGGTCCCCAAGATGCAGGGCTGCCTGCACGCCGTACGCAACGGGGTGGAGACCGCCCGCGTCATCGACGGCCGGGTCCACCACTCGATCCTGCTGGAGATCTTCACCGACGAGGGCGTCGGCACGATGGTCGTCCCCGACGGCCCGCGGCAGGAGCGGTCCGCCCACCACGCACACCACACACAGCAGGGGGAGTCATGAGCAACGAGGAGACCGCCCGGCGGTGGCGGGACGCCCTGATGGACAACTACGGCACCCCGCGGCTGGCCCTGGCCCGCGGCGCCGGAGCGAAGGTGTGGGACGCCGACGGCACCGAGTACCTCGACTTCGTCGGCGGTATCGCGGTCAACGCCCTCGGCCACGCCCACCCGGCCGTCGTCAAGGCCGTCTCCACGCAGATCGCCTCCCTCGGCCACGTCTCCAACCTGTTCGCCGCGGAGCCGCCCGTCGCGCTCGCCGAACGGCTGCTCCAGCTGTCCGGCCGCACCGGACGGGTCTTCTTCTCCAACTCCGGGGCCGAGGCCAACGAGGCAGCCTTCAAGATCGGCCGGCTCACCGGACGCACCCGCATGGTCGCCACCGACGGCGGTTTCCACGGCCGGACCATGGGCGCCCTCGCCCTGACCGGCCAGCCGGCGAAGCGCGACCCCTTCCTGCCGCTGCCCGGCGACGTCACCCATGTGCCGTACGGGGACACCGAGGCGCTCCGGGCCGCCGTGACCACCGACACCGCGCTGCTGGTCATCGAGCCCATGCAGGGCGAGAACGGCGTGGTCGTCCCGCCCGGGGGCTACCTGGAGGCGGCCCGGGAGATCACCCGGGCCACCGGCACCCTGCTCGTCCTGGACGAGGTGCAGACCGGTATCGGCCGTACGGGCCACTGGTTCGAGCACCAGGCCCACCAGGGTGTCGAGCCGGACGTGATGACCCTGGCCAAGGGGCTGGGCGGCGGACTGCCGATCGGCGCGACCATCGCGTTCGGCGCGGCGGCGGACCTGCTGAAGCCCGGCCAGCACGGCACCACGTTCGGCGGGAACCCGGTCGCCTGCGCCGCCGGCCTCGCCGTCCTGGACACCCTGGCCGCCGACGGGGCCCTGGACCGCGTCAAGCGGCTCGGTGAGAAGATCAGGGAGGGCGTCGAGGGACTGGGCCACCCCCTGGTCGACCACGTCCGCGGCTCCGGGCTGCTGCTGGGTATCGTGCTCACCGGGCCCCTCGCACCGCAGGTGCAGCGGGCGGCCCAGGAAGCCGGCCTCCTGGTGAACGCGCCCGCACCCGACGTCGTACGGCTCATGCCGCCGCTGATCATCGGCGACGCGGAGGCGGACACGTTCCTGCGGATCCTGCCGGCGGCCCTCGACGCGGCCCAGGGGGACGGACGCCCCGGCCAGTGACCACCCGGAGAATGAGGCGACGACGATGACCGATGCGCACGACACCGAGCACGGCGGGCCGTCGGTGCCGCAGACCCGCACGGCGCGCCACCGCAGGATCGTGGACATCCTGAACCGCCAACCGGTGCGCTCGCAGAGCCAGTTGGCGCGACTGCTGTCCGACGACGGGCTGAGCGTCACCCAGGCCACGCTCTCGCGCGACCTGGACGAGCTCGGCGCGGTGAAGATCCGCAACACCGGTGGTGAGCTGATCTACGCGGTACCGAGCGAGGGCGGCTTCCGTACCCCGCAGGCTCCGCTCGGCGAGTCGGCGAAGGAGGAGCGGATGCGTCGCCTCTCCGCGGAACTGCTCATCTCCGCGGAGGCGTCCGCCAACCTGGTGGTGCTGCGCACACCGCCCGGCGCCGCCCAGTTCCTCGCCTCGGCCATCGACCAGGCCGAGCTGAGCGCGATCCTCGGGACGATCGCCGGGGACGACACCCTGATGCTGATCAGCCGTGACCCGAACGGCGGCCAGGCGCTGGCCGACCACCTGCTGCGGCTGGCGCAGAACGACCGCTGACAGGACGGCGGAGCCCGGACCGCGGCCGGACCGGGGACGGTCCGGCCGCGGTGTGCGGGGCGGCCCCGCGGCGCCCCGCACCGGCCTCCCGGGGCGCCCCCAGGAGTGCCCCCGGGGCGGCTCAGTCGGCCCGGAGGGCCGGCATCCCGGGCAGTGGCAGCGGGAGTCCGGGCAGCCCGTCGATGCTCGTGGGGACGTCCGGCTTCTTCTCGAAGTAGGCGCTCAGGCTCCCGTCGTCCTCGCGCCGGAACCGGTCGGCGTGCAGCGAGCGGTCCTCGTCGTACGTCATGAACGGCACGGCGTACCCGCAGGTGTCCCTGATCAGTCCGGCGGTCACCACGATGACCGCCCGCAGCCCGTGCGGAACGGGGTCCACCCCCGGGAAGCGGCCGAGCAGCGCGGGGAAGCGCGGATCGTCACGGAAGACCGGCTCGCCCCGGCCGTGCACCCGGACGATGTTCGGCGGCCCCTGGAAGGCGCACCACATCAGCGTGATGCGGCCGTTCTCCCGCAGATGGGCGATGGTCTCGGCGTTGCTGCCGGCGAAGTCGAGGTAGGCCACAGTCCGTTCGTCCAGCACCGCGAACGAACCGCGGACACCCTTGGGGGAGAGGTTGACCGTGCCGTCGCCGTCCAGCGGCGCCGTCGCGGTGAAGAACAGCGGCTGCTCCTCGATGAAGGTCCGGAGCCGGCCGTCGATGCGTTCGTATGTCTTTCCCATGGACGCATTCTTGTGCGGATCGCGCGGGGCGACCCGGTATTTACGAGGGCGGGTGCGGACGGACGCGGGCGGGCACAAGCGGGCGCGGACGAACCCGGGCGGGCGCGGGCCGGGGAGCGTGCGGTCTCATCGGCGTCTTTGACAATCCATACGGACCACTGCATAGTTATGCCTGTTCGTGATCGCGCCGTGCGGCGGACGCACAGACCCCCTTGCACTCCCGAGGAGCACGCAGTGAGCAACGGCACCGGCAACAGCGACGTACGCCTCTGGGGCGGCCGTTTCGCCGACGGCCCGGCCGAGGCGCTGGCCAGGCTGTCCGCCTCCGTCCACTTCGACTGGCGGCTCGCGCCGTACGACATCGCCGGCTCCCGCGCCCACGCGCGCGTGCTCAGCAAGGCGGGGCTGCTCACCGAGGACGAGCTGACCCGCATGATCGCCGGACTCGACGAGCTGGAGGCGGCCGTCGCCGACGGGTCGTTCACCGGCACCCTCGCGGACGAGGACGTGCACACCGCGCTGGAGCGCGGCCTGCTGGAGCGGCTGGGCCCCGACCTCGGCGGCAAGCTGCGGGCCGGCCGGTCCCGTAACGACCAGGTCGCCACGCTCTTCCGGATGTACCTGCGCGACCACGCCCGGATCATCGGCGGGCTGATCGCCGAACTCCAGGACGCGCTGGTCGGCTTGGCCGAGGCGCACCCGGACGTGGCCATGCCCGGACGTACCCACCTCCAGCACGCCCAGCCCGTGCTCTTCGCCCACCACGTCCTGGCGCACGTCCAGTCCCTCTCCCGGGACGCCGAGCGGCTGCGGCAGTGGGACGAGCGGACCGCCGTGTCCCCCTACGGCTCCGGCGCGCTGGCCGGATCGTCGCTCGGACTGGACCCGGAGGCCGTCGCCGCCGACCTCGGCTTCGAGCGCGGCTCCGTCGCCAACTCCATCGACGGCACCGCCTCCCGGGACTTCGTCGCGGAGTTCGCGTTCATCACCGCGATGATCGGCGTCAACCTCTCCCGGATCGCCGAGGAGATCATCATCTGGAACACGAAGGAGTTCTCCTTCGTCACCCTCCACGACGCCTTCTCCACCGGCTCCTCGATCATGCCGCAGAAGAAGAACCCGGACATCGCCGAGCTGGCCCGAGGCAAGTCGGGCCGGCTCATCGGCAACCTGACCGGCCTGATGGCGACGCTCAAGGCGCTCCCCCTCGCGTACAACCGCGACCTCCAGGAGGACAAGGAGCCGGTCTTCGACTCCCTGGACCAGCTGGAGGTCCTGCTGCCCGCCTTCACCGGGATGATGGCCACCCTCACCGTCAACCGCGAGCGCATGGAGGAGCTGGCCCCGGCCGGGTTCTCGCTCGCCACCGACATCGCCGAATGGCTCGTCCGGCAGGGCGTGCCCTTCCGGGTCGCCCACGAGGTCGCCGGCGAGTGCGTGAAGGTCTGCGAGCAGGAGGGCATCGAGCTGGACCAGCTGACGGACGACCAGTTCGCGAAGATCTCCGAACACCTCACCCCCGAGGTGCGCACCGTGCTCGACGTCCCCGGCGCCCTGGCCTCCCGCGACGGCCGCGGCGGCACGGCACCGTCCGCCGTCGCCGTCCAGCTCGCCGAGGTGAAGGCCGACCTGGTGACACAGCACGCCTGGGCGGCCGCCCGCGGCTGACCCCGGGGCGTCGCGGGCTACGTTGGACGGGCGGGGCCCTCCGGGCGGAGGGCCCCGGTGCCCGCACCGACCGGAGGAGCCCGCGATGCCTTTCGCCCGTCTGGCCCGAGCGACCACCCCGACCGCCCGCATCGGGCTGGGCCTGGCCGCGGTCGGCCGCCCCGCCTACATCACCCCGCACCGGGACCGCGACCTCCCCGCCGGACGCGGGGAGGAGGCGCTGCGGGAGCGGACCCGCGAACTCCTGGACGCCGCGTACGCGCAGGGCGTCCGCTACGTCGACGTGGCGCGCTCCTACGGCCGTTCCGAGGAGTTCCTCGCCGGATGGCTCGCCGCCCGCCCGGACGCGACCGATGTCGTCGTGGGCAGCAAGTGGGGCTACACCTACACCGGCGGCTGGAGCACCGAGGCGGGGGAGCACGAGGTCAAGGACCACAGCCTCGCCGCCTTCGAACGCCAGCTCGCCGAGAGCACCGCACTCCTCGGCGACCGGATCGACCTCTACCAGATCCACTCGGTCACCCCCGAGAGCCCGGCCCTCGGCGACCGGGAGCTGCACGCACGGCTGGCCGGCCTCGCGGACCGGGGCGTCACCGCCGGCCTCTCCGTCAGCGGCCCCGCCCAGGCCGACACCATCCGTGCCGCCCTCGCGGTCACCGTGGACGGCGAGCCCCTCTTCCGTACCGTCCAGGCCACCTACAACGTCCTGGAGACCTCGGCGGAGCGGGCGCTCGCCGAGGCCCACGACGCAGGGGTCACCGTCATCGTCAAAGAGGCCATGGCCAACGGCCGGCTCGCGGCGCCCGAGGCGCCCGCGGTGCTCCAGGAGATCGCCGCCGAGGCCGGAACGGGCGCCGACGCCGTCGCCCTGGCGTTCGTCCTGAGCCGGCCGTGGGCCGGCGTCGTCCTGTCCGGGGCCGCCACCGCCGGCCAGCTCGCCGGCAACCTGCACGCCCTCGTCCCCGACCTCGGCGAGGCCGTCACGGACCGGCTGAGTGCCCTGGTGGAGGAGCCCGAGGCCTACTGGCGGTACCGCTCCGGCCTGCCCTGGAACTGAGTCCGCCCCGTCACCCGGCGGCGGCCCAGCCGGCCAGGGCGGTGAAGTCCCCGGCCACCAGCCCCACCCCGGGGTCGATCCGGCGCAGTAGCGCCCGCCCGGGATGATGCGCGGCCACCCAGGCCGTGTCGCGGTCGGTGATCTCGTCGTCGATCCAGGCGAACGGCCTGCCCCCGGCGTACGTGACGACGTGCCGCGTCTTCCAGTACGTCCCGTCCCCGGTGGCCAGGTGCATCTCGGGCCAGTCGACGAACGGCAGCGGCGGCAGCCCCAGATGCGGGCCGATCCACTCGTTGGCCTCCTCCTTCCACGTGGTGGCCCAGACCAGTTCGTACCGGTCGGCGAGGTTCAGCAGCTCGCCGCCGTGGCCCGGGTCGAGCAGCACCGGCAGGGCGGGCCCCGCCGTCCATCCGGTCGGCCGCATGAGGTGGCGGCGATAGCCCTCCGGGGCGGTGCGGCGGGAGAGCGCCGCGTACGGGTTGAGCGGACCGTCGACGTCGATCAGCAGCAGCGGCTTCATGGCGCCATGGTGCCCGCGACGGCCTTGCGCCGTTGGGAATTAACGCGCGGCGGGCGGACGCGGGCGGTATCCGGCCACCGTGCCGGGCTGTGTCCGCCAGGCCGCGGTGTGTCCGCCATGTCGCGGTGTGTCCGCTGTGCCACGGTGTATCCGCCGTGTCGTGACGCGTCCGCCGCGTCCGCCCTGAAGGAGTGAGACATTGGTGTCTCAAATGGGTTAGTGTCGTCTCATGACGTTCGACCGTGAGCAGGTACTGCGCAGTGCCGCCGCCCTGCTGTCCCGTAGATCCACCGCGACGATGGACGAGGTGGCCAGGGCCGCCGGCATCGGCCGGGCCACCCTGCACCGCCACTTCGCGGGCCGGGACGCCCTGGTCGGGGCGCTGGAGGAACTCGGCATCCAGGAGTTCGACGCCGCGCTGGACGCGGCGGCCCTGGACGAGGGCCGCGCCGAGGACGGGCTGCGGCGGCTGGTCGCCGCCCTGGAGCCCTCCGCCGGGCTGCTGTCCTTCCTGGTCGCCGAGAACCAGCTCTTCGAGGGCGACCAGGTGAACGAGGGCTGGGACCGGCTCGACGCCCGTATCGCCGCCTTCTTCCGGCACGGGCAGGAGCGCGGCGAGTTCCGCATCGACCTCACCCCCGCCTGGCTGGCAGAGGCGCTGTACGCGCTCATCGCGTCCGGCGCGTGGGCCGTACAGACGGGCAGGGTCGCCCGGCAGGACTTCTCGTACATGATCACCGAGTTGCTGCTCGGCGGAGCGCGCCGGAGCGTGGAGAAATGAGCACCGCCCGCATCCCCCGACAGCAGTCCGCCCCCGCGGACGGCCTCCGGCCCCCGGGGCGGTGGGTCGCCCTCGCCGTCCTCGCCCTCGCCGTGCTGCTGGTCGCGGTCGACGCCACCGTGCTCGGTCTCGCGACCCCGTTCCTCAGCGAGGACCTCGAACCGACCGGCACCCAGCTGCTGTGGATCGGTGACGTCTACTCCTTCGTCATCGCCGGGCTCCTGGTCTCCATGGGCAGCCTGGGCGACCGGATCGGCCGCAAGAAACTCCTGCTGACCGGTGCCGTTGCCTTCGGCGCGGTCTCCGTGCTGAACGCCTACGCCACCGGCCCCGAGATGATGATCGCGGCCCGTGCCCTGCTCGGGGTCGCCGGCGCCACCCTCATGCCGTCCACCCTGGCCCTCATCCGCAACCTCTTCCACGACCCGCGCGAACGCAGTCTCGCCATCGGCATCTGGGGCGCCATGGCCTCCGCCGGCGCGGCGGTCGGTCCCGTCGTCGGCGGAGTGCTGCTCGAACACTTCTGGTGGGGCTCGGTCTTCCTGATCAACCTGCCGGTCATGGCGGTCCTCGTCCTCGTCGGCGTCAAGCTGATCCCCGAGTCGAAGAACCCGGCCCCCGGCCCCTGGGACCTGCTCAGTGTGCTGCTCTCCCTCGTCGGCATGATCGGCGTCGTCTACGCCGTCAAGGAACTGGCGGCCCACGGGGCGGGCTGGGGCGTAGCCGTCGCGGCCGCCGGCGGTGTGCTCGCGCTCACCTGGTTCGTACGCCGGCAGTTCCGCCTGCCCGCACCGCTGCTGGACATGGCGCTCTTCCGCCACCGGGGTTTCTCGGGCGCCGTCCTGGCGGACCTCCTGACCATCCTCGGCCTGTCCGGCCTGATCTTCTTCCTCTCTCAGTTCCTGCAACTGGTCCAGGGACGCAGCCCGCTGGAGGCCGGCCTCGCCGAACTGCCCGCCGCCGTCGGCGCGGTGGCCGCCGGACTGCTGGCGGGCAGGGCGGCCCGCCGCCTCTCGGTACGCGTGGTGGTCACCGGCGGGCTCGCGGCGATCGGGGCGGCCCTCGCCCTGGTCACCCTCGTCCACCAGGAGACCGGCTACCCGATGCTCGGGGCGGTGCTGCTGATCGTCGGTACGGGCGCGGGCTTCTCCTTCACCGTCACCGCCGACGTGATCCTCTCCAGCGTCCCCAAGGAACACGCCGGCTCCGCCTCCGCCGTCTCCGAGACCGCCTACGAGCTCGGCGCGGCACTCGGCATCGCCCTGCTCGGTTCCGTCGTCACCGGGGTGTACCAGGGCTTCGCCACCCCCGGCGGCGTCCCCGCGCCGGTCTCGGCCGCCGCGCACGAGTCGCTCGGCGGTGCCGTGGAAGCCTCCCACGCGCTGCCGCCGGACCAGGCGCACGCCCTGCTCTCCGCCGCGCAGAAGGCGTTCGTCGACGGACTCGGCACCGCGGCCGGCGTCTCGGCGGCCGTTCTGCTGGCGACCGCCGTCGCCGCCTGGTTCCTGCTGCGCGGCCAGGAGCTGGAGGAGGGCGCCGACGCCCACGGCTGACCGGCGCCCGGCGGGCGGAGACGGCCCCGGACGCGGGTGAGGGCCTGCGCCCCGGACACGCATGAGGGCCTGTGCCCCGGGAGCACCCCGGGGCACAGGCCCTCACCCGTACCGGACGGCGGCGGTCTCAGGCCGCCTTGGCCTTGGTGGCGTACATGTCCACGTACTCCTGGCCGGAGAGCAGCATCACCTCGGTCATCACCGAGTCGGTCACCGCCCGCAGCACATAGCGGTCACGGTCCATGCCCTCGTAGCGGGAGAACTCCATCGGCTCGCCGAAACGCACCGTGACCTTGCCCGGCCGGGGCAGCCCCGCGCCGCCCGGCTGCAGCTTGTCCGTGCCGATCATCGCGAACGGGACCACCGGCGCGCCCGTCATCAGGGTGAGCCGCGCGATGCCCGTGCGGCCCCGGTACAGACGGCCGTCGGGGGAGCGGGTGCCCTCCGGGTAGATGGCGAAGGCGTTGCCCTCCTCCAGCACCCGGCGTCCCGTCATCAGCGCCGCGACACCGCCGCGCCCGCCGTCCCGGTCCACCGGGATCATGCCGCAGCCGGTGAAGAACCAGGCCATCAGCCGGCCCTTGAAGCCCTTGCCGGTGACGTACTCGTCCTTGCCGATGTAGAACACCGGACGGTCGCAGCAGATCGGCATGATCATCGAGTCGATGAACGTCAGATGGTTGCCCGCGAGGATCACCGGCCCGGTACCCGGAATGTTCTCGGCCCCTTCCACCTGGGGGCGGAACAGCAGCCGCAGGATCGGTCCGAGCACTGCCTTGATGACGGTGAGGCGGGACAACGCGTCCTCCGGTGTCGTGGCCGGGCCGGCCGGGTCGGGAATGTCGCCATGGTCTGTGCAGGTGAGGACGATACTCGCGGGTCACACCCACGCGCACATCGGGTTCACGGAGCGGATACCCCGTGTCGGCCCGTGTTTGCGCCGTGTTCGTCCACGGTCCGCCCGTCGGACGGGGTACCTCCCTACGATCGCACTCGCCCGGGAAGGTGCCGGACATCACACGACATCACATGCGAGGAGCAAGCATGACAGAGCGCGCGCAGCCAGGCCCCGGACGGCGGACCCTGCTGGGGGCGGCCGCCCTCGGTACGGCGGCCCTCACGGTGACCGGTGCCGCCGGTACCGCGCACGCCGGCCGGGGAGCGGCCGGCCGGGGCCACGGCACCTACCGCGACCTCCCCGTGCCCACCGTCATCGGCCACCGCGGCGCCAGCGGCTACCGGCCCGAGCACACCCTCGGCGCCTACCAGCTGGCCCTCGACATGGGCGCGCACATCGTGGAGCAGGACCTGGTCCCCACCAAGGACGGCCACCTCGTCTGCCGCCACGAGAACGACATCACCGGCACCACGGACGTCGCCGACCACCCCGAGTTCGCGAGCCGCCGCACCACCAGGACGGTCGACGGCACCACCCTCACCGGCTGGTTCACCGAGGACTTCACCCTGGCCGAGCTGAAGACCCTCCGCGCCACCGAGCGCATCCCCGGCAACCGCCAGGAGAACACCCTCTACGACGGCCGCTGGGACGTGCCCACCTTCGAAGAGGTGCTGCGCTGGGCCGAGAAGGAGGGCCGCCGGCGCGGCGCCCCCGTCTGGCTGTACGCCGAGACCAAGCACCCCACCTACTTCCGCGGCATCGGCCTCGGCCTGGAGGAACCCCTGGCCCGGCTGCTCCGGCGCCACGGGCGGCACCGCGCGGACTCCCCGCTGATCCTCCAGTCCTTCGAGCCGGGCTCGATGCGGCGGCTGGCGGAGCTGGTCTCCACCCCCCGCGTCGTCCTGCTCTCCAACGCCTCCTCCCGGCCCTGGGACTTCGTGCGGTCCGGCGACCCCCGCACCGTGGCCGACCTGGTGACCCCCGCGGGCCTGAAGTGGATCGCCTCCTTCGCCCAGGGCATCGGCCCGACCCTCGACCTCGTCATCCCCAGGGACGCGCAGGGCCGGCTCACCTCACCGACCGGACTGGTCGCCGACGCGCACGCCCGGGGGCTCGTCCTGCACCCGTACACGATGCGCAACGAGAACACCTTCCTGCCCGCCGACTTCCGCCGCGGCGGTGACCCCAACGCCTACGGCGACGTGTTCGGCGCCCTGAAGGCCTACTTCGACACCGGTATCGACGGGATCTTCTCGGACAACCCGGACACCGCCCTCCTCGCGGCGGCCGAACACGCCGGCCGCTGAACACGCCGGCCGCTGAACGGCCGGAGCGGGACGTCAGCCACCCGGCCCGCCGTGCCCCGGTCGGGTGGCCCCGCTCCGCCACGGCAACCGTCCGCGCCCGGCCCGCGTTGTCAGGGCATGACACACTCCGCCCTCGTGGGCACCCTGCACCCGCTGGTGCGGGCCGAGGCCACGGCAGAGGCGCCCGGCGCCGGACTCGAACCCGCGGACCTCGAACAGTCGGTCTGGGTACGGCTGCTGGAGCGCCGGCCCCGCCGCGGACGGGCCGCCGACCCGGCCGGCTGGGTGCGGGCCGCCGTACGCGCCGAGGTGCGCGCCGCCCGGACCAGGGCACGGCACGAACAGGCGTACCGGGCCGACGTGTTACCGGGGGGCCCGGGCGGGAGCCCCGAAGGGATCGTCGAGGACGCCGACGAACGGCGTGCCCTGCGCGCCGCGGTGGACCGGCTCCCCGGGAAGTGCCCTCTGATCCTCGCGGCGATGCTCGCCTCCCACGATCCGACCTACCGGGAAATCGCAGGGGAGTTGGGTATCTCACAGGGCAGTTTGGGGCCGATGCGTTCCCGATGCCTTGGATGTCTGCGCAGAATGCTCGCGGCGGAGGTTGCGGCCTCCGGCAGCGGGGGTATGGAGCGTTAGGCAACCAGCGGATCAGGTGAGCGGGAGGCATGCGCACATGGGCATGAGCGTGACCATCTCGGCGGCGAGCGCACAGGACGTCGAGCAGATCTTCAGACTTCAGTACCTCTGTTTCCAGAGCGAGGCGGAGCTGTACGGCAACTACCGGATCGACCCGCTCACCCAGACCCTCTCCTCGGTCCGCGAGGAGGTCGCCACCGACCTGGTCTTCGTGGCCCGGCTCGGTGACGAGATCGTCGGCTCGGTGCGCGGCGCCATCGACGAGGAGGGCACCGGCCGCATCGGCAAGCTCTGCGTCCATCCGCGGCTCCAGGGCCACGGGCTGGGCACCCGGCTGCTGCGCGCCGCCGAATCCGCCCTGGCCGGCGAGCGTGCGGCCACGCGTTTCCGGCTCCACACCGGGGAGCGCAGCGAGGGCAACCTCCGGCTCTACCGCAAGGCCGGTTACGCGCGCGTGGGCGACACCACGGGCGAGGACGGGGTGCGGCTGATCCTGCTGGAGAAGGAGGCGGCCGCACCGGAGTTCGTCGCCAGCGCCTGAGACCGCGACCGGCGCGGAGCCGCCGGGGGGACAGGACGACCGGCGCACGGAAGGGCCTGCGGACGGAGCGGCCGCGCGCGGAGCCGCGCGCCGGCCGCTCCGTGCCCGCCGCGCGGACTCAGGCCGTACGGGCGCGGCGCAGCCAGATCATCCCGGTGACCGGCAGGATCACCGGGATGAGCAGGTAGCCCGCCCCGAAGTCCGACCACACCGTGGCGTCCGGGAAGGCCGACGGCTCCAGCAGGGTCCACGTGCCGACGACCAGCACACCGGCCAGCTCGGCCGCGCAGCACACCAGTGCCGCCCGGCGCGCCTTCTCCCCGCCCCGCACCAGCGAGTAGGTGATGAAGCCGTAGACCGCGGCCGCCACGGCCGACAGCACGTACGCCAGCGGCGCCCTGTCGAAGTCCATGATCATCTGGACGATCGAGCGGGAGGCGGCGGCCACGGTGAACACCCCGTAGAACCAGACCAGGACCCGGCCGGGCCCGCTGCCCAGCTGGAACTGCTGCTTCTGCGGAGCCTCGGGCGTGCCGGTGCGCTCGGTGTCGGTCACGGTCAGTTTCCCCAGATGTCGTAGAGCCGCACTTCCAGGACGGCCAGGACGACCGCCCCGGCCGCCACCGTCACCGACCCCCAGCGGGTCCGCTCGGTGAGCGACAGGAAGCCCGCCGCCGGTACCGCCGCGAAGGCGCCGACGAGATAGGCGATGAAGACCGCCATGCCCTGGTCCGGCCGCTCGCCGCGGGCCAGCTGCACCACGCCCACCACCAGCTGGGCCAGCGCCAGCACGGAGACCACGGCCATCCCGATGAAGTGCCAGTCCTTGGTGGGCTGGTCCCGGTAGGCGGCGAATCCGCACCAGGCGGCGAGGGCGAGCGCGGTCACGGCGACCGCGACCGTCAGGGCGTCGAGCATGGACCGAGGGTAGTACGGGCGGCGGGCGCCCCCGCGCACGGGCCCCGTACGCCCGCGACCGGGCGGGCGGGGCCGCGCACGGGCCGTGCCGGGCGGGGCCGCACGGGCCGTGCCGGTGGGCGGCCCGTCCGGGAATCGTGGCCTTGGCCACAGCGGCCCCGCCCCCGACCCTCTGTCCGGCGCGACCGGCCGGAACTTCACCACTGCGAAATGATTTGGATCAACACAGGTCAGCGCGGTTCCAACAGCAAAGTGGAGTGAGGTGTCCGGGGCTGGGCACCCCCGTCCGGCGCTGTCCGCTATGCGGACAGTCTGGCCGGCCCCCCGGCGGTGTCTGTTTTACTGGGCCCATGACCACGACGAGCTACCGCAGCCCTGCGACCGAGGCGGACACCACGCCCGGTGCTCGTTGTATGTGTCGAATGCGCGCCTTCTGAGGGCCCACGCCTGATCTCGCGCCCCGAAGCGAGACCGAGCCCGTGCCGTCCGCACCCGTGCGGACCGGAGCAGGCCCGAGCACGCGTCACCCCGGACATACCGGGCCAGGACGTGCCGAGACCCCACCGGTCGGCCACCGGAACACCGGAGACGGTCTCCTCGGACGAACGCCCCGTGCCCGGCGGACACCGCGCCGCGCACTCGACAGCGACGGAAACCCCTGTGATCACCACCTCGGGCCTCACGAAGGTCTACCAGTCACGCGGCCGTGAGGTCACCGCCCTGGACGGCGTCGACCTCCACGTACGCGAAGGCGAGGTCTACGGCGTCATCGGCCAGAGCGGCGCCGGGAAGTCCTCCCTCATCCGCTGCGTCAACCTCCTCGAACGCCCCACCTCCGGCACCGTCACGGTCGCCGGCCAGGACCTGACCGCCCTCGCGGGCCGGGGCAGGCGGGCGGGCAGGGAGCTCCGCGAGGCGCGCAGCCGCATCGGCATGGTCTTCCAGCACTTCAACCTGCTGTCCTCACGGACCGTCCGGGCCAACGTCGAACTCCCCCTGGAGATCCTCGGCGTCCCGGCGGCGGCCCGCAGCCGCAAGGCCCTCGAACTCCTCGACCTCGTCGGCCTCGCCGACAAGGCGAAGGCCTACCCCGGACAGCTCTCCGGAGGGCAGAAGCAGCGCGTCGGCATCGCCCGCGCCCTGGCCGGCGACCCGAAGGTACTGCTCTCCGACGAGGCGACCTCCGCACTCGACCCCGAGACCACCCGCTCCATCCTCCAGCTGCTGCGCGACATCAACCGGGAACTCGGCCTCACCGTCCTGCTCATCACGCACGAGATGGACGTCGTCAAGACCGTCTGCGACTCCGCGGCACTGATGAGGAAGGGCCGCGTCGTCGAATCCGGCACCGTCAGCGGACTGCTGGCCACGCCCGGATCCGAACTGGCCCACGAACTCTTCCCCGTCGGCGGCACGGCGTCCGGCCCCGACAGCACCGTCGTCGACGTCACCTTCCACGGCGAGGCCGCCGCCCGCCCCGTCATCTCGCAGCTCTCCCGTACCTACAACATCGACATCTCGATCCTCGGCGCGGCCATGGACACCGTCGGCGGCAAGCAGATCGGCCGTATGCGGATCGAACTGCCCGGCCGCTACGAGGACAACGTCGTGCCCATCGGCTTCCTGCGCGAACAGGGCCTCCAGGCCGAAGCCGTCGACGCCGGCCCCGGGACCGCCCCGGCCCCCGCGCGAACCCCCGACCCGCTCACCAAGGAGGTGGCGAAGTGACCTGGTCCGAAATGCAGCCACTGCTCACCCAGGGAACCGTCGACACCCTCTACATGGTGCTCTGGTCCGCCCTGGTCACCGTCGCCGGCGGACTGCCGCTGGGCATCCTGCTGGTCCTCACCGACAAGGGCGGACTGCTCCAGAACATCGTGGTGAACAAGGTCGTCGGCGCGATCGTGAACATCGGCCGCTCGCTGCCGTTCATCATCCTGCTGATCGCCATCATCCCCTTCACCACCTGGGTCGTCGGCACCTTCATCGGCCCGTCCGCCATGATCGTGCCCCTCGCGGTGGGCGCCGTCCCGTTCTTCGCCCGGCTCGTCGAGACCGCCGTCCGCGAGGTCGACCACGGACTGGTCGAGGCCGTCCAGTCGATGGGCGGATCCGTCCCGACCATCGTCCGCAAGGTCCTGCTGCCCCAGGCCCTGCCCTCGCTCGTCGCCGGCGTCACCACCACCGTCATCGTGCTCATCGGCTACTCCGCGATGGCCGGCGCGGTCGGCGGCGAAGGGCTCGGCTCCCTGGCCATCACCAACGGCTTCCAGCGCTTCGACAACCGGTTCATGGTCGTCACCGTCGTCCTGCTGGTCGTCATCGTGACCGTGGTCCAGCTGATCGGCGACACCGCCGTACGCCTGCTGGCCCGCCGGGGCCGCGCCACCTCCTGACCACCCCTCCCCATGAAGCCCGAACTCCTTGTCCGGGCGCACCACCAGTCACCACCGGAAAGAGGCACTCTTCGTGCGTAAGAACATCAAGCTCACCGCCGCCGCGGCCGCGACCGCCGCGCTCGCCCTCGGCCTCAGCGCCTGCGGCACCGACTCCGACCCGGCCGCCAAGAGCGGCTCCGGCGCCGACGCGTCCGGGCCCCTCGTCGTCGCCGCGTCCCCGACGCCGCACGCCGACATCCTGAACTACGTCAAGGACAACCTGGCCGAGAAGGCCGGCCTCGACCTGGAGGTCAAGGAGTTCACGGACTACGTCCTGCCGAACACCGCCACCGAGAGCGGCCAGGTCGACGCCAACTTCTTCCAGCACAAGCCCTACCTGGACGACTTCAACAAGAAGAACGGCACCCACATCGTGCCGGTCGTCGACGTCCACCTGGAGCCCCTCGGCCTCTACTCCAAAACGGTCAAGGACCTGAAGGACATCAAGCCCGGCCAGACCGTCGCCGTCCCCAACGACACCACCAACGAGGGCCGCGCGCTCCAGCTGCTCGCCGCGAACGGCCTGATCACCGTCAAGGACGGCGTCGGCACCAACGCCAAGCTCAGCGACATCACGGACAAGAAGGGGCTGGAGTTCAAGGAGCTGGAGGCCGCGACCGTGCCCCGCGCCCTCGGTGACGTCGACGCCGCCGTCATCAACGGCAACTACGCCATCGAGGCCGACCTGAAGCCCGGTCAGGACGCGCTCGCGCTGGAGGACGCCGACGGCAACCCCTACGCCAACTTCCTCGCCGTCAAGGAGGGCAACGAGAAGGACGCCCGCGTCCAGAAGCTGGTGAAGCTCCTCAACAGCGACGAGGTCAAGAAGTACATCGAGGACACCTACCAGGGCTCGATCGTCCCCGCCTTCGGAGCGCCCGCCGCCTCCTGACCCCGAAGTCCCGTGCCGCGGGCCCCGTACACCCCCACCGGGTGTGCGGGGCCCGCCCGCGTGGACCCGGCCATGCGCGCCCCGGGGCCGATGCTGCATGCTGGTGCCTTTACAGGGCCTTCGGTACGGAGCTGCGCATGACTTCCACCTTCCCGTCCATCTCCATCAGCACGGACAGGTTGGTGCTGCGTCCCTTCGACATGGCGGACGTCCCCGCGTACATCGAGATGATGAACGACGAGGCGGTCGTCGCCTCGACCGACGCCCCCCACCCCTACACGCAGACCGACGCCGAACGGTGGGTCCGCAGGATCGCCCCCGCCGAACGCACCCACGGCCACGGCATCGTCCTCGCCGTCACCGAGTTCCTCACCCAGCGCCTCGTCGGCTCCGTCCGGCTCCTGAACACCGACTGGCGCACCCGGTCCACCGAGGTCCGCTACATCACCGCCCCCTGGGCACGCGGCGAGGGGTACGCCACCGAAGCGGTGCTCGCCGTCGCCGAATGGCTCTTCCGCGACCAGACGTTCGAACGCATCGAGCTGCGCACCTCCGCCGACAACACCTCCGCCCAGCAGGTCGCGCAGAAACTGGGCTGCATCAGCGAGGGCGTCCTGCGCAACGCGCGGATAGCGCGGACCCGCACCGACAACGGCACCGACGGCGGCTGGACCGACATCAGGACCGACCTCATCGTCTGGGGCCTGCTGCCCGAGGACCTGGAGGGCGTCGCCGAACAGCTCGCCGGCGCGGGCGGCTACGGCCCCTACGACGACTGGACCCGCTGACGGCCCGGTCCCGCCGAGGACACGGCCACCAGGGACTGCGGTACGGTCCACGACCCCGCCCCCGGCCACCGGCGTACGAGGCGTCCCGCCGCCCGGCCCGGACCGTCCGCCCCCGCGAAGCCCACGGTCCGCCTGCCGTGAAGCCCACCGCCTGCCGTGAAGCCCGCCGCCCGCCCGGGAGAGCCCGCCGCCGGGCCGGGCGCGCTCCAGGAAGCCACCGGCCGGACGCGGGCACGGACCGGCTACGCTCACCCTTGCTCCCGCCGCCCGGCCCGGAGCCCCCGCCCCGCGAACCCTGGAGAACCCCCACGATGTCCGACCGGGTCACGGTGATCGGCTGGGACGGCTCGCCGCTGACCACGGCGGCCACGGCCGCGCTCTCCGCCGCCACCCTCGTCGCCGGAGCCGCCCACCACCTCGCGCTCCCCGAGGTCCCCGAAAACGCCGAACGCATCCGCCTCGGCAGCGTCGACCTCGCGGCCCGCAGGATCGCCGGCCACCGCGGCACCGCCGTCGTCCTCGCCGACGGCGACCCCGGCTTCTTCGGCGTCGTACGCACCCTGCGCGCGCCCGAACACGGACTCGAGGTGGAGGTCGTGCCCGCCGTCTCCTCCGTGGCCACCGCCTTCGCCCGCGCCGGGATGCCCTGGGACGACGCCCAGACCGTCGTCGCCCACCCCCGCACCCTGCGCCGCGCGGTCAACGTCTGCCGCGCCCACCACAAGGTCGCCGTCCTCACCTCACCCGGAGCCGGACCCGCCGAACTCGCCCTCCTCCTCGAAGGCGTGCACCGCACCTTCGTCATCTGCGAGGAACTCGGCACCGCCCGCGAACGCGTCACCGTTCTCACCTCCGACAAGACCGCCGACCACGCCTGGCGCGACCCCAACGTCGTCCTCGTCATCGGCGGCGGTCCCGAGACCACCGCCGGCGGCGCCTGGTTCGCCGGGCGCAACCCCGTGCCCCCGCGGGGAGTCCGCGGCTGGGCACTGCCCGCCGCCGCGTACGCCCCCCGGGAGGGCGGCGCCCAGGTGCCCGCCGAGGGGGAGTCGCCCGAACTGCGGGCCGCCCAGCTGGCCCGGCTGGGCCCGCGGACCGGCGACCTCGTCTGGGACATCGGCTCGGGCTCCGGAGCCCTCGCCGTGGAGGCGGCGCGCTTCGGCGCCGCGGTCCTGGCCGTGGACAGCGACCCGGACGCCTGCGCCCGTACGACGGCCGCGGCCCGCGCCTTCCAGGTGCCCGTCCAGGTCGTCCGGGGCAGCGCCCCGCACGTCCTGGAACGGCTCCCCGAACCCGACGTGGTGCGCATCGGGGGCGGCGGGGTCCCCGTCGTCACCGCCGTCGCCGCCCGGCGGCCGGAACGCATCGTCACCCACGCCTCGAACCGCGACGAGGCCGAAGCCCTGGGCAAGGCGCTCGGCGAGAACGGCTACGCCGTCGAGTGCGCCCTGCTCCAGTCCGTCGCCCTGGACACCTCCGCCTGGCGGGAGCGCGAACGCTCCGTCGTCTTCCTGCTTTCCGCGGTCCGTTCCGACCTCGCCCCCTGACCCGTTCGCCGCGGAGCGCGAGGTAGGCTGAGCGATTGTTGTACCGCGCCCGGCCGTTCGACGGTTCGTTCGTCAATGTCCGGAAAAGTGGAGAGTTTTGGTCCGCGATGTGGTACGGCGCACCTGGGGGACGCGCAACGTGGCGCAGTCCACAACGAGCCGTGACGGAACGGCCTTCCGCTCCGGCGGAAGGCCGCGAGAATGGACACGATCCGCGCGCGTCTCGTGCCGCGCGGCGTGCCCGCTCGTTGTTCTCGACGAGCACCCGCGTGCCGTGGTTCCGGCACCCCGGGCGAAGGGCCGAAGGAGCACTGACGATGGGCGAGGGGTACGCATGACTGACACCGGCCAGATCCCGGGCGAGGGGCTGCCGGAGCACGCAGGCATGGTGGAGCAGCCGGGCGTCCCCGCCCCGGACGCGTACACCTTCCTCGATCCCTCCGAGCACGCCCCCGAGGACGACGACCTCCTGCTGATGCCCGCGCCCCAGGGCGCGTGGAGCGACGGACCGGCCGAGCAGGTGCCCGCGCAGGGCCAGGCCGCGGGCGGCGCGTACGGCGCGGGAGCCGCCGGCCTCGACGGGACACGGATCCCGGCACCGGCCGCGCAGGCCCCCGCCCAGGTCCCGGCGCACGCCGCCGCGGCCCCCGCGCCCGCCCGGCGCCCGCTGAGCCGGGGGCCCGTCGAGGCACCGTCGTACGGCGGCAACGCCACCGGCGGGGTCGTGCGTTCGCTGGCCGACCGAGGTCCGGCCGGTGCCCCGCAGAGCCCGGCGGCCGGGCGGCACGCGGGCCCGCCGACCACGGGCCCCGAATACCTCGACACCCCCGAGGTCCTCGCCGAGGCCCCGGTGCCGCAGGCGCGGCCGGAAAGCCTTCCGCCCCAGGGCGCGGCCCCGTGGACCACGCAGGAGCCCGGCGCGGCGGTGGCGCAGGAGTCCGTACCGCAGCCGGAGCCCGTACCGCAGCCGGAGCCCGTACCGCAGACGGCCCAGGCTCCCGGGCCCGTACCCGCACCGGTCCCCGGACCCGAACAGGTGGACATCGCAGAAACGGTCGTCCCCGAGCCGGCGGCGGACGCCGCGGTCTCCGGGGTCTCCGAGGCCGAGACCCCCGTGTCCGCAGCCCCCGACACCGCGCCCGTCGCCCCCGCCGCGGAACAGCCGGCGCCGCAGGCGTCCGCGCCGGACCCGGCGGACAGCGGCGGAACACCGGCCGAAACGGCGGCCCCGGCCGACGGGACGCTCAC
The DNA here is from genome assembly GCF_008704555.1 of Streptomyces nitrosporeus. Lineage (NCBI taxonomy): Bacteria > Bacillati > Actinomycetota > Actinomycetes > Kitasatosporales > Streptomycetaceae > Streptomyces > Streptomyces nitrosporeus. Next base: position 6,457,443 of record NZ_CP023702.1, read on the forward strand.
GGGCGTGCCGGCCCAGGAGACCGGGACCATGGGCGGCCAGTTCGTCGCGGTGGAGGGCTCCGTGCCCTCCGGCGGGGACCTGGCGCCCACGCCCGCGCAGCCGGAGGCCGTCCAGACGGAAGCGGTTCACCCGGAGGCCGTCCGGGCCGAGGCCCAGCAGCCGTCCCGGGCCGTCGAGGCCCCGGCGGCCGTGCCCGGGCGGCAGGCGACCGTGCCGGCACCGCGGGCCGCGGAGCCCGCGCCGTTCGTCGAGGCCGCCGCGGCCCACGCCGCGGCCGCCCAGGCCGCGGAAGCACATGCCGCGGCCGTCCAGGCCGCAGGAGCCCAGGCCGCAGAAGCCCAGGCCCAGGCCGAGCCGGAGCAGCCGGCGGGGGAGCGGCAGCCCGAGCCCTCGCAGGCACCGGCACAGGAGGCCCCGGCCGCCGAGGCCCAGCAGCCCGGGACCCCGGCGACTCGGCCGGAACCGGCGGCGGACCCTCAGGCGCCCCAGGACGCACAGGCACCTCAGGAACCGCAGGCGCCCCAGGAACCGCAGGTGCCCCAGGACCCGCAGCCGGCGCAGGCTCCGGCCGCGGAGGCCGCCGTTCCCGTACCGGCGGAACAGCCGGCCGCCGACCCCGGCACCACGGCTCCCGACGCGACGGCTCCCGCGCCCGAGGAGGCCGGACCCGCCGGGGCCGCGCCCGAGGAGGCGGAGGCCGCCACCGGGGCCGCGCCCGCCGAGGAGCAGGTCGCGGAGCCCGCCGCCGATGACACCTCCGTGCCGGAGGCCGGTGCGGGGACCGCCCCGGAAGCCCCCGCCGAGGCACTCCCGGCGCACGCGCCCGAACCCGCGAACGCGCCCGAACCCGGAACCGCGGACGCTCCCGAAGCCCCCGCAGCCGAGGAGGCCCCCGCAGCCGGGGAGACTCCGGCAGCCGGGGAGGCTCCCACCCCCGAAGAGGCTCCCGCGGGCCTGCCGGACGACGAGGCGGCCACCACCGAGGACGTCCCCTTCACCCCGCCGGCCCCCGGTTACGACGACGCCGAGCGGGAGGCCGTGCTCCGTGTCATGCGTGAGCGCCGCGACATCCGCAACGGCTTCCGCAGCGACCCCATCCCGCACGAGGTGCTGCTGCGGGTGCTGGAGGCGGCGCACACCGCGCCGAGCGTCGGACACTCCCAGCCCTGGGACTTCGTCGTCATCCGCTCCGCCGAGACCCGCCGCGCCATGCACGAACTGGCCCAGCGTCAGCGCGACGCCTACGCCAAGTCGCTGCCCAAGGCCCGGGCCAAGCAGTTCAAGGAACTGAAGATCGAGGCCATCCTCGACACCCCCGTGAACATCGTCGTCACGGCCGACCCCACCCGCGGTGGCCGCCACACGCTCGGCCGCCACACCCAGCCGCAGATGGCCCCGTACTCCTCGGCGCTCGCCGTCGAGAACCTCTGGCTGGCGGCCCGCGCCGAGGGCCTCGGCGTCGGCTGGGTGAGCTTCTTCGACGAGCGGGAGATGGTCCGCGCGCTGGGCCTGCCCGAGCACCTCGAGGTCGTCGCCTACCTCTGCGTCGGCTACGTCGACGAGTTCCCGGACGAGCCCGAGCTGATGCAGGCGGGCTGGTCCAAGCGCCGCCCGCTGTCCTGGGTCGTCCACGAGGAGACGTACGGCCGCCGGGCCCTGCCCGGGGAGGCCCCGCACGACCTGTTGCAGGAGACCATCTCCAACATCCGCCCGCTGGACGCCAAGGCGCTCGGCGAGGCGTGGGAACGCCAGAAGCGGATGACGAAGCCGGCCGGCGCCCTCGGCATGCTGGAGATCATCTCCGCCCAGCTGTCCGGGCTCTCCCGGATCTGCCCGCCGCCGGTCCCCGAGCCCGCGGCGGTCGCGGTCTTCGCCGGGGACCACGGGGTGCACGCCCAGGGGGTCACGGCGTGGCCGCAGGAGGTCACCGGCCAGATGGTCGCCAACTTCCTGAGCGGCGGCGCCGTCTGCAACGCCTTCGCCGCACAGGTGGGGGCCGAGGTCTGCGTCGTCGACGTCGGTGTCGCGACCGACCTGCCGGCGTCCCCCGGACTGCTTCCCCGCAAGGTCCGCCCCGGCACGGCCGACTTCACCACCGGGCCGGCCATGACCCGCGAGGAGGTGCTCGCCGCGATCGAGGTCGGCATCGAGACCGCCCGCGACCTGGTCTCCGCAGGCAACAAGGCACTGCTCACCGGTGAGATGGGCATCGCCAACACCACCGCGTCGGCCGCGCTGATCTGCGTGTACACCGGTATGGACCCGGCCGAGGTCACCGGGCGGGGCACCGGCATCAACGACGAGATGCACGCCCGCAAGGTGGACGTGGTCCGCCGGGCCCTGGACCTCCACCGGCCGGACGCCACCGACCCGATCGGCGTGCTGGCCGCGGTCGGCGGCCTGGAACACGCGGCGATGGCGGGCTTCCTCCTCGGAGGAGCCTCCCTGCGCACGCCGGTGATCCTGGACGGCGTGAGCGCCGGCGCCGCGGCCCTGGTCGCCCGGGCGATCGCCCCGGAGGCCCTGGCCGCCTGCATCGCCGGCCACCGCAGCGCCGAACCCGGCCATGTGGCGGCCCTGAACAAGCTGGGACTGCGCCCGCTGGTCGACCTGGACCTGCGGCTCGGCGAGGGCACCGGGGCCCTGCTGGCGCTTCCCATCGTGCAGAGCGCGGCGCGCGCCATGCACGAGGTCGCCACGTTCGACTCGGCGGGCGTGACGGAGAAGTAGCCGTACGGGTGCCCCGGTCCCGGCCGGGGCACCCGCCGCTCCGAAAGGGGCCCGCACCACCACCCCGTATCGTGGTCCCACCCGCACCGCCCCGGCGCCGCGGACCGGCCCGCACCGCACCGCCTCATGTCACCGCCGCTCCACCGCCGCAGCGGCCCGCAGCACACAGCCACCCTGCACGAGGAGCCGTACGACCATGGCCGAGTACGACGATCACCCCGCCTACCCCGTCGGACTGCGCCTGACCGGTCGCCGCGTCGTCGTCGTGGGCGGTGGCCAGGTCGCGCAGCGGCGGCTTCCCGCTCTCATCGCGGCCGGGGCGGACATCACCCTGGTCTCTCCGTCCGCCACACCCTCGGTCGAGGCGATGGCCGAGGCCGGCGAGATCCGCTGGGAGCGCCGCCGCTACCGGGACGGCGACCTCGCCGACACCTGGTACGCCCTGATCGCGACCACCGACGCCGTCGCCAACGACGCCGCGTCCGCCGAGGCCGAACGCTCCCGCACCTGGTGCGTCCGCAGCGACGACGCGGAGGCCGCGACCGCCTGGACACCGGCCACCGGCCGCAGTGAAGGCATCACCGTCGCCGTCCTCACCACCACCTCGCACGGCCGCGACCCCCGCCACTCCGCGGCCGTCCGGGACGCCATAGTCGAGGGCCTGCGCGACGGCACCCTCGCGGCCCCGCACCACCGCACCCGCGCCCCGGGCGTCGCCCTGGTGGGCGGCGGCCCCGGTGACCCCGACCTGATCACCGTCCGGGGCCGCCGCCTCCTCGCCGAGGCCGACGTGGTCATCGCCGACCGGCTCGGCCCCCGCGACCTGCTCGACGAACTGCCCCCGCACGTCGAGGTGATCGACGCGGCGAAGATCCCGTACGGCCGCTACATGGCCCAGGAGGCCATCAACCAGGCGCTGATCGACCACGCCAAGGCGGGCAAGGCCGTCGTCCGGCTCAAGGGCGGCGACCCCTTCGTCTTCGGCCGTGGCATGGAGGAGGCCCAGGCGCTGGCCGCCGAGGGCATCGCCTGCACCGTCGTCCCCGGCATCTCCAGCACCATCTCCGTGCCGGGAGCCGCCGGTATCCCCGTCACCCACCGGGGGGTGGCCCACGAGTTCACCGTGGTCAGCGGCCATGTCGCACCCGACGACCCGCGCTCGCTGGTCGACTGGGAGGCGCTCGCCCGGCTGCGGGGCACCCTGGTCCTGCTGATGGCCGTGGACAAGATCGGCGCCATCGCCCGCGCGCTCATCGGCCACGGCAAGTCCCCCGACACCCCGGTCGCCCTGGTCCAGGAAGGAACGACCGCCGCCCAGCGCAGGGTCGACGCGACCCTCGCGACCGTGGGGGACAAGGCCGTCGCCGAAGAGGTACGCCCGCCCGCGGTGATCATCATCGGCGACGTCGTGGGAGTGGGCGTCGGCCCCCTGGCCTGACCCCGGTTCCGCCCCCGGCACTGGAACCCCCCGGCCCGCCCCGGCGCGGGTCCGGGGCCGGGCGGCCCCGGGCCCGGACACACCCCCACCCCGCCCGCACACCCCCCGCACGGACAAGGCAGTACGACCCGTGGCTGAACTCCTCACCGTCGACGACCCCGACGACCCCCGCCTGGCCGACTACACCGGCCTGACCGACGTCGAGCTCCGACGCCGCCGCGAGCCCGCCGAAGGCCTCTTCATCGCCGAGGGCGAGAAGGTCATCAGACGCGCCAGGAACGCCGGGTACGAGATGCGCTCCATGATGCTGAGCGCCAAGTGGTTCGACGTGATGCGCGACGTGATCGACGAGGAGAGCGCCCCGGTCTACGCGGTCACACCGGAACTCGCCGAACGCGTCACCGGCTACCACGTGCACCGCGGTGCCCTGGCCGCCATGGCACGCCGGCCGCTGCCCCCCGTCGCCGGCCTGCTGGCCCCCGCGACCGGCGAGGTCCGCCGGGTCGCCGTCTTCGAGGACATCGTCGACCACGCCAACCTGGGCGCCGCCTTCCGCAACGCGGCCGCGCTCGGTGTCGACGCCGTCCTGCTCACCCCGCGCTGCGCCGACCCGCTCTACCGGCGGGCGGTCAAGGTGTCGATGGGCTCCGTCTTCCACGTGCCCTGGACCCGGCTGGAGTCCTGGCCGCAGGACATCGGACTGCTCCGCGAGGCCGGCTTCACCACCGCGGCACTCTGCCTCAGCGACCGGTCCATCACCCTCGACGAACTCGTCGCCCGCCGGTACGGCAGGCTCGCCCTCGTCTTCGGCACCGAGGGCGACGGGCTCACCGACCGGGCACTCGCCGCCGCCGACACCCACGTCCGCATCCCGATGGACGCCGGGGTGGACTCCCTCAACGTCGCCGCGGCCTCGGCCGTCGCCTTCTACGCGACGAGGGCCGGCGCACCCTGAACCCCGGGCACGGCCCCTGACCGTACGCACCGGGCCCCGCCGCCGTGGGCGGACGGCGGGCTACCCCCCGGACCGGCCCTGGACCCGCTCCTCGTACGCCGGGGCGGCCGCCGCCGGACCCCGGTCCGCCCCCGTACCGCCCATCCCGCGCGCCGGCCCCTGGCAGCCCTGGGCAGCCGCGATCCCCAGCGCCATCAGCAACGTCACCACGACGAACACCACGAGCCGCTGACGCAGCAGCCGCGGATTGGCGGGACGCCGCTTCCCGGCCCTGCCCGCCGACGTCGTCCGCACGCCGGGCCGTACACCCGGCCGGCTCTTCGCACCGCCCGCCCCACCCGTGCCCGGCGGACGCTGCCCGGAACGCGAACCACCGCCCCGCGCCGCCTGCGGCCGCGACCCACCGGTACGGGAGGACGCCCCCGACCGGGACACCGCAGGCCGCCGGGAGGGGGAGCGCTGCGCCGGAGCGGACCCGCCCTCGGACCGCCTGGTCTGCTGCTCGGTGTACGGGCCGTCCAGCCGGCCGGTCGGCCGGTCCAGCTCCTGCTCCCCGCGCTGGGCGGGAGGCCGGCGCTCATGGAGCCCCTGGGCCTCGCGCGCCGCGATCTCCTTGAGCCGCATGGACAGCTGCAGAGTGCTCGGCCGGTCCTCGGGGTCCTTCGCCAGACAGGCCCGCACCAGAGGGGCGAGCGCGTCGTGCACCTCCAGCAGATGCGGCTCCTCGTGCACCACGCGGTACAGCATCACCTCGGAACTGCCGTGCCCGAAAGGCGAGTCGGCCATCGCCGCGTACGCCAGCGTGGCGCCCAGCGAGAACACGTCCGTGGCCGGGGTCACCGCCGCGCCGCGCACCTGCTCCGGCGCCAGGAAACCGGGGGAGCCGACGGCGGTACCGACATGGGTGAGGGTGCTCGCCCCGGTCGCCCAGGCGATACCGAAGTCGATGATGCGCGGGCCCTTGGGGGAGAGCAGGATGTTCGAGGGCTTCAGGTCCCGGTGGACGACACCGGCCTCGTGCACCGCGACGAGCCCCTCGGAGAGGGCCGCCCCGATCGAGGCCACCTCGGAGGCCGCCAGCGGCCCCTCCTCCGCGACCTTGTCGTGCAGCGAGGGCCCGGGGACGTACTGCGTCGCGAACCACGGGCGGTCCGCCTCCAGGTCGGCGGCCACCAGCCGGGCCGTGCACCCGCCCCGGATGCGCCGGGCAGCGGACACCTCCCGCGCGAAACGCGAACGGAACTCCTGGTCCTCCGCGAGATCCGGCCGGATCACCTTCAGGGCCACCCGCTGACCACGCCGGTCGGACCCCAGATAGACGACACCCATGCCGCCCGCGCCGAGCCGCCGGTGCAGTCTGAACGAGCCGACGACACGCGGGTCCTCGCGCCGGAGCCGCATCATCGCCATCGTCTGCCCATCCCCGCTGCCTGGTCCGCCTGACGAGGCACAGCTTACGTACCCGTGGCGCGGCGCGCTCTCAGGCCGCGCCCTCGTCCCGCAATCGATTGTCAGTGCCCGATGAGACGATTGAGCGGTGGTCAGGAAGCCGGAGATCCAGGCTTCGTGACCCGTGCGAGATCTCAACGGACCATCGCAGAAGGGGGCTTGGATCGATGAAGGGTGACCGGGTCGAGATAGTCGTGGACGCGGGGGACACCACCCGCACCTACGAGGTGGTGGCCTCCAGGGCGGGCCGCCGCGTGGAGACCGCCGTCCGCCGGGGCGTGGTGGAAGTGAGTGAAGTCACCAGGAGCGGGTCCGTCGTCCGCACCGCCCGTTTCATGGCGACCAGGGTGCTGGCCCTGGTCGAGCAGCCGGTCCCCCGGGTGGACGCCTCCGAGCGTCCCCTCGGGGAAGACCCCAAGGCATAGCGCCTCGTCTCCACCCAGGGGAGTACTCCCCCGGGGGCGGGCTCATCCTCCGGGAGGCCCGCCAATCGGTACGCGGGCATGACGCCGAGCCGTCCCCGCGTCCCTAGTGTTGAGGTCAAGCGGCGGGTGTGGAACTCGTCCCCCGAGGCAGACGCCCGCCGCTCCGGAACGGTCAGGGAGAGGAACCATGGCGGACACGGCTACGCGGACCATGATCCGCACGCGAGGCCGCCGGGCGTACGCGACAACCGGCGCACGCCCGTCCGGCCGTCGCCACCCGGTGGTGGCGACCGCCATGGTGCTCCCCCTGGCGGCCCTGCTCGTCGTCGTCTTCGGCGGCTGGGAAGCAGTGGTCACACAGGCGTCGTCCGTGGGCGTGATGCTGGGGCGCTGAGCGGCGCCCCGGGTCCGGAAGAGCGGTCCGGACCGGGACATCCGGCCGAACAACCCCGTGGGGACGGGGGTGCGGCGGACGGCAGCGTTTGCCCGGCCAGCTGGGGAGCTGGCCGGGCATCGCGCTGCCCGGAACCGTTCCGGCCGCCCCGGCTCCCGCCCCCGGCACCCCACCGCCCGCCTCGGCCTCCCACCGCCCGCGGTGCCCGCCCGGCCCCTCCCACCACCCGCGGTGCCCGCCCCGAGCCGGACCCGTCCCTCGCGCCCGGCCGTCACGTACGGCAGAACGGGACCGCCCCGGCCCACGGCCTCCCGCCCGCCCGCCCATCCGCCTCCCGCCCGCCGTGCCCGCCCGCGTACGCTCGTCGCCGTACCGGCGGACCCGCGCCGCACCGGCCCCCGCCGCGGGGCCACCGGGAGCCGGTGCCCGCCGGACCCCGGAGCGGCAGCGGACCGCGGGAGCACGTGCGGGCACCGGACGACCACCGGGGGAGGACCATGACGACGACCATGTCCGCCGTCCAGGCACTGGGCGAGGCGGCACACCGGGGCGCCCACGCCCCCACGGCCCCCTGCGACTGCGGGCCTCCCCGGGTCCTGGCCGACCGGCCCGACGGCACAGTGGTCCGGAGCGGCCCCGTGGTGGCCAAGGCGCACGCCCCGGACACCGACGTCCCGGGCCTCCGCGCCCGCCTGGCCCTGGCCGGATCCCCCCGTCTGGCGGGCGTCCTGCTGCCCCCGCTCGGCCCCGCCCCCGCCCCCGCCCCCCGGGCAGGCGGCACCCCGGACACGCCCCCCGCCGCCCTCCACGACCGCGTCGTGAGCCTCTGGCCCTACGGCCTGCCCGTCGACCCGGCGGACCCCGGCGCCGCCCCCTGGGAGGAGGCAGCCGCCCTGCTGGCCCGGCTGCACCGCACCCGGCCCCCGCACCCCCTCCCGCCGATGCGGGGCCCCGCCAAGGCCGCCCGGGCCGTCGCCCGCATGCGGACGGCCCGCCCGGCCCCGGACCCGGCCACCGGAGCCGTCCTCGCGGCCTGGGAAGGGCTGCCCGCCTGGGCCCGCGGCCAGGGCCCGTTCCCCCCGCACCGGTCCGGCTTCCTCTGCCACGGCGACCTCCACCTCGGCCAGCTCGTCCGGCACCCGGCACCGGACGGCCCCTGGCTGCTCATCGACGTGGACGACACCGGCCTCGGCGACCCCGCCTGGGACCTCGCGCGCCCCGCCGCCTGGTACGCGGCGGGACTGCTGGACCCCGGGACCTGGCTGCGCTTCCTGGACGCCTACCGGACCGAAGGCGGCCCGGCCGTACGGCCCCACGGCGACCCCTGGCCCGGACTCGACGTCCCCGCGCGCGCCCTCACCGTGCAGACGGCCGCACTCGCCCTGGCCAAGTCGGCGGCGGAACAACGCGATCCGGACGAGGTGGAACAGCTGATGATCGACGCGTGCGCCCGAATCGCGGGCCTCCCAGCCGAGTTGGCGGGGGAACACACGTCGTAGGGTGATCCGGCGGACGCCGGGCATGCATTCCGGCGACGTCGAAACGACGGTGAGGAGCCGACCGATGATCCAGTGCCCCAAGTGTCACGCCCAGATGCACACGTACAACCGCAACGGTGTACAGATCGAACAGTGCAGCGGCTGCCGGGGGATATTCCTCGACTACGGCGAGCTGGAGTCCCTGACCCGCCTGGAGTCCCAGTGGGCCCAGCAGGCCCCGCCCGCGCCGCCGGCCCCGCAGGCGTACCCCGCCGCACCGGCCCCCGCCTGGGGCGCACCGCACCAGGGCGGCCACTACGGCGGCCACCACCGCCAGAAGAGCTTCGGCCGGATGCTCTTCTCCTCCTGAGCCCCGGCCGGTCCGCCCGCGGACCGGCGTACGGCCCGGGGCCGCGACCGCCCCGGGCCGCACACCCGGCCCGCAGCGGAAAGCCCCGGGGCCGTACACCCGCCCGCCACGGAGAACCCCGGCCGCACGACGAAGCCCCCGGCCGTCGAAACGGCCGGGGGCTTCCCGTTGTGCGCGATACTGGGATTGAACCAGTGACCTCTTCCGTGTCAGGGAAGCGCTCTCCCGCTGAGCTAATCGCGCAGGGTGAACCTGCGTGTACTGCGTGCGCGATACTGGGATTGAACCAGTGACCTCTTCCGTGTCAGGGAAGCGCTCTCCCGCTGAGCTAATCGCGCGGGGGTCCTTGCGGACCGGTGGACGATACTGGGATTGAACCAGTGACCTCTTCCGTGTCAGGGAAGCGCTCTCCCGCTGAGCTAATCGTCCTTGGAGGTGGAGACGGGATTTGAACCCGTGTAGACGGCTTTGCAGGCCGTTGCCTCGCCTCTCGGCCACTCCACCAGGGATGGGGGCTCGGGAAGAATCCCCCACCTTCTGCGAGCGGACGACCAGGTTCGAACTGGCGACCTCAACCTTGGCAAGGTTGCGCTCTACCAACTGAGCTACGTCCGCTTGTCTTTCCCGTTTCGCTTGCGCGTCCCGGCGACGTGTTGAACTCTAGCGGATTCCCGGGCCAGCACAAAAACGCGTTTGTGCAGCGTGCTGCGGCCGGCCGGCTCACCGCAGGTGGCGGAGCGGCCGCCCTACACTCGACGGCGTGCACGACCTCGCTCCCATGGCCCGCTTCGGCGGCCTCGTCGCCTCCGGTCTCAGGGACGTCACCAGCGATCCCGCGGCTCTCGACTCCTCGGGCTTCTGGGCCGTCCGCGCCGACTTCGAGGGCGGCCTGACCTGCGCACGCTTCTCGGACGTACGGAGCGAGCCGGTGCCGCCACCGGTGCCAGGGGCCTGGCGCGGACCCGGGCCCGGGGACTGGACCTCCTCGCTCGACCGGGACGCCTACACGGCGGGCGTGCGGCGGATCCGCGCGCACATAGCCGCCGGCGAGGTCTACCAGGCCAACCTCTGCCGGGTCCTGAGCGCGCCGCTGCCGGACCCCGCCGCCGACGTCGACGCCCTCACCGCCCTGCTCGCCCGGGGCAACCCCGCCCCCTACGCGGGAACGATCAGGCTTCCCGGCCACGGGGTGGAGATCGCCACCGCCTCCCCCGAACTCTTCCTCGCCCGCGACGGCCGCACCGTGGAGTCCGGGCCCATCAAGGGCACCGGGCGGACGGAGGACGACCTGCTGGAGAAGGACCACGCCGAGAACGTGATGATCGTGGACCTCGTCCGCAACGACCTCGGCCGGGTCTGCGAGACCGGCAGCGTCAGCGTCCCCGACCTCTGCGTGACGGAGAAGCATCCGGGACTCGTCCACCTGGTCTCCACCGTGCGGGGCAGGCTCGCGGAGGGCACCGGCTGGCCCGGACTGCTCACCGCCGCCTTCCCCCCGGGCTCGGTGACCGGCGCCCCGAAGTCCAGCGCCCTGCGGATCATCGGCGCCCTGGAGACCGCCCCCCGCGGTCCCTACTGCGGAGGCATCGGCTGGGTCGACGCCGACCGGGCCACCGGCACCCTGGCCGTCGGCATACGCAGCTTCTGGATCGACCGCACCGGCCCCGCGCCCCTGCTCCGCTTCGGCACCGGCGCCGGCATCACCTGGGGGTCCGACCCGGAACGCGAGTGGGCGGAGACCGAACTGAAGGCGTCCCGGCTGCTCGCGGTAGCGTCGGGCACATACGCGGACGCCTGCCCGGACGCGTACGACGACGGTCCGCGCGGGCCGTCCGCACACCAGGACACGGGAAGGACCGGGACATGAGGATCTGGGTCAACGGCGGCCTGCGGGACGCCGACGACGCGACGGTGTCCGTGCTCGACCACGGCCTCACCGTGGGGGACGGCGTCTTCGAGACGGTCAAGGTCACCGGGGGCCGCCTCTTCGCCCTGACCCGGCACCTCGACCGGCTGACCCGCTCCGCCCGCGGTCTCGGCCTGCCCGACCCCGACACGGACGAGGTCCGCCGCGCCGCCCTGGCCGTCACCGAGGCCGACCCCCTGCCCCTCGGCCGGCTGCGGATCACCTACACCGGCGGACTCTCCCCGCTCGGCTCCGAACGCGGTGACAAGGGCCCCGGTCTCGTCGTCGCCCTCGGAGAGGCCGCCCGCCGCCCCGACAGCACCGCCGTGGTCACCGTCCCCTGGACCCGCAACGAACGCGGGGCGCTGGCCGGGCTCAAGACCACCTCGTACGCCGAGAACGTCGTCGCCCTGGCACGGGCCCACCGGCACGGGGCGTCCGAGGCGCTGTTCGCCAACACCGTCGGGCAGCTCTGCGAAGGCACCGGTACCAACGTCTTCGTGGTCCTCGACGGCGAGATCCACACCCCGCCCGTCACCTCCGGGTGCCTCGCCGGCATCACCCGGGCGCTGACCGTGGAGTGGACCGGCGCCCGGGAGACCGAACTCCCGCTGGACATCCTCGAAAGCGCCGACGAGATCTTCCTGACCTCCACCCTGCGCGACGTCCAGGGGGTCCACCGGGCCGACGGACGCGAACTCCCCGGCGCCCCCGGCCCGGTGACCGCCAAGGCCATGAGGATCTTCGACGAGCGCGCGGCGGACGGCCTCGACCCCTGAGGGCTCCGGACGGAAGGCGCGCCCGGAGCTCCCGGGGCCGGACCTTCTTCCGCCCGAACCCCCCTTCGGCCCGGAGCCCCTTCCGCCCGGAGCCCCGGGACCGGGTGACGGAGGAACCCGGGTGACGAAACGGCCCTCCACCGGATAGAAACCTCTGATGACCACCACACTGCGGCCGGCCGGGCCGGCCGAAGAAGGCGCGGACGGCGCACGGACACGTACCTACGAGGTGTGCGACAACGGCCGCCCGGTCGGTGCCGTCGAGATCGGCACCGACCCGCGCTTCGGATCCTCGGCGGCCGTGCTGCGCTCCCTGCGCATCGACGAGGGCGACCGCAGGCGCGGCCGCGGCACGATCGCCGCCCTCGCTGCCGAAGAGGTGCTCCGCGGCTGGGGCTGCACCCGGATCAGCCTCGTCGTCCCCGAGGGGAACGAGGCCGCCACCGCCTTCGCCACCGCCCTCGGCTACACCCCGCGCAGCCGCAACATGGCCAAGTCCCTCCAGGCCCCCGCCCCCGCCCTCCCCGACGGGGTCACCGAGCGCCCCATGACGGAACAGGAGTACGCGGCCTGGGCGAGCACCTCCGTCGAGGAGTACGCGCGCAGCTGGATCGAGCGGGACGTCCCCGAGGACCAGGCCCGCCTCAAGGCCGAACGCGACCACGCCACCGGACTGCCCGACGGCCTGGCCACCGAGGGCATGCACTTCCACGTCCTCGTCCGCGGGGACGACGTCCTCGGCCACGTCTGGGTGGCGCGGCACAGCGCTGCCCCGCACGACGCGCCGATCGGCTACGTCTTCGACGTCGAGGTCCGCGAGGAGGTGCGGGGACACGGCTACGGCCGCGCGCTGATGCACCTCGCCGAGGACCTCACCCTGCGCGCCGGACTCGGCCGGCTCGGCCTGCACGTCTTCGAGACCAACACCCCCGCCCTCCGGCTGTACGAGTCGCTGGGCTACACCACCACGCAGTACAACCTGGCCAAGGCGCTCTGACGCCCCCGGGCCCGGACCGGCCCCCGCGGTCACCGCCCCGGGCCCGGACCGGCCCCCGTAATCACCGGCCGCGGGGGAGGGGCGGCGCGGTCAGTCCCGGTCCGCCAGCAGCCGGTCGGCGATCTCCTCGATCCGGGCGCGCAGGCCCTCCTGGCTCTTCCCGCCGTCCAGCCGCTGGTCACCGATGACGTACGTAGGCGTCCCCGTGACGCCGATGGCCTTCCCCTCGGCCTGGTCCGCGTCGACGATCAGCAGGTGCCGGCCGTCGATCAGGGCCGTGTCGAACTCCTCGGCGTCCAGTCCGAGCCTGCGGGCCACCTCCAGCAGTACCGGCTCGCCCCCGCGGGCCAGACCGGCGGTGCGCGCCAGTACCGCCTCGGCGTACGGCCACCCCAGGCCCTGCGCCACGGCCTCCTCGGCCGCCTGCGCCGCCGCGTAGGCGTGCTTGTGCTTCTCCAGCGGGAAGTGGCGCAGCCGGATCTCCAGACGGTCCCCGTAACGCGCGCGCAGCGCGTGGACATCGGTCAGGGCCTGGTGGCAGTCGGGACATTCGAGGTCGAACCAGGCGTCGAGGACGACCGGTGCCGCGGAGGTGGAATCGCTCATGGCACCAGTCTCCCAGGCGGCCGGGCCGCCCCCTCCCGGCCCGGGCCCGGCCCGGCCCCCCGTGGGCACTCCTCAAGGAGGAGCCCGGCCCTGAGAAGTCCCTGATGTGGGCCCGGCCCGTGGCCTGCGCCCGGGGCGGGGGTGCACGATGGAAGAGATGTCCCCGACGCGCTGGAGGCCGTGATGCTTGCCGAGACCATCTGTTCCGCGGTGTCGGCGGCCGGACTGGGGATCGCCGCGATCAGCGCGTACCGCAGGCGTTTCCTCACGGCGACCCGGATCGCCGCCTACGCGCTGGTGCCCATCGGCCTCGTACTGACCGGTGTCGTGGAGTGGCTCACCGGGATCGTCTTCGAGCCGGTCGTCTGGCTCGGTTTCGGACTGCTGGCGGTGGCCTGGCTGCTGTTCGTGACCGCCCGGACCGTCGAACGAAGGGGCGGCGGCACCCGCAAGGAGCGCAAGGCCGCCCGCGCGGCGGGCCGGGCGGACGCGGTCGCCCCCGGTGCGTCCGCACCGAATCTGACGGCCGGGAGCACCGCGCCCTCCGGCTCCCGGGCCGGGAACGCGAAGAAGAAGGGTCCCGCCGCGACGGGCGGCGACGACTTCAGCGACATCGAGGCGATCCTCAAGAAGCACGGCATCTGAACGGAGGACCCGGGAGAGCCCGGCATCCGGACGCCTCCTCGGCGGACACGGGCCCTCCGCCTTGACGGTGTCCCCGCGCCGGGGCTAGCGTCCGCTCGGATTGAATCAATTCAAACCTCCTGGGAGCGGGCCCGGCGGCCCGGACCGCCCGTACGCCCTGCTCCCGGGGACGGGGACGCGCCGCCGTACGACGGCCGTACACACCAGTGGGGCGGGGCAAGTGGGGCGTGTGGCAGGGATCAAGGACGTGGCGCGGCGGGCCGGTGTCTCGGTGGGCACCGTCTCCAATGTGATCAACCGCCCGGAGGCGGTGCTTCCGGACACCCGGGCCCGTGTCCTCACGGCGATCGAGGAGCTCGGTTACGTACGCAGCGAATCGGCCCGCCAGCTGCGGGCGGGCCGCAGCCGCATCATGGCGCTGCTCGTCCTCGACATGGGCAACCCCTTCTTCGTGGACATCGCCCGCGGCGCCGAACGCGCGGCCCGGGACGCCGGTCTCGGCGTCATGGTCTGCAACAGCGACCAGAGCCAGGAGGAGGAGGCCGAGTACCTCGGACTCTTCGCCGAGCAGCGCGTCTGCGGCGTCCTCATCACCCCGGCCGACGCCACCGGCGGCACCCTGGAGGCGTTCGGCCGCCACCGCATCCCCTATGTGCTGGTCGACCGGGTGGCGGCGGGTCCGGACACCTGCGCGGTGTGCGTGGACGACGTCCGCGGCGGCATGCTCGCCGTGCGGCACCTGGTCGCGGCGGGCCACCGGACCGTCGCCTACGTGAGCGGGCCGGGGGACCTGTACCAGATCAGGGACCGCCGTCAGGGAGCCCTCCAGGCGCTGGCGGAAGCCGGTCTCGGGCCCGGGGCGCTGGTGGAGATCTCCGGCGGCCGGCTGGACGTGGCGGCCGGCCGGGACGCCGGCGCCCGGCTGCTCGGTCTCGTCCCGCGGCCCACCGCGGTGTTCTGCGCCAACGACCTGCTGGCGCTCGGGGTCCTGCAGTCGCTGTACGCCGCGGGCGTCCGGGTGCCGCAGGACATCGCCATCGTCGGGTACGACGACATCGAGTTCGCCGCCGCCGCGGCCGTCCCCCTGACGTCCGTGCGGCAGCCCGCCACGGCCATGGGCAGGATGGCGGCCGAGATGCTCCTGGAGGAGGCGGACGACCCCGACGGCAGCCACCGCCACCGCAACGTGGTCCTCCAGCCCGAACTCGTCGTACGTGCCTCCAGCGCCGCCCCGCGCTGACCGCACCCCGGCCCACCGGGCCGAAAATCTGACCGGATGTCAGACAACGGAGCGATTCCGCACAGCCCGGAGAGAGTGAACCGGCCCCGTACAGGGGGCTGTTGGCGCGGTGCACGGGTCTCTTTGCGTCATGATCGCTACGAGATGGTGGACACATACCGGGGCGAGGCCCCCGCACCCCCTGCCGAGGAGCCGCGCGGCTGCCTCTTCGCGCTGTCGCAGCCGCCCCTGATGATCTTCCTGACGGTGGTCGGCGGTCTGCTGCTGATGGCCGCCCTGCACGACCTCTTCCTGCTGTGACCGGTGCGACGGTCGCTCAGCCCGCCGCCTCCCGGCGCCTGGCCCGGTACGCCGCGACGTGCAGGCGGTTACCGCAGGTGCGGCTGGAGCAGTAACGGCGCGAGCGGTTGCGGGACAGGTCGGCGAACGCGTACCGGCAGTCCGGCGCCTCGCACCGGCGCAGCCGCTCCTGCTCCCCGGCCACGACGATGAAGGCCAGGGCCATGCCGCAGTCGGCGGCGAGGTGGTCGGAGACCGACGCGTCCGGCGCGAAGTAGTGCACGTGCCAGTCGTACCCGTCGTGGTCGGTGAGCTGCGGCGTGGTGCCGGCCGCCGCCACCAGCCGGTTGACGAGTTCCGCCGCGGTGCGCGCGTCGGGCGCGGCGAATATCTCCGCGAACCGCTCGCGCACCGCGTGCACCGCGCGCAGGTCCTTCTCGTCGAGCACCCCCACGCCGCTGATGTGGTGCCGCTCGGCGAAGCCGTAGAGCGCCTCGACGTCCGCGAGCCCGTCGTCGCGCCCGCTCTCCGGCGCGGTGTTCACCAGATCCACCACCGTGTCGAGGGCGATCCGGGTGTCGTGTGGGATCAGCACGCTTCGCTCCCTGGCCTCCGGCGGGCGGGCGCCCGCCGATGGCGGAAGACTCTACTGGCTCGGCCCGGACCCACCCGGCCCCGGTAGGGTCCCGCCCGCCGCCACGGCCGGTGCCCGCCGCCACGCCCTGCGGGGGCGCGGCTTCGCCGGAGGGCCGCCCGGAACCCCGCCGCGGGGCCCGCGGGGCCTGTCTGCGGGGCCTGTGCGGACCGGTGGGGCCTGCGCCGGGGCCCGGGCGGGGCTCCAGGGCCCGGTTGCGGCGCCCGGCCGGTCCTGCGGAGCCCCGCCGGGCCCGGGAGGCCCGCGGAAGGGCCCGTACGGACGGCGGGCCCGGCACCCGGACGCGCCCGTGCCCGCTGGCCCCGGACGCGACGGCGCCGCCGCCGCGGTGGGTTCCGCGGCGACGGCGCCGTCGTCTGCCGTATGAGGTTGTCCGCGCGACGCCGTCTCCCCGAGTCGGACGGCGTCCCGCAGCTCTCGGCCTGGCTCAGCTCTCGGCCAGGATGTGTGAGAGCTCCGTATCGAGGTCGAAGTGACGGTGCTCGGTACCGGGCGGAACCGCGGCGTCGGTCCTCTTCAGGAACGACTCCAGGGCCCGCGCCGGGGCTTCCAGCAGTGCTTCGCCCTCCGGGGAGCTCAGCGCGATACAGACGACGCCCTGACCGTGGCTACGGGATGGCCAGACGCGGACGTCTCCGGTGCCGGTGGGCCTGTGCAGCCCCTCGGCGAGGAGGTCACGGGCGAAAACCCACTCGACCGTCTCCTCCGCTCCGGTGTGGAAGGTGGCGTGCACGGCATAGGGATCGGCCGTGTCATACCGCAGGCCCGCAGGTACAGGCAGTGAGGACTCGCTCGACACAACGAGGCGCAGGTGCAGCTCGCAGCTGACCGTGGTGTTCATAAGCGCCAGGGCCTTTCGCTCAGTGTGCGCTCGGGGATTCGCACGTCGGCGAAATCGACATGCCACCTACGGTGGCGTTGTAAACCCCTCTGACCCATTTGTGACGCTTCGGCCCCCTCGTCCAGCGGTGTGTAACTTTGAGTCATGCGTCCATTCCGGTGACGCGAGCCGTTCCGGTAGGTTGGGCATCATGAACGCGGAGAGTGACGAGCGGAAGAAGGAGGCCGCCGCGCCGGCGGCCTCGGGATCCGCTGCGGGGGACGGGCGGACGGCGGACGGGAAGCCGGAGGAGCGGGAGCTGGGATCGCGGGCGCCCGCGTACATCCGCTCCTCGCGGGTGCTGCTGGTGAGCTGGCAGGTGGGGATCTTCGTCGTGGGCCTGGCGGTCGTCGCCGCCGGTGCCGCGATGCTGGTCCTGCCCGGACCGGGCTGGCTGGTGATCTTCGGAGGGATGGCGATCTGGGCGACGGAGTTCGTCTGGGCGCAGCTGGTCCTGCGCTGGACCAAGCGCAAGGTCACCGAGGCCGCCCAGCGGGCTCTCGACCCCAAGGTGCGGCGCCGCAACATCATCCTGACCACCCTCGGACTCGTGATCATCGCCGTGCTGGTGGGGGTCTACGTCTGGAAGTTCGGCATAGTCATGCCGTGGAAGATCGATCAGTGACCCGGAAGTGGTCCGGGAGCACCGCTGACATGGGGTAATGTTTGCGGTGCGCCGGGGCGATTAGCTCAGTGGGAGAGCGCTTCGTTCACACCGAAGAGGTCACTGGTTCGAACCCAGTATCGCCCACCCCGTACCGATGGCCGGAAGTCTCACCGAGGCTTCCGGCCATCGGCGTTCGTGCGTGTGGTCCACCCGGAGGCAGGCCCCGCCCCCGCGGGAGCCCCGGCCCCGCCGCGCGGGCCCGCCCTGCCGGCCGCCGCCCCGGCCGGCGGATCCTCCGGGCCGGTCGTCCGGCAAATTTTCGTCCGAACCGTTGACGTGTCCGTCCCCGCTCCCTACGTTGACCCGGCAAGCGCTTTCTAAAACGATTCAATGCGAATGGACGGGGGCGAGCCATGTCTCGGAACAACGGCATCGACCGGCGGCAGATGCTGAAGCTGGCCGGTCTCTCGGCGGCCGGGCTCGGACTGACGGCGGCCGGGTGCGGCTCGGGGAGCAGCGGTTCCGGGGGCACGGTCACCATCCGGCACTCCTGGTGGGGCGCCGACGACCGGGCGAAGAAGGTCCAGCAGTGCGTGACCCTCTTCGAGAAGAAGCACCCGAAGATCAAGGTGAAGACGGACTTCCAGCAGTACGCGGACTTCTGGAAGAAGTTCAACACCCAGGCGGCAGGCGGCAACCCGCCCGACGTCATCCAGAACGCCGTGACCTTCCTGCGCAAGTACGAGGCCAAGAACGTGCTCCTCGACCTCAAGCCCCAGGCGGAGAAGGGGAACCTGGACCTCACCGGCTTCCGCGCCGGGCTGGAGAAGTTCGCGGAGATCGACGGCAGGCTGTTCGGGGTGCCGGTCGGCAGCAACTCGATGGCCCTGGTCATCGACGAGAAGGTCTACGAGAAGGCGGGCGTCGCCCCCGGGGCCGGCTGGACCTGGGACGACTGGTACGCGGGCATGCAGAAGATCAAGAACGGCCAGGGCATCGCCGGCGACGCGGGACCGCACGGGGTGATGTACCTCTACGACCTGATGCTCCGCCAGAACGGCAAGGCGTTCTTCACCGAGGACGGCATGGGCTTCGGCGAGGCCGAACTGCTGCCGTACTGGACCGAGGCCCTGGCGCGGGTGAAGTCGGGCGTCTACGCCGACCCCAAGAAGGTCGAGCAGATCAAGCCCGCCTCCGCGACCGCCAAGGGGCTCTCCGCGGGGGAGTTCACCTGGGACAACTTCTCCGTGCGCTACAGCGCCGAGGGCAAGAGCAGTTACGGCCTGGCGCCGATCCCCACCACCGACGGCAAGAGGACCGGCCAGTACCTGGGCTCGCTGATGCTCAGCGGGTCGGCCCGCACCAAGCACCCGGCCGAGGTCGCCACCTTCATCAGCTTCATGACCCACGACCCCGAGGTCGCCCGCATCATGGGCTACGACCGCGGCGTACCCGCCACCACCGCCCAGTTCGAGGCGTACGAGCCCGCCGACGCCCCCAACAAGGCGATCGGCGCCTACGAGACCGCCATCGCGGACGCGGGGGTCCTGGAGCCCATCACCCCGCACCCGGCGGGCGCCGACGTCATCGAGGCCGCCTTCCTGCGCATAGGCACCGACCTGTCCCTGGGCAAGAGCTCGCCGGAGGAGTCCGTGAAGCAGTTCTTCTCCGAGGCGAAGACCGCCCTCGCCTCGAACTGAGAGGACCGCGGTGACTCACATCCAGACCTCCCCGGGCGCGCGCGCCCCGGAGGCCGGCGGCCCCGTCGGCAAGCGGAACGGCCCCGGGGGGAGCGGGCCCCCGGCCGGCGCGCCGAAGCGGCCCGGGGGCCGGGAGAACCTGACCGGCTACCTGTTCATGTCGCCCTGGATCGCCGGCTTCCTGTTCCTGGTCGCCGGGCCCATGGTGTTCTCGCTGTACCTCTCGTTCACCGAGTACAACCTGTTCGACGCGCCCCGCTGGGTCGGCCTGCAAAACTTCACCGACATGTTCGCGGACCCCCGCTGGCGCCAGTCGGTCGAGGTCACCTCCTGGTACGTGCTGATCGGCACCCCGGTCAAGCTCGCCGCCGCGCTCGCCGTCGCCATGCTGCTGGCGCAGAAGCGGTGGGGCCAGTCCTTCTACCGGGCGGCCTTCTACGCCCCCTCGCTGATCGGCGCGAGCGTGTCGGCGGCCATCGTCTGGCGGGCGCTGTTCTCGGACGACGCCCTCGTCGACCGTACGCAGAAGGTGTTCGGCATCGAGGTGGGCGGCTGGATCGGCGACCCCGAGATGATCATCTACGCGCTGGTCGCGCTGACCGTCTGGCAGTTCGGCGCACCGATGGTGATCTTCCTGGCCGGCCTCAAACAGGTGCCGCGCGAGCTGTACGAGGCGGCCGAGGTGGACGGGGCCGGCCGCTGGCGCCGGTTCTTCCACATCACCCTGCCGATGATCTCGCCGGTGCTGTTCTTCAACGTCCTGCTGGAGACCATCCACTCCTTCCAGGTCTTCGGCTCCGCCTACATCGTCTCCAACGCCACTTGCGGGCCCGCCGACGCCACGCTCGTCTACACCTGTTACCTGTATGAACAGGGCTTCGTGAACAGCCGCATGGGCTTCGCCTCCGCCATGGGATGGCTGCTGCTCGTCGCCGTGGGCCTGGTCACCGCCGTCCTGTTCTGGTCCCAGAAGCGCTGGGTGCACTACGAGGAGGGCGGCCGATGAGCCTCCTGACAGCAGCCGTACGACGCCGCGGGCCGGGCGCCCTGGCCTGGCACCTCGGCGCGCTCGTGCTCCTCGCCGTGGTGCTCTACCCCGTGGTGTGGACCATCGGGGCGTCCTTCAAGCCGAGCGCGGACATCATCGGCGCGCTCGACCTGTTCCCCGCCGACCCGGTCACGGACAACTACACCCGCCTGACCGAAGGCATCGCGGACATCCCGATCTCCACCTTCTTCCTGAACTCGGCCTACATCGCCGTCGGTTCGGTCATCGGTGTGGTGCTGTCCTGCTCGCTGACGGCGTACGCCTTCGCCAAGGTCCGCTTCGCCGGCCGCAACGCCATGTTCGCCGTCATGATCGGCACCCTGCTGCTGCCGTACCACGTGCTGATCATCCCGCAGTACGTGATGTTCCAGAAGCTGGAACTGATCAACACCTTCACCCCGCTGCTCATCGGCAAGTACCTCGCCACCGACGCCTTCTTCGTCTTCCTGATGGTGCAGTTCATGCGGGGCCTGCCCAGGGAACTCGACGAGGCCGCCCGGCTCGACGGCTGCGGGCACCTGCGGATCTACTGGTCCATCGTCATGCCGCTCTGCCGGCCCGCGCTCATCACCAGTGCGATCTTCACCTTCATCAACGCCTGGAACGACTTCATGGGCCCGCTGCTCTACCTCAACGAGCCGGACAAGTACACCGTCTCGATGGGGCTCAAGATGTTCATCGACCAGGACGCCGTGGCCGACTACGGCGGCATGATCGCCATGTCGCTCGTCGCCCTGCTGCCGGTGCTGGCCTTCTTCCTGGCCTTCCAGCGCTACCTGATCGACGGCATGGCCACCTCCGGCCTGAAGGGCTGAGGAGGACACCATGAGGAACGGTTCCCGCAAGGCCGCGCGCGGTTCACGGGTGAAGGACCGCTTCGCCCTGTTCGCCGAGTGCATGCTCACCGGGGTGTGGATCGCCGCCGCCGCGCTGCCGCTCGTCACCTTCCCCGCGGCCCTCGCCGCCGGGACCCGGCACCTGCGCCGCCATCTGGCCGGGGAGCGGGGCGGCCTGCGGGAGTTCGCCGCCGACACCCGCGCGGCGGCACGCGGCGGATGGCTGGTCGGCGCCGCCGTGCCGGCCGCCGGAGCGCTGCTCCTGGTGGACCTGGCGGCCGTACGCGCCGGGCTGCCCGGCGGCCCCTTCGTGGGGGCCGTCGGCGTCCTCGCCCTGATCGGGCTCCTCGTCGCGGTGGTACGGGCCGCCGCGCTCTGGGAACCCCGCGCCACCTGGCGGACGCTGCTGGCCGACGCGGGACGGCGCACGGTCCAGGACCCGGCCGGCTCCCTGCTGCTGGTCTGCGGGATGGCCGTCGTCGCCCTGTCCGGCGCCCTCGTGCTGCCGCTGGCCGTCCCCGTCCTCGGGGCCCTCGCCGCCGCGGCCACCGCCGTGGAAGCCCGCCGGCTCGCCCGCTGACCCGGCCGGCACCCCCTCTTCCCCCTGTCGCATGACCCCGATCCGTACGGAGAGAGGCACCACCATGTCCAGGATGCCCCGCAGAACCCTCCTGAAGGCAGCGGCGGCGGCCGGCGCCGCCGCGCAGCTCGGCTGGACCGCCGGCGCCGCCACGGCCACCGCCGCCCCCGGCACGCCGGAGACCGCGGAACCCGTGACCCTCACCTGGCTGGAGTCCGGCGGACTCGGCGCCGCCCCCGGCACCACCCTCGGAGTGCCCTGGCCCCAGGGGCGGCACCCGGGCGACCAGACCTTCGCGCTGGCCACCGAGGACGGCGAGGACGTCCCCGTGCAGACCTGGCCCATCGGCTACTGGCCGGACGGCTCGCTCAAATGGACCGCGCACGCCGTCGGGCCCGAGGTCACCGCCGAGAAGTTCACCCTCACCCCGGGCGCCGCCGCCGCCCCGGCGAACAAGGTCACGGCCGTCCGCAAGGGCGGCACCGTCACCGTCTCCACCGGAGTGATCACCGCGAAGCTGGGCACCGGCGGCTCCGCCCTCGTCAGGACCGTCACCCGCGGCTCCACCGAGATCGCCCGCGACGGCCGGCTCGTCCTGCTCCGCCAGGACGAGATCGAGGACGGCGACCAGGGCGCCTGGAAACACGAGCGGTTCGAGAGCGTCGTCGAGGAGACCGTGATCGAACAGGACGGGCCCGTCCGCGCCGTCGTCCGCATCGACGGCAGGCACCGCAAGGGATCGCGCTCCTGGATGCCCTTCTCCGTACGCCTCTACTTCTACGCCGGCGCCGACTCCTTCCGGATGGTGCACACCGTCACCTACGACGGCACCCAGGAACCCGGCAAGGCGAGCGGCGACTTCGTCCGCGGGCTCGGCGTCCGCTTCACCGTCCCCCTGCGCGACGCCGCCTACGACCGGCACATCCGGATCGGCGGCGACGGCACCGGGCTGCTGCGCGAAGCGGTCAAGGGCATCACCGGCCTGCGCCGCGACCCCGGCGCGGCCGTCCGCGAGGCACAGTTCGCCGGGAAGCGGCTGCCCGACCCCGCCACCTGGGATCAGCGCGTCACCACGCGCCTGCGGTACATCCCCGAATGGGGCGACTACACCCTCTCCCAGCTCTCCGCCGACGGCTTCACCCTGCGCAAGCGCACCGGGAAGGGCCACGGCTGGATCGGCGCCGGCGGCGGACGGCGGGCCTCCGGATTCGGCTACGTCGGCGGGCCCAGCGGCGGATTCTCCTTCGGGCTGCGCGACTTCTGGGAGAAGCACCCCGCCCAGCTCGACATCCGCGGCGCCCACACCGACGAGGCCGAGGTCACCCTCTGGCTCTGGTCACCCGAGGCCCAGCCCATGGACCTGCGCTTCTACCACGACGGCATGGGCCAGGACACCTACCCCGAACAGGTCGAAGGGCTCAACATCACCTACGAGGACTACGAACCCGGCTTCGGCACCCCCTACGGCATCGCCCGCACCAGTGAACTCCTCTTCTGGGCCAACGGGGCCACCCCCGCCCCCGAGACCCTCGCCCGGCAGGCCGAAGCCGTCCGTACCCCGCCCCAGCTGGCCGCCCCGCCCCGGCAGCTGATCAAGGCCAGAGTCTTCGGCGGGCTCTTCTCCGAACCCGACCGCTCCACCGCCGCCAAGTCGAGGATCGAAGACCACCTGGACTTCCTCTTCACCTATTACAAGGACCAGGTGGAGATGCGCCGCTGGTACGGCTTCTGGGACTACGGCGACATCATGCACACCTACGACCCCACCCGCCACCAGTGGTGCTACGACGTCGGCGGCTACGCCTGGGACAACTCCGAACTCTCGCCCGACCTCTGGCTCTGGTACGCCTACATGCGCTCCGGCCGCGCCGACATCTACCGCTTCGCCGAGGCGATGACCCGCCATACCGGCGAGGTCGACGTCTACCACCTCGGCACATGGGCAGGCCTCGGCACCCGGCACGGGGTCCAGCACTATGCCGACAGCGCCAAGCAGCAGCGCATCGCCAACACCACCTACCGGCGGATGTTCTACTTCCTCACCGCCGACGAACGCGTCGGCGACCTCATGCGCGCCAACGTCGACTCCGACGAGACCTTCCTCGCCCTCGACCCCCTCCGCAAGATACGCACCGAGCCCTACACCCCCGACCGCAACGCCCTCTCGATCGGCTTCGGCACCGACTGGAGCGGCCTCGTCTCCGCCTGGCTCACCGAGTGGGAACGGCGCGGCCCCCAGTGGGAGAAGGCCAGGGACCGGGTCCTGTCCACGATGGAGACCATCGCCGCCCAGCCCAACGGCTTCGTCCAGGGCACCGCCCTCTACGACCTCGACACGGGGAGGTTCGCCGTCGCCGGAAAACCCGAGGTGGGGGTCTCGCACCTGTCCGCCATGTTCGGACTGGTCGAACTCAACGCCGAACTCATCGACATGATCGACATGCCGGCGTTCAAGGCCGCCTGGATCGACTACTGCCGCTACTACAACGCCACCAAGGCCGAACAGGCCGCCCGCTACGGCTCCCACTTCGGCACCCTGCTGCTCTTCCAGGGCCACTCGCGCCAGGACGCCTACGCCGCCGTGCAGACCGGTGACGTCACCCTCGCCACCCGGGCCTGGAAGCAGTTCTACGGCAGCGCCGACGCCTGGGACTACAAGGAGGGCACCGACTGGAGCATCAAGGAGATCGACGGCCCCACCGCCCTCGTACAGGGCGGTGAAGCCGCCTGGGTCTCCACCAACTCCACCGCCCTGTACGGCCTCGCGGCCATCCAGAACCTCGCCCTCGTCGGCGACCGGATGCCCTCCTGAGGGCTGTCCGGGACACGCCCCGGACCCGGTGGGGCCGTCCGGCGGACAGGCCCTACCGCATCCGGCCCAGGCTCTCCCGCACCCGGCGCGCGTCGCGCAGCCTCTGCTCGTACGTCGCACCGACGGCGAGCAGCAGCAGCCCGGCGAGCGCCGGGAACGCCCAGCGGGGGAGCGCGTCGAAGACCTGCACCACATGCGGGGCCAGCTCGTGCAGCGCGTCCAGCGCCAGCACCGCACCGCCCAGCACCAGCGGTGCCTGGAGCCTGCGGTGGGCCCCCACCAGCGTCACCGCCAGCGCCGCCGCCCCCAGCACCAGCGGACGCAGCCAGTGCGGGTCGCCCCAGGCGGCCATGAGGCTCGGCACCAGCGTCACCCCCAGCGCCGGGCCGTACGCCGCCCAGGACGACGTCTCCGCGTCCCGGCGGCGGCGCAGGAGACCGACCGCGAAGGCCGCCACCGACACCGGCAGGGTGTAGGCCTCCGGCTCCGCCACCTCAGAGGCCGCCAGCCGTACCCACGACGCCAGGACGAACAGCACGGCGGCCAGATACCCGGCGAACGGCCGCCGCGCGGCCCGCAGCGCCGTCGCGGCCGCCAGCACCCCGGCCAGCGCCAGCACCAGGGCGAGGACCGGCGGACGCGGTACCGCGACCACCACCGCCACCAGCGCCCCGGACGCGCCCGCGCCCTCCACCGAAAGCGCCACCGCGGCCTGCCGCAGCCGCGCGCCCAGCACCACCGTCGCCGCCGGGACCGCCAGCACCACCACCGCGCCGTACGCACCCCAGCCCAGCGACACGCCCACGCACACCGCCGGCACGACCGCGCACAGCACCGCGCCCACCGCCAAGGCCGCCCGCACCACGAGCGCCCCCGCCCGCACCGCCGTCACCGCGCACACCGCGGCCAGCACCAGGAACACCGCGTAGGTGGCGGGCTCCGAGGCCGCCGCGAGCAGCCCCGCGCCCACCGCGCCCGCCCCGGCGCATCCCAGGGCCGTCCCCGTCACAGCGTCCGGCTCCCGCCGTACCGCCCACGCCAGCAGCCCGGCCACCGAGAGGAGTTCCACCGCCACCGCCACCGCGTACGGCGCGTCCGCCACCAGGAGCGCCGCGGGCACCGCGCACCAGACCAGCCCCAGCGCCCCCGCACCGGCGGCCGTACGCACCCGGGCACCCGGAACCGCGCCCGGCGCCCCGGACAGGGCACGGCCCGAGCACAGCCACCCCAGCAGCGCCGCGGCCACCAGCAGCGCCACCGGCGCGGCACCCCCCTGCCACGGAGCCGGCGAACCCGAAGCCGCCCGCAACCCCTCCGGAGCCCCGGACCACGGCCCGGCCGCGGCCTCCACGGGCCCCAGCAGCGCCACCGCCGTCACCGGCAGCGCCCACAGCACCGCCCACCCCGCGACCGCGGCCGACGCCCCCAGCACACCCCCGCCCAGCGGACGCGGCACCGCGCGCACCCGCAGCACCGGCACCAGCGCGGCCGCGCACAGCAGATACACCACCGTCGCCCAGTTCCCCGGCACACCGGGGCGCACCACCCCGCCCACCGCGGCCACCGCGGCCGAACCCGCCACCGCACCGGCAGCCACGGCCCACTCCCTCGGCGCCCGCCACCCGCAGGCCGCCGCCACCCCCGCACCGGCCAGCAGCAGCACGCCCGGCCCGACCGCGCCCGCCACCCCGCCCGCCGACAGCGACAGGAACACCGCGGTCAGCAGGGCCAGGGGTCCGGCGCACCCCGCCCCGGCACCGGCCGTCACCCGCACCGCGAGCCTCCCGCCCCGCAGCACCAGGGCCAGGTCCGCCGCGGCCGTCAGCAGCAGCGCCCACCCGGTCACGAGCGCCGAGGCGTCCGCCGCCGCCGCGCCCAGCACCAGCGGCAGCTGGGCCGCCACCACCGCCGCGGGCAGCGGCAGCCGCAGCCGGCCCAGCACCACGCCGTACACCGCCCAGCCGCCGGCGAGCACCGCGGCGGCCGTCGCCGCAAAGGCCAGGCCGTCCGCGTCCGGAAGCGCCACGGCGTGCAGCGCGTACGCGTCCAGCACCGTCAGCAGCAGCGCCACCGCCGCCAGCGCCTCCGCCGTCGAGGTCAGCCCCCGGCGCAGCAGCGCGGCCGGGGCCGCCAGCGCGCCGGCCGTCACCGCCGCCAGCACCGCCGAACGGCCCGCGATCCCCATCTCGCCCCAGCTGAACAGGGTGAACGCGATCGCGGCGACCGCCAGCAGCAGACCGCCCAGCACCAGCAGCACGTTCTGGGCGCCGCGCCCGCCGGACACGGCGGCGGGCCCGGCGGGCACCGGAGCGCTCCACACGGGCGGCGCCGCCGGGCCGGGTCCGGAGACCGCCCGTGCCGGCGGCCGGGACGGCGGCGCGACGACGGGCCCCAGCACGCTCAGCAGCCAGGCGCGGCGGTGCAGCAGCTGGAGCCGGCGGGCGTCCAGCCGGGCCAGTTCACGGTCGAGGAGCACCAATTCCTCGGCGGGCGGCGGCACATGAGTCATGTACCGGAGTGTCGCGGCGGCCCCGCCGCCGTGCATGCGCTCAGGTACTCAGTTCCGCGGCGGACGCGCCTGAGTAGGGCCGGGACACGCAGACTTGCCCCATGGACCCGAACCACTACCGCTTCACCAGCGTCTGGGAGCTGCCCGCCCCGCCCGCCGCCGTCCACCACGCCCTCGGCCGGCCGGAGGACTACCCGCGCTGGTGGCCCCAGGTCCGCCGGGTCACCCGCGTCGACGACACCACGGCACGGGCGTACTTCCGTTCCTTCCTCCCCTACGGCCTCCGCCTGACCCTGCGCCGCGGCCGGTACGACCCCGCGGCCGGGGTCCTGGAGGCCGTCCTGGGCGGGGACCTCGACGGCTGGGCGCGCTGGACGGTCGCCCCGTACGGGACCGGCAGCCGGGTCCTCTACGAACAGGAGGTGGTCGTCCGCAAGGCGCTGCTGCGCCGGCTCGCCGTACCCGGACGCCCGTTCTTCCGCGTCAACCACACCCTGATGATGCGTGCCGGACGCCGGGGGCTGGCGGCGTGGCTGCGAGCGGTTTGAACACAGGGCGCCGGGCCCTGTATGGTTCAACCCGTTCCCGGGCGATTAGCTCAGTGGGAGAGCGCTTCGTTCACACCGAAGAGGTCACTGGTTCGAACCCAGTATCGCCCACCCGGGGAGAGCCGGTCCGTCAGCAGTACCGACGGGCCGGCTTTCGCGTTCCCCGTGTCTCCCCTGTCTCCGGGCCCTCAGGCCACCGCCGGCAGCGCCGGACGCAGGGGCCACGCCGGGTCCACCGCCTCCGGCGTACCGTTTCTCGCGAACCACGCCTCCAGGCCCCGGGCCTGCGCCGCGTGCCACCCGGCCTGCAGGTCGTGCAGCTCCGCCGGGCTCAGCCCGCCCAGCCGCGAGGAGAACCGGCGCCCCACCGCGCGCACCAGCTCCAGCGAGGCCGTGGCGTCGGCCGCCGCGTCGTGCGCCTCCTCCAGCTCCACCCCGTACAGCCCGCACAGATCCGCCAGCGTGCGGCGGCCCTTGCGGTAGCGGTCCAGATGCTTGTCCAGGACCCGCGGATCCAGCACGCACAAGGGCTTGCCCCCCAGATATCCGGAGAGCGGGGACGCCCGGTGGCGCCGCAACTCCCGGTCCAGCAGGGTCAGGTCGAACGGCGCGTTCATCACCACCAGCGGCCGCCCCGCCGCGCACTGCTCGGCCAGCCCCCGCGCCAGCTCCTCCATCACCGGCGCCGGCCACCGGCCGTTGCGCTGGAGGTGGTCCTCGGTGAGCCCGTGGACCCGCGTCGCCTCCGCGGGGACCGGGACCCCCGGGCTGACCAGCCAGCGGGTGACGCGCGGCCGCCCGCCCGCCGTGTCCTGGAGCACGAGCGCGGCCGACACGATCCGGTCCTTCTCGACGTCCACGCCCGTCGTCTCGGTGTCGAAAGCGGCCAGCGGGCCGTCGAACCAGTGCGTCATCACCGAACTCCTCGCCCGTGAGCGGCAGATGACCCCGTCGCCTCTGCCCGGACCGGTGATACCCGCCCGCCCGGCCGGATACGCCGCCCCCCGCCCCGCCGGAGGCACCGCACACCTCCCCGTACGCCGCCCCGGGTGACCGCCGCCACCCGGGGCGGTATCCCTTTCGCGCAGGGGGCCCGTGGCTCGGTACGATTCGTCTTGCGTCCGCAGGAGGAAGCGGCGCACCCCCTCAGTCAGGAGAGACCGGTGTCAGACGTCCGTGTGATCATCCAACGCGATTCCGAGCGGGAAGAGCACGTGGTGACGACGGGCACGACGGCCGCCGAACTCTTCCCCGGACAGCGCACCGTCGTCGCCGCACGGGTCGACGGCGAGCTGCGTGACCTGGCGTACGCGCTGCGTGACGGCGAGGTCGTCGAGCCCGTGGAGATCTCCTCCGAGGACGGCCTGAACATCCTGCGCCACTCCACCGCGCACGTGATGGCGCAGGCGGTCCAGGAGCTCTTCCCCGAGGCCAAGCTGGGTATCGGCCCGCCGGTCAAGGACGGCTTCTACTACGACTTCGACGTGGAGAAGCCGTTCACGCCCGAGGACCTCAAGGCCGTCGAGAAGAAGATGCAGGAGATCCAGAAGCGGGGCCAGCGGTTCTCCCGCCGCGTCGTCACCGACGAGGCGGCCCGCGAGGAGCTCGCCGACGAGCCCTACAAGCTGGAACTCATCGGCATCAAGGGCTCCGCCTCCTCGGACGACGGCGCGGACGTCGAGGTGGGCGGCGGCGAGCTGACCATCTACGACAACCTCGACCCCAAGACCGGCGACCTGTGCTGGAAGGACCTCTGCCGGGGCCCGCACCTGCCCACCACCCGGTTCATCCCCGCGTTCAAGCTGATGCGGAACGCGGCGGCGTACTGGCGGGGCAGCGAGAAGAACCCGATGCTCCAGCGCATCTACGGCACCGCCTGGCCCACCAAGGACGAGCTCAAGGCGCACCTGGAGTTCCTGGAGGAGGCCGCCAAGCGCGACCACCGCAAGCTGGGCAACGAGCTGGACCTCTTCTCCTTCCCCGACGAGATCGGCCCCGGCCTCGCGGTCTTCCACCCCAAGGGCGGCGTCATCCGCCGGGCCATGGAGGACTACTCGCGGCGCCGCCACGAGGAGGAGGGCTACGAGTTCGTCTACAGCCCCCACGCCACCAAGGGCAAGCTCTTCGAGAAGTCCGGCCACCTGGACTGGTACGCCGACGGCATGTACCCCCCCATGCAGCTCGACGACGGGGTGGACTACTACCTCAAGCCGATGAACTGCCCGATGCACAACCTGATCTTCGACGCGCGCGGCCGCTCCTACCGTGAACTCCCGCTGCGCCTCTTCGAGTTCGGCACGGTGTACCGGTACGAGAAGTCGGGCGTCGTGCACGGCCTGACCCGCTCGCGGGGCTTCACCCAGGACGACGCGCACATCTACTGCACCCGGGAGCAGATGGCCGAGGAGCTGGACCGGACGCTCACCTTCGTCCTGAACCTGCTCCGGGACTACGGCCTGACCGACTTCTACCTGGAGCTGTCCACCAAGGACCCGGAGAAGTTCGTCGGCTCGGACGAGGCATGGGAGGAGGCCACCGAGACGCTGCGCCAGGTCGCCGAGAAGCAGGGACTCCCGCTGGTCCCGGACCCGGGCGGCGCCGCGTTCTACGGCCCGAAGATCTCGGTGCAGTGCAAGGACGCCATCGGCCGCACCTGGCAGATGTCGACCGTGCAGCTCGACTTCAACCTGCCCGAGCGCTTCGACCTGGAGTACACCGGCCCGGACGGCACCAAGCAGCGCCCGGTCATGATCCACCGTGCGCTGTTCGGTTCCATCGAGCGCTTCTTCGCGGTTCTGCTGGAGCACTACGCGGGCGCGTTCCCGGTGTGGCTGGCCCCGGTCCAGGCGGTCGGCATCCCGATCGGCGACACCCACGTCGAGTACCTCCAGGAGTTCGCCGCCGAGGCCCGGAAGAAGGGGCTGCGCGTCGAGGTGGACGCCTCCGCGGACCGGATGCAGAAGAAGATCCGCAACCACCAGAAGGCCAAGGTCCCCTTCATGGTCATCGTCGGTGACGACGACATGAACGCCGGCACGGTCTCCTTCCGCTACCGCGACGGTTCGCAGGAGAACGGCATCCCGCGCGACGAGGCCCTCGCGAAGATCGCGAAGGCCGTGGAGGACCGCGTACAGGTCTGATCCGCGGCCCGGCGAAGGCCCCCGGCGAGCTATCCGCCCGCCGGGGGCCTTCGCTCGTCCTCCCGGGAGAACACCTGGATCAGCCACGACGAGAACGACCCCGTCACCGCCCCCAGCAGTCCCAGCCCGCACGCCATGAGCCCCACCGCGACCACCCGGCCGGCCGGGGTGACGGGGGTGGCGTCCCCGTACCCCACCGTCGTCAGCGTCGCGCACGCCCACCACACGGCGTCGCCGAACGTGCGGATGGAGGCGCCCGGGGCGTCCCGTTCCTGCTGGTAGACGGCGAGGGAGGCGGCGAAGCCGAGCAGGACGGCCGCGACACCGGCGTAGGCCATCACCCGTGCGTACAGGCTCAGCCGGGGGTGCTCCCGGCGCTGCTGGACCGCCGTGTACAGGTGCACCACCCGCAGCGGGCGCAGCAGCGGCAGCAGGACGACGAGGGTGTCCAGCCCGTGCGAGCGGACGAAGCGCCGGCCCAGGCCGCTCAGCCGGACCCGCACGCCGTAGTCCAGGACGAACAGCAGCCAGACGGCGCCGACGAGGGCGGCGGCGAGGTCCCGCCAGAACCCGGCCCCGGCGGGGGCGAGGACGCGGACCGCGTAGCCGGCGAGGAAGAGGAGGGAAGCGGCGAGGAGGGGCACCTCCACGCGCTGTTCCCATTCCCTGAGCCGGCGGGGGGCGGGGGCGGCGGTGCGGTCGCTCATGGCGCCAGCATCGCGGGGCTCCGCCGGGGGCGCCCCCGGCGACACGCGCGGCGGGGGTGACGCAATATGCTGGCGGGCATGACGAGCGAGCCGGAACAGCAGATCGGAGTGGGGACGCCCGACGCCTTCCAGCGCCTGTGGACCCCCCACCGGATGGCCTACATCCAGGGCGAGAACAAGCCGAGCGGGCCGCTGGCCGGGGACGGCTGTCCGTTCTGCGTGATCCCCTCGAAGTCCGACGAGGACGGACTCGTCGTCGCGCGGGGCGAGAAGGTCTACGCCGTGCTGAACCTGTACCCGTACAACGGCGGGCACCTGATGGTCGTGCCCTACCGCCATGTCGCCGACTACACCGGGCTGGACGGGCCGGAGACGGTGGAACTGGCCGACTTCACCAAGCGGGCGATGACCGCGCTGCGGGCGGCGTCCGGGGCGCACGGATTCAACATCGGCATGAACCAGGGCGAGTCCGCCGGCGCGGGCATCGCCGCCCACCTGCACCAGCACGTGGTGCCGCGCTGGGGCGGGGACACCAACTTCATGCCGGTGGTCGGGCACACGAAGGTGCTGCCGCAGCTGCTCGGGGACACCCGGACGATGCTGGCCGCCGCATGGCCGGCCGGACCGCTGACGGTCTGAACCCGCGGTACGACCGGGAGGGGCGCCCCGCGCGGGGCGCCCCTCCCGTGCGCGCGGGCCCGGCCGCGCCGTCAGGCGTCGTAGACGTCGGCCTTCTTCGGGGCCGCCTCCTGGACCGCGCCGCTGAGGGCCATGGAGCGGCTGTCGAAACGGCTGGTGTCCACGCCGTGGTCCTTCAGGACCTGGATGGCCGCCGAGTGCACGACCCGCAGGATCGGGGTGGCCGCCCGCATCGCGTCGTCGGCCATGAAGCGGTGGCCCCAGGGCTTGGCCGCCCAGGCGTGGCGCAGCCCGAACGGCTCCGGAAGCACCATCTTCCCGCCGAGGTACTCCAGCAGGGGCGGGTACCAGGTGAGCGGGGCCCGCAGGGCGAGGCGGACCACCTCGTTCGCCTTGACCAGCGGCAGGGTGATCGAACGGGTCTCCCAGAACCGGACGGCCTTCTTCACCGTCTTCGTCTCGGCCGCGGGCTTGGTCAGGAAGAGCCCGTGCACGGGACCGAGCGCGTGTCCGGTGACCTCGATGCGCAGGGTCTCGTAGAGCACCGTCACGGTGATCAGCATGGTGATGACGAGCTGGCCGTCCCACAGGACGAACTGCACCCCCAGGTAATGCCGGTCCCCGCTGCTGAACTGCTGGTGGTTGCAGATCCGCTGGATCTCGTGCGGCTTGACCTGGAAGGTGGCGACGTCCTCGCCGGTGGGCCGCGTGACGGAGTCGGCGCCCTCCCCGACGGGGGAGACGATCCAGTGCTTCACGGACGGCTTGGTGAAGCCGCCCGTCTTCAGCGGGCCGCGCTCCAGCAGCTTGAGCTGGTCGTGGATGGCCTTGACCACGTCCCAGCTGTGGAAGTGGTGGAACTCCTTCGCGGGGTCGGCGGAGACGAGCTCCTCCGCGAGATGCCAGCTGCCCCAGCGGGTGCCCATGCCGAGGATGCCCTTGGCACCGGCGTAGAAGACGGAGTTGGACTGCTGTTCGGCGGCGAGCTTCTCCAGCCCCTGGCGCAGCGCCTCGCGCGCGGTCTCGTTGGGGTTCTTCGGAGCCGCCTCGGGGATCTTGGCGCTGATCCCGCCGCCGCTGAGCAGACCCTCCCAGCGCGCCCGCATGTCCTTGGCGGAGGCCTCGGCGATGCGTTTGGCGAGCAGCCAGCCGATGACCGGCGCGACCACGGCGGCACGCAGGTAGAGGGCGATGAGACCGGTCAGGGGCATGGCGATCAGGAAGACCACCGCGAGACCGCCGACGACGAGGAGCAGCAGGCCGCCGAGCGACCTGAACGCCTTGTCCTTGGACTTGGCGAAGGAGTCGCGCGCCCGGAAGGCCAGGACCCAGAGGAGGAAACCGGGCAGGAAGAGCACACCGCACAGGACGGTGACCAGGGTGAGCTTGACGTCACGCGCCCGGCGCAGCCGGGTCGCGGCCAGGCAGTGCTCGACGACGGTCTGCGGATCCGTCCCGAAGGACTGGATGAGCGCGGCCCGGCCACCGCCGAGCATCCGCTCCTGGACCGCCCGCGAGAACGCCTCACCGAAGTTCGGCTTGAAGTAATCGGATTTGAAGAGCTTCGAACTGCCCGGTTTCACCTCGGACTTGTGCCAGTCACTGTTGGCTTTGAGGATCTCCGTCACATCGCTGTCACGGTACGCGGCGGAGGCGAGGGCGTTGGTCGCCACCGCCTGCGCGCCCGCACCCTGGAGCGGGATCTGCGCTCCAGGAGAGAAGTCGAATCCGCTGTCGGCCATCGTCGCCCCCACTCGCCCGCACGGTCTGCTCCTGCGGCTGTTCCCAACTACCGTACGTCGCACACCTGCTGAATCGGGGCCAACATCCTGAGGGATGTCCTGGGATCCGCGGTGGACCGGCCTGCGGCGCCGGGCGGCGGGGGCCCTCCCGCGCCGTTCAGGCCGCGGGGGAGCGTCGCGGGACGGAGGGGCGTTCGCCTGCGTGGGGGGCGCCCCGGGCGTAGCCGCCGGGGGAGTACGCGGACGTTCCGGCGACGCCGCGAAGTGCCGTGACCGTCGTCGCGCGCCCGTCAGGGACCACGGGACAGCCCCGGGTGCCCCGGCCGGCGAGCGTGCGGGCCGAACGGTGCGACGGGGCGGACGACGCGACGCGACGGGGCGCGGGTACCCCTCCGGCCGGCGTGCCCGGCCCGAGCCGCCGGGCCGGGGCGTGGCCGGGCGGTTGACGTCAGTGCCCCTTGGTCAGGGCCTGCCGCGATATGCCGAGGCGCTCGGCGCGTTCGGGCGGCATGGGTTCGTGCCGGGCGTACGCCCGGTCGAAGCGGCCGGTGCCGTGCGTCAGGGAACGGAGGTCCACGGCGTACCGGTCGATCTCGATCTCGGGGACCTCGGCGCGCACGAGGACGCGGCCGTCGGATTCCTGTTCCGTACCGAGGACCCGGCCACGGCGTCCGGCGAGATCACCCATCACGGTGCCCGCATAGGCGTCGGGGACGGACACGCGGACCTGGGCCACCGGTTCGAGCAGCCGCAGGTCCGCCTCGACCGCGGCCTCGCGCAGCGCCGGCGCACCCGCCGCCCGGAAGGCGGCGTCGGAGGAGTCCACGGAGTGCGCCTTGCCGTCGAGCAGGGTGACCCGTACGTCCACCAGCGGGTAGCCGGCCGCCACCCCGCGGGCCGCCTGGCCGCGTACCCCCTTCTCCACGGAGGCGACGAACGGCCGGGGCACCGCGCCCCCGGTCACCCGGTCCGCGAACTCGACGCCCGAGCCGCAGGGGAGCGGCTCCACCTGGATCTCGCACACGGCGTACCGGCCGTGACCGCCGGACTGCCTGACCTGCCGCCCCCGGCCCCGGGCGCGCGAGGCGAACGTCTCACGCAGCGGGACGAGACGGGGGACCGCGTCGGCCCGGACGCCGTACCTCTCGCGCAGCCGCTCCAGGGCGAGACCCGCGTGGGCCTCGCCCATGCACCACAGGACGGTCTGCCCGGTCTCCGGGTCCCGCTCCAGACGCATACCGGTGTCCTCGGCGGCCATCCGCGCCAGGCCCTGGGAGAGCTTCCCCCCGTCGGCCCTGCCGTGGGCGCGTACCGCGAGCGGCAGCAGGGGCTCGGGGGCCGTCCACGGCCGGATCATCAGCGGATCGCCGGGCGGGGAGAGCGTGTCCCCGGTTCCGGCACCGTCCAGCCCGGACACCCGGACCAGGCCCCCGGCGGCATGCCGGCGGCGGCGCACTCCTGCCAGAGCCCCCGGGAGGCACCGGCCACGGCGTCCGCCTCCTGGGCCGCGGAGAGGACGAACAGAGCCGCGTCCGCCGCGCGCAGCCCCGCCCTGACCTCCCCGAGGAAGTCCGCGTACCCCGGGGTGTCCAGCAGGTTGACCCGGCATCCGCCCCGGTCGACGGGGACGACGGAGAGCTGTACGGAGCGGTGCCGGTGCGGCCCGTCGCCCCGTGGCCCCCGGTCCGGCCCGGCCGGGCGCCCGCCGTCCGCGCCAGCGCCTCCACCAGCGCGGTCTTGCCGGACCCGCTGTGGCCGACCAGCACCACGTTCCGTATCCGGGCGGGCGGCGGTACCGCCGCCGCGACCCCTTCGCCGGCCCCGGTGCGCGGCTGTGTCCTGTCGTCCATGACGCGTGCCTCCCGGTCGGTGGCGCCCGCCCGCCGGGCGGGCGAGCGGGGCACCGGCACAAGATCCGCCCGGGCGGCCCCGGCGGCGCCCACTCGTCGAGAGCCGGACGGCGGGAGGCGCGGCAGAAGAGGCGCGGCCCGGCCGCCGGACACTCTTCTCCGAGCTTTCCACCCCCGCCGGACGGCGTCCACATCTCAGGAGCGGCGCCCGGCCCCGGGCCGGGCGCCCGCCGGGGCGGGGTGCCCGGCCGTGGGGAGGGTCCGCTCGTGACTACGATGGGCCAGCCGGTGGCCGCAGGGGCCGCACGGCCCGCCGAACCTCGGGAAGGCCATGCTGAACAAGTACGCGCGTGCATTCTTTACGCGTGTCCTCACACCGTTCGCCGCTCTGCTGCTCCGGCTCGGGGTCAGTCCCGACGCGGTCACCCTCGTCGGCACGGCCGGGGTGATGGCAGGTGCGCTGGTCTTCTTCCCGATGGGGGAGTTCTTCTGGGGCACGATCGTCATCACGGTCTTCGTCTTCTCCGACCTGGTCGACGGGAACATGGCCCGGCAGGCCGGGATCTCCAGCCGGTGGGGCGCGTTCCTGGACTCCACGCTGGACCGCGTCGCCGACGGGGCGATCTTCGGCGGCTTCGCGCTCTGGTACGCGGGCGGCGGTGACAACGACGTGATGTGCGCGGTGTCGATCTTCTGCCTGGCCAGCGGCCAGGTCGTCTCGTACACCAAGGCGCGCGGCGAGTCGATCGGGCTGCCCGTCGCGGTGAACGGGCTGGTGGAGCGCGCCGAGCGGCTGGTCATCTCGCTGGTCGCCGCCGGCCTCGCCGGGCTGCACGCCTTCGGGGTGCCGGGCATCCAGGTCCTGCTGCCCGTCGCCCTGTGGATCGTGGCCGTGGGCAGCCTGGTCACGCTGGTCCAGCGGGTGGTGACCGTACGCCGGGAATCGGCCGAGGCCGACGCCGCGGCGGCCGCCGCCGGCGGCGCGGAGCAGGGGAGCGGGGCCGAGCGGTGAGCGGCGACGGCCCCGGGGTCCGGGACAGGCTGACCGACGGGCTCTACGGACTGGGCTGGAGCGCCGTCAAGACGCTCCCCGAGCCGGCCGCCCGCGCCCTCTTCAGGACCCTGGCCGACCAGGTGTGGAAGCGGCGCGGCACCGCCGTGCTGCGACTGGAGTCCAACCTGGCGCGGGTGGTGCCGGACGCGGACGCCGCCCGGCTCGCCGAGCTGTCGAAGGCCGGCATGCGCTCGTACATGCGCTACTGGATGGAATCGTTCCGGCTGCCCACCTGGGACCCGCGACGGATCAGGGAGTCGATCGACGTCCAGGACGCCCACCGGCTCACCGGGGGGCTCGACGCCGGCAAGGGCGTCATCCTGGCGCTGCCGCACCTGGGGAACTGGGACCTGGCGGGAGCCTGGGTCACCACCGGCCTGAAGGTGCCCTTCACCACGGTCGCCGAACGGCTGAAGCCGGAGAGCCTGTACGACCGGTTCGTGGCCTACCGGCAGGGACTCGGCATGGAGGTCCTCCCGCACAACGGGGGAACGGCCCTCGGCACGCTCGCCCGGCGGCTGCGCTCGGGCGGGCTGGTCTGCCTGGTCGCCGACCGGGACCTGTCGGCCTCCGGCGTCGAGGTGGACTTCTTCGGCGACACCGCGCGGATGCCCGCCGGGCCGGCCCTGCTCGCCCAGCAGACCGGCGCGCTGCTGCTGCCCGTCACCCTCTGGTACGACGGGACACCCGTCATGGGAGCCCGGGTCCACCCGCCGGTCCCCGTACCGGAGACGGGCACCCGGGCCGAGAAGACGTCCTCCATGACACAGGCGCTGGCCGACGCCTTCGCCACCGGGATCGCCGAGCACCCGGAGGACTGGCACATGCTGCAACGGCTCTGGCTCGCCGACCTGGAACCGCGCCCCGGCGGGGCGCCGCACGCCGGGCCGCGGGGCGCCGGTCCGGAACCGCGAGGGGAAGCGCCGTGAAGATCGGCATCGTCTGCCCGTACTCCTGGGACGTACCCGGCGGAGTGCAGTTCCACATCCGGGACCTGGCCGAACACCTGATCCGGCTCGGACACGAGGTGTCGGTGCTGGCGCCGGCCGACGACGAGACCCCGCTGCCGCCGTACGTCGTGTCCGCGGGCCGCGCCGTCCCCGTCCGGTACAACGGCTCGGTCGCCCGGCTGAACTTCGGCTTCCTGTCCGCCGCCCGGGTGCGGCGCTGGCTGCACGACGGCACCTTCGACGTCGTCCACATCCACGAGCCGACCTCGCCGTCCCTGGGACTGCTCACCTGCTGGGCGGCGCAGGGCCCCATCGTCGCCACCTTCCACACCTCCAACCCGCGCTCCCGGGCGATGATCGCCGCGTACCCGATCCTCCAGCCGGCGCTGGAGAAGATCAGCGCCCGGATCGCGGTCAGCGAGTACGCCCGCCGCACCCTGGTCGAACACCTGGGCGGCGACGCCGTGGTCATCCCCAACGGCGTCGACGTGGACTTCTTCGCCCGGGCCGAGCCCAAGGCCGAGTGGCAGGGCTCCACCCTCGGCTTCATCGGACGCATCGACGAACCCCGCAAGGGGCTGCCCGTCCTGATGAGGGCGCTCCCCGCGATCCTCACCGCACGCCCGGACGCCCGGCTGCTGGTGGCCGGCCGCGGTGACGAGGAGGAGGCGGTCGCCACGCTGCCCGCACCGATGCGTGAGCGCGTCGAGTTCCTCGGCATGGTCAGCGACGAGGACAAGGCCCGGCTGCTGCGCAGCGTCGACGTGTACGTCGCCCCCAACACCGGCGGCGAGAGCTTCGGCATCATCCTGGTCGAGGCCCTGTCGGCGGGCGCCCCCGTGCTCGCCAGCGACCTCGACGCCTTCGCCCAGGTCCTGGACCACGGCACGGCGGGGGACCTCTTCGCCAACGAGGACGCCGACGCACTGGCCGCGGCGGCGATCCGGCTCCTGGACGACCCGGCGCGCAGGGACGGGCTGCGGGAGCGGGGCAGCGCGCACGTCCGCCGGTTCGACTGGACGACGGTCGGCGCGGACATCCTCGCGGTGTACGAGACGGTGACCGACGGGGCCGCGGCGGTGGACACCGACGAACGCCCGGGGCTGCGCGGCCGGTTCGGCCTGGCCAGGGACTGAGTCCGGAGCCCGGCCCGGGAGCGGTCCGCCGGGCGGCGGCCGGCGGACCCGTGGTCCCGTGCGGTCAGGGGCCCGGCGGACCCGTGGTCCCGCGCGGTCCGGCGGCCAGGGTCCCGTGCGGCCCGGCGGTCCGGGGCGCGGGCCCCCGACGGTAGCCTTGCCGCCCGTGATCGAAACCCTCATCTGGATCGTCGTCGCGCTCGTCGCGATCGGCCTGTACCTCAGCTGGACCGCCGGCCGGCTCGACCGGCTCCACACCCGCATCGACGCGGCCCGCGCCGCCCTGGACGCGCAGTTGCTGCGCCGTGCCTCGGTCACCCAGGAGATCGCCACCTCCGGCGTCCTGGACCCCGCGGCCTCGATCGTCCTCTACGAGGCGGCGCACGCGGCCCGGCAGGCCGAGGAGGAGCGGCGCGAGGTCGCCGAGAGCGAGCTGAGCAGCGCGCTGCGGGCCGTGTTCGGCGAACCGGGGCAGGTCGAGGCGGTCAAGGACTTCCCCGGCGGGGACGAGGCCGCGGCCGAACTCGCCGCCGCCGTACGCCGCGTACCGATGGCACGGCGGTTCCACAACGACGCGGTGCGCGCCGCCCGGGCCCTGCGCTCCCACCGTACGGTCCGGCTGTTCCGGCTCGCCGGGCACGCGCCGTTCCCGCCGGCCGTCGAGATGGACGACGAGCCGCCGGTGGCGCTGGCGGACCGGCCGGGCAGCTGACGGGCCTTCGGCGCTAGGGCTCCCGGGGCGGGGCCCCGGGGCCGGGCTCCCGGAGCGGTGCGTTCCGGGGCGGGCTCTCCGGAGCGGTGTGTGCCGGGGCGGCACGGGGCGGCGCCCCGGAGCGGTGCGTTCCGCGGCCGGGCGTCCGGAAGCGGCCCCGGCGGCGGCAGGAAAACGATCCACCGGCTGTCCATTGGCCCTTGCTGTGGACTGCTCGCAAGGAGTTTCCTCAGCTCTGCGGCGGTCCGCGGCCCCAGGCCCGCGACCGCGGCATCCCGTGTCCCGCCACCCCAGTGAGGTCCCGTGTCCACGCTTCCCAGCACCCCGCAGTCCACCGACGCCCCCGCCACCGGCACCGCCCGGGTGAAGCGCGGCATGGCCGAGCAGCTCAAGGGCGGCGTGATCATGGACGTCGTCGACGCCGAGCAGGCGAAGATCGCCGAGGACGCGGGCGCCGTGGCCGTCATGGCCCTGGAGCGGGTGCCCGCCGACATCCGCAAGGACGGTGGGGTCGCCCGGATGTCCGACCCCGGCATGATCGAGGAGATCATCGGGGCCGTCTCCATCCCCGTCATGGCCAAGTCCCGTATCGGCCACTTCGTCGAGGCCCAGGTCCTCCAGTCGCTCGGTGTCGACTACATCGACGAGTCCGAGGTCCTCACCCCGGCCGACGAGGTCAACCACAGCGACAAGTTCGCCTTCACCACCCCCTTCGTCTGCGGCGCCACCAACCTCGGCGAGGCCCTCCGCCGTATCGCCGAAGGCGCCGCGATGATCCGCTCCAAGGGCGAGGCCGGCACCGGCAACGTCGTCGAGGCGGTCCGCCACCTGCGCCAGATCAAGAACGAGATCGCCCGTCTGCGCGGCTTCGACGACAACGAGCTGTACGCCGCCGCCAAGGACCTCCGCGCCCCCTACGAGCTGGTCAAGGAGGTCGCCGGGCTCGGCAGGCTGCCCGTCGTCCTCTTCTCGGCCGGCGGCGTCGCCACCCCCGCCGACGCGGCCCTGATGCGCCAGCTCGGCGCGGAGGGCGTCTTCGTGGGGTCGGGCATCTTCAAGTCCGGCGACCCCGCCAGGCGCGCCGCGGCCATCGTCAAGGCCACCACCTTCTACGACGACCCGAAGGTCGTCGCGGACGCCTCCCGCAACCTCGGCGAGGCCATGGTCGGCATCGACTGCGACACCCTGCCCGAGACCGAGCGCTACGCCAACCGCGGCTGGTAGGCACCCGGTGAACGA
Organism: Streptomyces nitrosporeus; assembly: GCF_008704555.1. Taxonomy (NCBI): domain Bacteria; kingdom Bacillati; phylum Actinomycetota; class Actinomycetes; order Kitasatosporales; family Streptomycetaceae; genus Streptomyces; species Streptomyces nitrosporeus. Next base: position 6,498,479 of record NZ_CP023702.1, read on the forward strand.
CACCCCGGTCGTCGGAGTCCTGGCGCTCCAGGGCGACGTACGGGAGCACCTGACCGCCCTGACCGCGGCCGGCGCCGCGGCCAGGCCGGTCCGGCGGCCCGAGGAACTCGCCGAGGCCGACGGCCTGGTGCTGCCCGGCGGCGAGTCCACCACGATGTCCCGGCTGGCCGTCCTCTTCGGGATGATGGACCCGCTGCGTGAGCGGGTCGCCGCCGGGATGCCGGTCTACGGCACCTGCGCCGGGATGATCCTGCTCGCCGGCCGGATCCTGGACCCGCGGGCGGGCCAGGAGACCGTCGGCGGCATCGACATGACCGTGCGCCGCAACGCCTTCGGGCGGCAGAACGAGTCCTTCGAGGCGGCCGTCGACGTCGCCGGGGTGCCCGGCGGGCCGGTCGAAGGCGTCTTCATCCGGGCCCCCTGGGTGGAGTCCGTGGGCGCCGGCGCCGATGTCCTGGCGGTGTACGGAGGGCATGCCGTCGCCGTACGGCAGGCGAACGCCCTGGCGACGTCGTTCCACCCCGAGCTCACGGGGGACCACCGGATGCACGGGCTCTTCGTCGACATGGTGCGCGCCGTGGGCTGATCCGATCCCGGTAGGATCTCTCGGGTTCGGATCGATTTTGGTGACGCGAAGGAGAAGGCAGATGTCCGGCCACTCTAAATGGGCTACGACGAAGCACAAGAAGGCCGTGATCGACGCCAAGCGCGGCAAGCTCTTCGCGAAGATGATCAAGAACATCGAGGTCGCGGCCCGCACGGGCGGCGCCGACGTGTCCGGTAACCCGACCCTTTTCGACGCCATCCAGAAGGCCAAGAAGAGCTCGGTCCCGAACAAGAACATCGACTCCGCCGTCAAGCGCGGCGCCGGCCTGGAGGCCGGCGGTGCCGACTACGAGACGATCATGTACGAGGGCTACGGACCGAACGGTGTCGCGGTGCTCATCGAGTGCCTCACCGACAACCGCAACCGGGCCGCCTCCGACGTCCGTGTCGCCATGACCCGCAACGGCGGCTCCATGGCCGACCCGGGCTCGGTCTCGTACCTGTTCAACCGCAAGGGCGTCGTCATCGTCCCCAAGGGCGAGCTGACCGAGGACGACGTCCTCGGCGCCGTCCTCGACGCGGGCGCCGAGGAGGTCAACGACCTCGGTGACACCTTCGAGGTGCTCAGCGAGGCCACCGACATGGTCGCGGTCCGCACCGCGCTCCAGGACGCCGGCATCGACTACGACTCGGCCGAGGCCAACTTCGTCCCGACCATGCAGGTCGAACTGGACGAGGAGGGCGCGCGCAAGATCTTCAAGCTGATCGACGCGCTGGAGGACAGCGACGACGTGCAGAACGTCTTCGCCAACTTCGACGTCTCCGACGAGGTCATGGAGAAGGTCGACGCCTGAGAGGCGCGGGCACGGCGGAACGGCGGGCCGGCGGGGACACACCCCGCCGGCCCGTCCCGTTGTCGGTGCGAGCCGATAGCCTGCTGGAACAGTTGACCGAGCGTACGGGCAGTGAGGACGAGGGGGCTCCATGCGGGTACTCGGCGTGGACCCGGGGCTGACCCGGTGCGGTGTGGGCGTCGTCGAAGGCGTCGCGGGCCGGCCGCTGACGATGGCGGGCGTCGGCGTGGTGCGCACCCCGCCCGACATGGGGCTCGCCCACCGGCTGGTCGCCGTCGAGCGGGGCATCGAGCAGTGGCTCGACGAACACCGCCCGGACTGCGTCGCGGTGGAGCGCGTCTTCAGCCAGCACAACGTCCGCACGGTCATGGGCACCGCCCAGGCCAGCGCGGTCGCCATGCTCTGCGCGGCCCGCCGGGACATCCCCGTCGCCCTGCACACCCCCAGCGAGGTCAAGGCCGCCGTCACCGGGTCCGGCCGCGCCGACAAAGCCCAGGTCGGGGCCATGGTGACGCGGCTGCTCCGACTCGACGCACCGCCGAAACCGGCCGACGCCGCCGACGCGCTCGCCCTCGCCATCTGCCACATCTGGCGCGCGCCCGCGCAGAACCGCCTGCAGCAGGCCGTCGCCGCCCACCGCACGCTGAAAGGCCGCCCCGCATGATCGCCTTCGTCTCGGGCCCGGTTGCCGCCCTCGCCCCGACCACCGCCGTGATCGAGGTCGGCGGCATCGGCATGGCCCTCCAGTGCACCCCGGCCACCCTCGCCGGCCTGCGGATCGGGCAGGAGGCCAGGCTCGCCGCCTCCCTCGTCGTACGCGAGGACTCCCTCACCCTCTACGGCTTCGCCGACGACGACGAGCGGCAGGTCTTCGAGCTGCTCCAGACCGCCAGCGGCGTCGGACCGAGGCTCGCCCAGGCGATGCTCGCCACCCACAGCCCCGACGCCCTGCGCGTCGCCGTCGCCACCGGGGACGAGAAGGCGCTCACCGCCGTGTCCGGCATCGGCAAGAAGGGCGCCCAGAAGCTCCTTCTGGAGCTGAAGGACCGGCTGGGTGAACCGGTCGGCGCGCGCATCGGGCAGCAGGGGACCGGCACCGGCGCCCCCTCCTCCTGGCGCGACCAGCTCCAGGCCGCCCTGATCGGCCTCGGATACGCCACCCGCGAGGCCGACGAAGCGGTGACGGCGGTGACGCCGCAGGCCGAGGCGGCCGTCGCCGAGGGCGCGGCCCCGCCCGTGCCGCAGCTGCTGCGGGCCGCGCTCCAGACCCTCAACCGGGCGCGCTGACCCCGAACCGCGCACCCGGCCGCACGCACCTTCGAACCCCACGCATCCCTGAACCCCACGCACCTTCGAACCGCACACCCGACCGCACACCCCGACCGTCCCCGGACCGCGCACCCCGGCCGCGCCCAGCGGCCGGGCCGCGTCCGCCGGCCGGGACACCGCACGGCCGACACCGAAACACCCGAGGCGGGACACACGATGAACTGGGACGAGACCGGGCCCGACACCGGCGACCTGACGGACGAGCGGCTCCAGGACCGGCTGGTTGACGCCGGGGCCGACGGCGAGGACACCGCCGTCGAAGCCGCCCTGCGCCCCAAGGACCTCGACGAGTTCGTCGGCCAGGAGAAGGTCCGCGAACAGCTCGACCTGGTCCTCAAGGCCGCCAGGGCCCGCGGTGCCACCGCCGACCACGTCCTGCTCTCCGGCGCCCCCGGGCTCGGCAAGACCACCCTGTCCATGATCATCGCCGCCGAGATGAACGCACCGATCCGCATCACCTCCGGCCCCGCCATCCAGCACGCCGGCGACCTCGCCGCGATCCTCTCCTCGCTCCAGGAGGGCGAGGTCCTCTTCCTCGACGAGATCCACCGCATGTCACGGCCCGCCGAGGAGATGCTCTACATGGCGATGGAGGACTTCCGCGTCGACGTCATCGTCGGAAAGGGCCCCGGCGCCACCGCCATCCCCCTGGAACTCCCGCCGTTCACCCTCGTCGGCGCCACCACCAGGGCCGGACTGCTGCCGCCCCCGCTCCGCGACCGCTTCGGCTTCACCGCGCACATGGAGTTCTACGCCCCCGCCGAACTCGAACGCGTCATCCACCGCTCCGCCGGCCTGCTCGACGTGGCCATAGACCCCCAGGGGGCCGCCGAGATCGCCGGGCGCTCCCGCGGCACCCCCCGCATCGCCAACCGGCTGCTGCGCCGCGTCCGCGACTACGCCCAGGTCAAGGCCGAGGGCCGGATCGACCGGGACATCGCGGCGGCCGCCCTGCGGGTGTACGAGGTCGACGAACGCGGCCTGGACCGGCTGGACCGCGCGGTGCTCCAAGCCCTGCTGAAACTCTTCGGCGGCGGGCCCGTCGGCCTGTCCACGCTCGCGGTGGCGGTGGGGGAGGAGCGGGAGACGGTCGAGGAGGTCGCCGAGCCCTTCCTCGTACGGGAGGGACTGCTGGCCAGGACACCGCGCGGCCGGGTCGCCACCCCCGCCGCCTGGGCACATCTGGGTCTCACGGCCCCGCAGGGCGGCGCAATGGGACAACAGGGCCTGTTCGGGGCGTGATGTGTCACAGGTTTTCCCGGAGGGGAACCAGGGTGTCATGCTGGGCGTTGTTCCAATGATGCGGACTCGCTTAGACTCCGCCGATGCCGCCCGTACCGGGCTGGTGTACCCACCCCCGTAGTCAAGGCCGTGCCAGCGCGGTCGTGCGAAGGAAGTACCGTCCCGTGAGTATCGTGACCCTCCTCCCCTTCATCGTGCTCATCGGGGCCATGTTCCTGATGACCCGGTCCGCCAAGAAGAAGCAGCAGGCGGCTGTGCAGATGCGCGACGAGATGCAGCCCGGCACCGGCGTCCGCACGATCGGAGGCATGTACGCCACCGTCAAGGAGATCCAGCAGGACACGGTGCTGCTGGAGGTCGCGCCCGGCGTCCACGCCGTCTACGCCAAGAACGCCATCGGCGCCGTCCTCGAGGACGCGGAGTACAACCGCATCGTCCACGGCGACGAGGACCTGAGCGTCGAGGGCGCGGTCGTCCCCGACGACGCCTCCTCCCTCACCGACGGCCCGGACGACTCCGGCGACGCGAAGATCGACCTCGGCAAGAAGACCGAGAGCGACGCCGCGCCGAAGGACGCCAAGGGCGACGAGGACGGCTCCAAGTAGTTCGACGATCCAGGGACGCCGGACACCCGCGGGTGTCCGGCGTCCCTGGGGCAGTGCGGTCTTCTGCGGGGCGGGGTCCCCACACCACTTCATGGCCGCTCGGGCCCGTACCCGGCGCGGAGCGGTTGGACAGGGAGAAACGAGAAGGTGGCAGTTCCGAAGAAGGGCAAAGGGCGCGCCGGCGGTCAGAGCAGGCCGGGGCGCGCCCTGGCCCTGATCCTGATCGCCATGGTCGCGCTCACCGGCGGGATGTTCTTGTCCGGCCACACCACGCCTCGGCTTGGTATCGACCTGGCAGGCGGTACGTCGATCACACTCAAGGCGAAGAGCCAGCCCGGCAAGCCTGAGGCGATCAACGAGACCAACATGAACACGGCTGTCGAGATCATCGAGCGCCGCGTCAACGGTCTGGGCGTGTCCGAGGCCGAGGTGCAGACCCAGGGCGCCTCGAACATCATCGTCAACATCCCCAAGGGGACGAACTCCGCGCAGGCCCGCGAGCAGGTCGGCACCACCGCGCAGCTCTACTTCCGGCCGGTGCTCTCCGTGACCGGCGGGGAACCGACGCCCACCGGGACCGCCAGCCCTTCCGCGTCCGGCTCCCCGGCCCCGTCGGCGGAGCCCGGCGACAAGGAGACCGCCTCCGGCTCCGAGGCCACGCCCTCCTCGTCCGCCACCACGCAGGGCCGTGCCGTGACCGGCGGCCTGAAGCAGGACGGCTCGCCCACCCCGGCCGCCGGTGACGCCTCCGGCGACGCCGCCGCGACCCCCGCGGCGTCCCAGACGCCCGACGCCGCGACCGCCGCGCTGGAGAAGAAGTTCACCGAGCTGGACTGCACCGACGAGAAGGCCCGGGTCGCGGCCGGCGACGGCGTCAAGCCCGAGGACCCCACCGTCGCGTGCAGCTCCGAGGGTGACGCCAAGTACCTCCTCGGCCCCGCCGAGGTCTCCGGTACGGACGTCGACGACGCCAAGGGGCAGTTCGACCAGCAGCGGGGCATCTGGCTCGTCTCGATGGAGTTCACCGACAAGGGCTCCAAGAAGTTCCAGACGATCACCAAGAAGCTCTCCGCCCAGCAGTCGCCGCAGAACCAGTTCGCGATCTCCCTCGACGGCGAGGTCGTCTCCGCGCCCCAGGTCAACGAGACCCTGAGCGGCAGCGCCGAGATCTCCGGCAGCTTCACCCAGCAGTCCGCCGAGGACCTGGCCAACGTGCTGTCCTACGGCGCGCTCCCGCTGTCCTTCAGCGAGGACACGGTCACCACCGTCACCGCCGCCCTGGGCGGCGAGCAGCTGGAAGCCGGTCTGATCGCCGGTGCGATCGGCCTGGCCCTCGTGGTGATCTACCTGGTCGCCTACTACCGCGGCCTGGCGCTCATCGCGCTCCTGAGCCTCCTGGCCTCCGGCATCCTCAGCTACACGATCATGGCGCTGCTCGGCCCGGCCATCGGCTTCGCGCTGAACCTCCCCGCCGTCTGCGGCGCCATCGTGGCGATCGGTATCACGGCGGACTCGTTCATCGTCTACTTCGAACGGGTCCGGGACGAGATCCGCGAGGGCCGCACGCTGCGCCCCGCCGTCGAGCGCGGCTGGCCGCGTGCCCGGCGCACCATCCTGGTGTCCGACTTCGTGTCGTTCCTCGCCGCCGCGGTGCTCTTCCTGGTCACGGTCGGCAAGGTGCAGGGCTTCGCCTTCACCCTCGGCCTCACCACCCTGCTCGACGTCGTCGTGGTGTTCCTCTTCACCAAGCCCCTGCTGACGCTCATGGCGCGCACCAAGTTCTTCTCCAGCGGCCACCCGTGGTCCGGTCTGGACCCCAAGCGCCTCGGAGCGAAGCCGCCGCTGCGCCGTTCACGCCGTGTCTCCGCCCCCACCGACCACCCGAAGGAGGCGTGAGATGTCGCGACTCGGCAATCTCGGCGCCCGGCTCTACCGAGGCGAGGTCGGCTACGACTTCATCGGCAAGCGCAAGATCTGGTACGGCGTCTCGATCCTGATCACCATCACGGCCATCCTCGGCCTGGCGGTCAGCGGCCTGAACATGGGCATCGAGTTCAAGGGCGGTGCCGTCTTCACGACCGACACCAAGGCCAAGGTCTCGGTCTCCCAGGCCCACGAGGACGCGGTGGAGGCATCGGGCCACGAGGCGATCGTCCAGGAGCTCGGCAACGGCGGACTCCGGATCCAGATCACCGAGGTCGACACCGCCAAGGCCGACCAGATCAAGACCCAGCTCTCCGAGGACCTCGGCATCCCCGAGGAGCAGATCAACGCGGACCTCGTCGGACCCAGCTGGGGCGCGCAGATCGCCAACAAGGCCTGGACCGGCCTCGGCATCTTCATGATCCTGGTGGTCGTCTACCTCGCCATCGCCTTCGAGTGGCGCATGGCCGTCGCCGCGCTCATCGCGCTGATCCACGACATCACCATCACGGTCGGTGTCTACGCCCTGGTCGGCTTCGAGGTCACCCCGGGCACCGTGATCGGTCTGCTGACCATCCTCGGTTACTCCCTCTACGACACGGTCGTCGTCTTCGACAGCCTGAAGGAGGGCACCAAGGACATCACCAAGCAGACCCGCTGGACGTACAGCGAGATCGCCAACCGCTCCATCAACAGCACCCTGGTGCGTTCCATCAACACCACCGTGGTGGCGCTGCTGCCGGTCGCCGGCCTGCTCTTCATCGGCGGCGGCGTCCTCGGCGCCGGCATGCTGAACGACATCTCGCTGTCGCTCTTCGTCGGTCTCGCCGCCGGCGCCTACTCCTCGATCTTCATCGCCACCCCGCTGGTCGCCGACCTGAAGGAACGCGACCCGCAGATCAAGGCGCTGAAGAAGCGGATCCTCGCCAAGCGCGCCGCGGCCGCGGCCAAGGGCGAGAGCGAGGAGGCGGGGCAGGAGCCGTCCTTCGACGGCGCCCCGGACGCACCCGAGGCCGCGGTCGTCGGCCAGCGCCGTCAGCCCAGGGGCAACGGCCGGACCCCGGGGAACCGCCGATGACCGCCATGGCCGCCGCGTCGGTCCGCGAACTGCTGCTCAGCCGGATCCGTGACGTACCGGACTATCCGAAGCCGGGCGTGGTGTTCAAGGACATCACCCCGCTGCTCGCGGACCCGGCCGCCTTCACCGCGCTGACCGACTTCTTCGCGGAGCTGTGCGTGGAGCACGGAGCGACCAAGATCGCCGGCCTCGAGGCCCGCGGTTTCATCCTGGCCGCACCGGTCGCGGTCCGGGCGGGCATAGGGTTCGTGCCCGTCCGCAAGGCCGGCAAGCTGCCCGGAGCCACCCTCGGCCAGGCGTACGAGCTGGAGTACGGCACCGCCGAGATCGAGATCCACGCCGAGGACCTGTCCGCCGACGACCGGGTCATGGTCATCGACGACGTCCTGGCCACCGGCGGCACCGCCGGGGCGTCGCTGGAGCTGATCCGGCGGGCCGGGGCCCAGGTCGCCGGGGTCGCGGTCCTGATGGAGCTCGGCTTCCTCCCCGGCCGCGCCCGGCTGGAGACCGTTCTGCGGGACGCCCCGCTGGAGGCGCTGATCACCGTCTGACCGCACCGCGCACGACGTACGCGGTCCAGGCTGTCGAGCCGAGCCGACGGGCACCCGGGGAACACCGGGTGCCCGTCGGGCGTTGTGCGAGCCATCGGTGCCCTTCGCCGCCGGAGGAGCCCCGCGGCGGGGACCCGCCGCAGGCACCGGCGGGCACGGGCCGTACGTCCCCGGGCGAGGCCCCGCCGGGCGGTCGATACCATGGGCTTTCCGGGTAGCCCGGATCCGCACGAGGAGCGCTCTTGCCAGACGAGGTCCGTCCAGTCGCCGCCGCGCAGCCCGACAAGCCCGCGGCGGAATCCGCCACGCCCTCCGAGGAGGCGCGGCCCGCCCCGGCGGCCGGGTCCGGCCCGGCCCGGCCCGCGGACGACCGGGCGGAGCCCGCCCCCGGGACCGCGGCACGGGTGGACCCGGCGCGGGGCCCCAAGCCCCCCGCCCCCGACCCCGCGGTGCCCCCGGCCGCCCCCGGCGCCGCCCAGCCGCCGGTACCGGCCGCCCCCCGGCCGGCCGCGCCCAAGCCGCCGCCCCCGGCCCCCGCGCCGCCCGTGCGCTCCGGCGGCTCCTCCAGCCGGGTGCGGGCCCGCCTCGCCCGGCTCGGCGTGCAGCGCTCCAGCCCGTACAACCCGGTCCTGGAACCGCTCCTGCGGACCGTGCGCGGCAACGACCCCAAGATCGAGAGCGCCACGCTGCGCCAGATCGAGAAGGCGTACCAGGTCGCCGAGCGCTGGCACCGCGGCCAGAAGCGCAAGAGCGGCGACCCCTACATCACGCACCCGCTCGCCGTCACCACGATCCTCGCCGAGCTCGGCATGGACCCGGCGACGCTGATGGCCGGACTGCTCCACGACACGGTCGAGGACACCGAGTACGGCCTGGACACCCTGCGCAAGGACTTCGGCGACCAGGTCGCCCTGCTGGTCGACGGGGTCACCAAGCTGGACAAGGTGAAGTTCGGCGAGGCCGCGCAGGCCGAGACCGTCCGCAAGATGGTCGTCGCCATGGCCAAGGACCCCCGGGTCCTGGTCATCAAGCTGGCCGACCGGCTGCACAACATGCGCACCATGCGCTACCTCAAGCGGGAGAAGCAGGAGAAGAAGGCCCGCGAGACCCTTGAGATCTACGCGCCCCTCGCCCACCGCCTGGGCATGAACACCATCAAGTGGGAACTGGAGGACCTCGCCTTCGCGATCCTCTACCCCAAGATGTACGACGAGATCGTCCGCCTCGTCGCCGAACGCGCCCCCAAGCGCGACGAGTACCTCGCCGTGGTGACCGACGAGGTGCAGGCCGACCTGCGCGCCGCCCGGATCAAGGCGACCGTCACCGGCCGGCCCAAGCACTACTACAGCGTCTACCAGAAGATGATCGTGCGGGGCAGGGACTTCGCCGAGATCTACGACCTGGTGGGCATCCGCGTCCTCGTCGACACCGTCCGCGACTGCTACGCGGCGCTCGGCACCGTCCACGCCCGGTGGAACCCGGTGCCGGGACGGTTCAAGGACTACATCGCGATGCCCAAGTTCAACATGTACCAGTCGCTGCACACCACGGTGATCGGCCCCAGCGGCAAGCCCGTCGAACTCCAGATCCGTACGTTCGACATGCACCGCCGTGCCGAGTACGGCATCGCCGCCCACTGGAAGTACAAGCAGGAGGCCGTCGCCGGGGCGTCCAAGGTACGAACCGACGTGCCCAGGAACACCGGCGGAGGCCGGAGCCAGGACACCGTCAACGACATGGCGTGGCTGCGCCAGCTCCTGGACTGGCAGAAGGAGACCGAGGACCCCAGCGAGTTCCTGGAGTCCCTGCGCTTCGACCTCTCACGCAACGAGGTCTTCGTCTTCACGCCCAAGGGCGACGTCATAGCGCTGCCCGCCGGCGCCACACCCGTCGACTTCGCCTACGCCGTCCACACCGAGGTCGGCCACCGGACCATAGGGGCACGGGTCAACGGACGGCTCGTACCACTGGAGTCGACCCTGGACAACGGCGACCTGGTGGAGGTCTTCACCTCCAAGGCCGCCGGCGCGGGCCCCTCCCGGGACTGGCTCCAGTTCGTCAAGTCGCCCCGGGCACGCAACAAGATCCGGGCCTGGTTCTCCAAGGAACGGCGCGACGAGGCGATCGAGCAGGGCAAGGACGCCATCGCGCGGGCCATGCGCAAGCAGAACCTGCCGATCCAGCGGATCCTGACCGGCGACTCCCTGGTCACCCTCGCCCACGAGATGCGCTACCCCGACATCTCCTCGCTCTACGCGGCGATCGGCGAGGGCCATGTCGCGGCGGCCGGTGTCGTCCAGAAGCTGGTCCAGGCACTGGGCGGCGAGGACGCGGCCAACGAGGACCTGGCGGAGAGCTCACCGCCCTCGCACGGCCGCGGCAAGCGCCGCAGCAAGGCGGACCCGGGCGTGGTCGTCAAGGGCGTGGAGGACGTCTGGGTCAAGCTGGCCCGCTGCTGCACACCGGTCCCCGGCGACCCGATCATCGGCTTCGTCACCCGGGGCAGCGGGGTGTCGGTGCACCGGGCGGACTGCGTCAACGTGGACTCGCTCTCGCAGCAGCCCGAGCGGATCCTCGACGTCGCGTGGGCGCCCACCCAGTCCTCGGTCTTCCTGGTCGCCATCCAGGTCGAGGCGCTGGACCGCTCGCGACTGCTCTCCGACGTCACCCGCGTCCTGTCCGACCAGCACGTCAACATCCTCTCGGCGGCCGTCCAGACCTCCCGCGACCGGGTGGCCACCTCGCGCTTCACCTTCGAGATGGGCGACCCGAAGCACCTGGGCCACGTCCTGAAGGCCGTACGGGGCGTGGAGGGCGTCTACGACGTCTACCGGGTGACCTCGGCCCGACGGCCCTGACACCGGGGGTCCGAGGGACGGCCCGGCGGGATCGGGGCCGGACCCGGCCCCGGACGTGGCGGACGACGCGGGAGGGCTCCCGCACACCGTGTGCGGGAGCCCTCCTCTGCCTGCGGCCCGGGTGTTTCAGCCGCCGAACTCCTCCAGGCCCTTCAGCGCCTGGTCCAGCAGGGCCTGACGGCCCTCCAGCTCGCGGGACAGCTTGTCCGCGCGCGCGTTGTTACCCGACGCGCGGGCCGTGTCGATCTGCCCGCGCAGCTTGTCCACGGCGGCCTGGAGCTGGCCGGTCAGACCCGCCGCGCGGGCCCGCGCCTCCGGGTTGGTCCGGCGCCACTCGGTCTCCTCGGCCTCCTGGATCGCCCGCTCCACCGCCTGCATCCGGCCCTCGACCTTCGGCCGGGCGTCACGCGGCACATGGCCGACGGCCTCCCAGCGCTCGTTGAGGGAACGGAACGCGGCCCGGGCCGCCTTCAGGTCCGTCACCGGCACCAGCTTCTCGGCCTCGGCGGCGAGCTCCTCCTTCAGCTTGAGGTTCTCGCCCTGCTCGGCGTCCCGCTCCGCGAAGACACCGCTGCGGGCCGCGAAGAACACGTCCTGGGCGCCGCGGAAACGGTTCCACAGATCGTCCTCGGCCTCCCGCTGGGCACGCCCCGCGGCCTTCCACTCCGTCATCAGGTCGCGGTAACGCGCCGCCGTCGCACCCCAGTCGGTCGACCCCGACAGCGACTCGGCCTCGGCGACCAGCTTCTCCTTGGCCTTGCGGGCCTCCTCGCGCTGGGCGTCCAGCGACGCGAAGTGCGCCTTGCGGCGCTTGGAGAAGGCGGAACGCGCGTGTGAGAAGCGGTGCCACAGCTCGTCGTCCGACTTGCGGTCCAGACGCGGCAGCCCCTTCCACGTGTCCACCAGCGCCCGCAGACGCTCGCCCGCGGAACGCCACTGCTCGCTCTGCGCCAGCTCCTCGGCCTCGGCGACCAGCTTCTCCTTGGCCTCGCGGGCCTCGTCGGCCTGCTTCGCCTTCTGGGCCCTGCGCTCCTCGCGCCGCGAGTCGACCGACGCGACGAGCGCGTCCAGCCGCTTGCCGAGCGCCGCGAGGTCGCCGACGGCATGGTGCTCGTCGATCTGCCCGCGCAGATGATCGATGGCCGTCGCCGCGTCCTTCGCCGACAGGTCGGTGGTCTTCACCCGCCGTTCGAGGAGGCCGATCTCGACCACCAAGCCCTCGTACTTGCGCTCGAAATAGGCCAGAGCCTCCTCGGGAGAACCGGCCTGCCACGATCCGACGACCTTCTCGCCGTCGGCTGTACGCACGTACACGGTGCCCGTCTCGTCGACACGGCCCCACGGGTCGCTGCTCACAGCGCCTCCTCCACCTGATGCCCGCGAGAGGGTTCGCCCCCCTGGCATCGTCCACAGTTTCCTGGGGCGGGCAGCGCCCGCCCTGCACCACGCCAATCTAGGCGACGCCCCGCCCGCCTGTCCGCACTCAGCGCGGCTGAAATTATCCGGTACCCGCCGGACGGTCCGCCGGCCCCGCCCGGCGGACCGCCGCGGGGCGGGCGGGAGTCCGGGTCAGGACTTCTCGACGGTGGCCTTCTCGACCGTGACCGCCTCCTTCGGCGCGCCGTCGGGAGCACCGCCCTCGGCACCCGCCTTCGCGATCTTCTCCACGACCTTCAGGCCGGCGGCGTCCATGGTGCCGAACGGCGTGTAGCTGGGCGGGAGCTTGGTGTCCTTGTAGACCAGGAAGAACTGGCTGCCGCCGGTGCCCGGCTGGCCGGTGTTCGCCATCGCGACCACACCCGCCGGATAGGTCACCGAACCGTCGTCACCGGCCTTGCCCAGAGCGGTCAGGTTCTCGTCCGGGATCGTGTAGCCCGGCCCGCCCATGCCCGTGCCCTCCGGGTCGCCGCACTGGAGGACGTAGATGCCCTCCGTGGTCAGGCGGTGGCACTTCGTGTCGTCGAAGTAGCCCTTGTCCGCGAGGTGCTTGAAGGAGTTCGTGGTGTGCGGGGTCTTCGCCGCGTCCATCGCGATCGCGATGTCGCCCTGGCTGGTCTTCATCGACATCGTGTACGCGGCCTTCTTGTCGATGGCCATCTCCGGTTCCGGCACACTGCTCTCGGACGGGGCCGGGGACGGGCTCGCGCTCGCCGCCGCGTCCGCGGTGTCCTTCTTCGTGTCCTCGCCGTCGACCGTGAGGTACGCGCCCACCCCGATGATCGCGACCACGGCCACCGAGGAGGCGATGATCGCGGTCAGCCGCCGGGACTTCCGGCGCGCTTCCTCCCTGCGCTGCTGCTGCCGCTCGAACTTCTCCCGGGCGAGCTGCCGCCGCCGCTGATCGTTGCTGACCACCGGTTGGTCTCCTTGTACGTCGTGTGATCGGGCCTGAGTTGCCCCGTACGGTATATGGGTTAGCTGTGGAATGAGGAGCGCCGGTAGGCTCTGATCTGCCGCATCCCCTTTCCGCGGCCCTCCCTCGTCGGACGAACACTAAGGACGAACGTGCTGATTGCCGGGTTCCCCGCCGGGGCCTGGGGGACCAACTGTTACCTGGTCGCCCCCGCCGCGGGCGAGGAGTGCGTGATCGTCGACCCCGGCCACCAGGCCGCCCGCGGAGTCGAGGAAGCGATCCGGAAGCATCGGCTCAAGCCCGTCGCCGTCGTCCTCACCCACGGCCACATCGACCACGTCGCCTCGGTCGTCCCCGTCTGCGGCGCCCACGACGTCCCCGCCTGGATCCACCCCGAGGACCGCTACATGATGAGCGACCCGGAGAAGGCGCTGGGCCGGTCCATCGGGATGCCGCTCATGGGCGAGCTGACCGTCGGCGAACCCGACGACGTCCACGAGCTGGCCGACGGAGCCGTGCTGGAGCTGGCCGGCATGGAGTTCGGCGTCGCGCACGCGCCCGGCCATACCAAGGGGTCGGTGACGTTCAGGACGCCCGGGGCCGCGGACGTCCCGCAGATCCTCTTCTCGGGCGACCTGCTCTTCGCCGGCTCCGTCGGACGCACCGACCTGCCCGGCGGCGACCACGCCGAGCTGCTCGAGTCGCTGGCCCGCGTGTGCCTGCCGCTCGACGACTCGACCGTGGTGCTGTCCGGCCACGGCCCCCAGACGACCATCGGCCGCGAGCGCGCCTCCAACCCGTATCTGCACGGACTGGCCGCGCCCCGCCGAGGAATGTGACGAGAGAAAAAACCGTGAGCACCTTCCAGGCCCCCAAGGGCACGTACGACCTGACCCCGCCGGACTCCGCGAAGTTCCTGGCGGTGCGCGAGGCCATCTCCGCGCCCCTGCGCACCTCCGGCTACGGCTACATCGAGACCCCCGGCTTCGAGGACGTGAACCTCTTCGCCCGCGGTGTCGGGGAGTCCACCGACATCGTGACCAAGGAGATGTACACCCTCACCACCAAGGGCGGCTCCGAACTCGCGCTGCGCCCCGAGGGCACCGCCTCCGTGCTGCGTGCCGCGCTGGAGGCCAACCTCCACAAGGCCGGCAACCTCCCGGTCAAGCTCTGGTACTCCGGCTCGTACTACCGCTACGAGCGCCCGCAGAAGGGCCGTTACCGCCACTTCTCGCAGGTCGGCGCCGAGGCCATCGGTGCCGAGGACCCGGTGCTGGACGCCGAGCTGATCATCCTGGCCGACCAGGCCTACCGTTCGCTCGGCCTCGCGCAGTTCCGCATCCTGCTGAACTCGCTGGGCGACAAGGAGTGCCGCCCGGTCTACCGCGAGGCGCTCCAGGGCTTCCTGCGCGACCTCGACCTCGACGAGGACACCCGCCGCCGCATCGAGATCAACCCGCTGCGGGTGCTCGACGACAAGCGGCCCGAGGTCCAGAAGCAGCTCACCGGCGCCCCGATGCTGCGCGACTACCTCTGCGACGCCTGCAAGGCGTACCACGAGGAGGTCCGCTCGCTGCTCACGGCGGCCGGTGTGGCCTACGAGGACGACGAGAAGCTGGTCCGGGGCCTCGACTACTACACCCGCACCACCTTCGAGTTCGTCCACGACGGGCTCGGCTCGCAGTCCGCGGTCGGCGGCGGCGGACGCTACGACGGGCTGTCCGAGATGATCGGCGGTCCCGCGCTGCCCTCCGTCGGCTGGGCGCTCGGCGTGGACCGCACGGTGCTCGCCCTGGAGGCGGAGGGCATCGAGCTCGACATCCCCGCCCCCACCAGTGTCTACGCGGTACCGCTCGGCGAGGAGGCCCGACGGGTGCTCTTCGGTCTGGTCACCGAGTTGCGCAAGGCCGGTGTCGCCACCGACTTCGCCTTCGGGGGACGGGGCCTCAAGGGCGCGATGAAGAGTGCCAACCGCTCCGGAGCCCGTTACACCGTGGTCGCCGGCGAGCGGGACCTCGCCGAAGGCGCCGTCCAGCTCAAGGACATGGAGACGGGGGAGCAGCGGCCGGTCCCCGTAGGCGACCTCGTCGCCGTGCTCCGGGCCGCGCTGGCCTGACACCGCCCGCCCCGCCCGCTGTGCCCGCCCGGTCCCGACCGGGCGGGCACAGCGCGTACGGGCCCCTGCCCGCACCCCACCGTCAACTCCGGGCCTGCTCATTCATCCTGGCGGGCGGATCCGTAGGGAACGCCCCCGGTTCCCCCGGGGTCCTGGCCGTGTCCGGGACCGGACCGCCGGCGCGGCGGCGGCGGCCCCGACGGCGCCGGTCACCCGCGGGGAGCCGCCCCCCCGCGGGACCACTCGGCGGCCGCCCGGCCCCGGGACCTTCGGGGCACACCTTTACCCCGATCGGACAGATGTCCGGAGCTCTCGTGCGGCACAATGACCGTGCCCGGCTGGTTACTCAGTGATGGAACGGCGATATGACGATGGCAGCGGTAGACCACCCCTCCTCCGACCAGGATCAGGGCCCGGAAGACGGCGGGGCGAGGACCTACGGCGGCAGCCGTGCGCTCGCACTGCTGCTGGTGATCACGGGAGCGGCGGGACTGCTCGCCGCCTGGGTGATCACCATCGACAAGTTCAAGCTGCTGGAGGACCCGTCCTTCACACCGGGCTGCAGCCTGAACCCGGTGGTCGCGTGCGGCAACATCATGAAGAGCGAGCAGGCGTCCGCCTTCGGCTTCCCCAACCCGATGCTCGGCCTCGCCACCTACTCGGTGGTCATCGGCATCGGTATGGCCCTGCTGGCCGGGGCGCGCTTCCGCCGCTGGTACTGGCTCGGCCTCAACGCCGGCACCCTGTTCGGTGTCGGCTTCGTCACCTGGCTCCAGTACCAGTCGCTGTACAACATCAACTCGCTCTGCCTCTGGTGCTGCCTGGCCTGGGTCGCCACGATCGTGATGTTCTGCTACGTCACGACGCACAACGTCAAGCACGGCATCCTGCCCGCGCCCTCCTGGCTGCGCGGCGCCCTGACCGAGTTCCACTGGGTGTGGCCGGTCCTGTGGATCGGGATCATCGGCATGCTGATCCTGACCCGCTGGTGGGACTTCTGGACCAGCTGAGCGGCCACCGGGTGCAAGGGGGCCGCGGCCGTCCGCGGCCCCGGCCTCCCGGGGGCCTGTCGGCGGGGTGGCATAGGCTTCACACGTGGAGCCCGACCTCTTTACCGCAGCAGCCGAAGAACGCCAGGAGAAGGACCCGTCCAGCAGCCCCCTCGCTGTCCGGATGCGCCCGCGCACGCTCGACGAGGTCGTCGGGCAGCAGCACCTGCTGAAGCCCGGCTCCCCGCTGCGCCGGCTGGTCGGGGAGGCGGGCAGGGGCCCCGCCGGTCCTTCCTCGGTGTTCCTCTGGGGGCCGCCCGGCACCGGCAAGACGACACTCGCCTACGTGGTCAGCAAGGCCACCGACAAGCGCTTCGTCGAACTCTCCGCGATCACCGCGGGCGTCAAGGAGGTCCGCGCGGTCATCGAGGGCGCGCGCCGTGCCGCCGGCGGCTTCGGCAAGGAGACCGTCCTCTTCCTCGACGAGATCCACCGCTTCTCCAAGGCCCAGCAGGACTCCCTGCTGCCCGCCGTGGAGAACCGCTGGGTGACGCTGATCGCGGCCACCACCGAGAACCCGCACTTCTCGGTCAACTCCCCCCTGCTGTCGCGCTCCCTGCTCCTGACCCTGGAGCCGCTCACCGACGAGGACCTGCGGGCCCTGCTGCGCCGGGCCCTGGCCGATGAGCGCGGCCTGGGCGGCGCGGTCACCCTGCCCGGGGACGCCGAGGCGCACCTGCTGAGGATCGCCGGGGGCGACGCCCGGCGGGTGCTGACCGCGCTGGAGGCGGCGGCGGGGGCGGCGCTGGCCAAGCGCGAGCCGGAGATCACGCTGGAGACGCTGGAGGAGACCGTCGACCGCGCCGCCGTGGCGTACGACCGGGACGGCGACCAGCACTACGACGTGGCGAGCGCGCTGATCAAGTCGATCCGGGGCTCCGACGTCGACGCCGCCCTGCACTACCTCGCCCGGATGATCGAGGCGGGGGAGGACCCGCGGTTCATCGCCCGGCGCCTGATGATCTCCGCCAGCGAGGACATCGGGCTCGCCGACCCGACGGCGCTGCCCACGGCGGTCGCGGCGGCGCAGGCGGTGGCCATGATCGGTTTCCCGGAGGCGGCACTCACCCTCAGCCACGCCACGATCGCGCTGGCCCTGGCACCCAAGTCGAACGCGGCCACGCTGGCGATCTTCGCCGCGCGGGAGGACGTACGCCGCGGGCTGGCGGGCCCGGTCCCGGCCCATCTGCGGGACGGCCACTACAAGGGCGCCGAGAAACTGGGCCACGCCCAGGGGTATGTGTACCCGCACGACGTACCCGGCGGCATCGCCGCCCAGGAGTACGCTCCCGAGGCCGTCCGGGACCGGCGTTACTACGAGCCCACGCGGTACGGCGCCGAGGCACGGTACGCGGACGTCGCCGACCGGGTCCGGGAGCGGCTCGGCCGGACCGGGAGGGACGGCTCCGCACCCGCGTGATCCGGGCCGTTCAGCAGGCGGCGGCCTCGAAGAGCGTGTACAGCGCGCGCTGGAGCCCGGCGGCGTCCCGCACCGGCCCGGGGAAGTCGAAACGGGCGTCGAAGCAGGTCCCCGCCTCCTCGACGAAGCGGACCCGGAGCCCGAAGCGGTCCAGTGCGAGCGGCACGGCGCGGGGGAGCGGCCCCCGCCCGGCGCTCCGCTCGCCGAGCAGCGCGGACAGGCTCGCCATCTGCTCGGCGTGGGCCGTGTGCAGATGCTGGAGCAGTTCCGCCTCATGGGCGGCGAGCGGGTCCGCCCCGGCGTCCCGGAGGTCCTCCGGCTCCACCTCCCGCGCGCCCCACAGGTCGTCGACCGAGGCCCCGGAGACCTCCAGCCGGAGCATCGTACGGCCGGGTGCCGCCAGGCCCGGCAGGGCGGTGAGCCATCCCGCGATCCGGGCCCGTCCGCGGATCCGGTGGGGCACGGAGACCGGGGCGACGTCGGTGAGTTCCAGCACAGCGGGAAGTTCGCCGTCCCCGGCGCGGGCGGCGGCCCGGACGACCGGGGAACCGGTGGCGAAACAGAGGAGGAGGTCCCCCTCCGGCCCGACGGCCCGGCTCTCGGGCATGAGCTGCCCCGGGTGGGCCGCGTCCGGCCCCGGTACGAGCAGTACCGCGGAGCAGGTACTCTGTACGAGAGTTCGTGTGCGCTCGGCTGCTGACGGCAGCCGGGTGATTTCTGGCCCGCTGGGACGCGGCTGACCACGATCAGATCGGCCTTCCGTCGTTACGGCACCCGTGTGCGTGCCGTCGCTGTCTGTGCTGTCCGTGACGTGAGTGGTGTTCCCAGAGCAAGACATGCGATCTCCTTGAGTAAGGTAAGCCTAACCTAACCTACAACGGAGGTCTGGAGAACGTGCCTAACCAGTCGCGTCCCAAGGTCAAGAAGTCGCGTGCCCTCGGCATCGCCCTGACGCCGAAGGCTGTCAAGTACTTCGAAGCCCGTCCGTACCCGCCGGGCGAGCACGGCCGTGGCCGCAAGCAGAACTCGGACTACAAGGTCCGTCTGCTGGAGAAGCAGCGCCTGCGCGCCCAGTACGACATCAGCGAGCGCCAGATGGCGCGCGCCTACGACCGCGCCCGTAAGGCCGAGGGCAAGACGGGCGAGGCGCTGGTCGTCGAGCTCGAGCGCCGCCTCGACGCCCTGGTCCTGCGGTCCGGCATCGCCAAGACCATCTACCAGGCCCGCCAGATGGTCGTCCACGGCCACATCGAGGTCAACGGCGGCAAGGTCGACAAGCCGTCCTTCCGCGTGCGCCCCGACGACGTCGTGCAGGTCCGCGAGCGCAGCCGCTCCAAGGTCCCCTTCCAGGTGGCCCGTGAGGGTGGCAACGACACCGAGGGCGAGACGCCGCGCTACCTCCAGGTGAACCTGAAGGCCCTGGCCTTCCGCCTGGACCGCGACCCGAACCGCAAGGAAATCCCGGTCATCTGCGACGAGCAGCTCGTCGTCGAGTACTACGCCCGCTGATCCAGGCGTAGACACCCGAGAGCCCGGGCCCGCCGTCACCCCCTCACCGGGTGGCGGCGGGCCTTCGCGTATCCCGGGGCCCGCACCGGCCGGGAGCACGGACGCGCCCCCGCCCCGCCGGTAATGCGGTACGGGGCGCAACCCCCGGCGCGATAGGCTCAAGGAACGACGATCGGCCGTGGTGGCAGCACGCTCCGGCCGGAGCGACGCAGGCAGGACGAGGCCCCGCCCGGGGCGAACGACGAGCAGAGAGCGGTGCGCTGTGTCCGGTGGAGAGGTGGCCGGGATCCTGGTGGCCGTCTTCTGGGCGATCCTGGTGTCCTTCCTCGCCGTGGTGCTGGTGAGGCTGGCCCAGACGCTCAAGGCGACCACCGCGCTGGTGGCGGACGTGACCGAGCAGGCCGTACCCCTGCTCGCCGACGCCTCCGCGACGCTGCGTTCCGCACAGACCCAGCTCGACAAGGTGGACGCGATCGCGAGCGACGTCCAGGAGGTCACCTCCAACGCCTCCGCGCTCTCCACCACCGTCGCCTCGACGTTCGGCGGACCGCTGGTGAAGGTCGCGGCCTTCGGCTACGGCGTACGCCAGGCGCTCGGCCGCCGGACCGCCCCCGAGCAGGAGGGCCGCACCCCCCGCCGCACCGTCGTCGTCGGCCGCACCCTGCCGTCCGCCCGCAGGAAGCGGGACGGCCGCACCACCCGCGGACAGAAGGACTGAACCAGCGATGTTCCGCCGTACCTTCTGGTTCACCGCCGGCGCAGCCGCCGGCGTCTGGGCCACCACCAAGGTCAACCGCAAGATCAAGCAGCTGACCCCCGAGAGCCTCGCGGCGCAGGCCGCCGACAAGGCGCTGGAGACGGGGCACCGGCTGAAGGACTTCGCCCTCGACGTACGCGACGGCATGGTCCGGCGGGAGGCCGAACTGGGCGGAGCGCTGGGTCTGCACGACCCGGTGGACGCCGGACTCCCGCCGCGCCACCACCTGGCCGTCGAGGCGGCCGCGCCGCTCGGTGAAGCGGGCGGCCCCCACCGCACCACCACGTACCGCACCCTTCCCTCCAACTCGAACAACCGGAATGAGGACCACTGATGGAGTCGGCTGAAATTCGTCGCCGCTGGCTGAGCTTCTTCGAGGAGCGCGGTCACACCGTCGTGCCTTCGGCGTCGCTCATCGCGGACGACCCGACTCTGCTGCTGGTCCCGGCGGGCATGGTCCCCTTCAAGCCGTACTTCCTCGGCGAGGTCAAGCCGCCCGCCCCGCGCGTCACCAGCGTGCAGAAGTGCGTGCGTACGCCGGACATCGAAGAGGTCGGCAAGACCACCCGGCACGGCACCTTCTTCCAGATGTGCGGCAACTTCTCCTTCGGGGACTACTTCAAGGAAGGCGCCATCAAGCTCGCCTGGGAGGCCCTCACCAACTCCGTGGCGGAGGGCGGCTTCGGCCTCGACCCCGAGCGCCTCTGGATCACGGTCTACCTGGACGACGACGAGGCCGAGCAGATCTGGCGCGAGAAGATCGGCGTCCCGGCCGAGCGCATCCAGCGCCTGGGCAAGAAGGACAACTTCTGGTCCATGGGCGTCCCCGGCCCCTGCGGCCCCTGCTCGGAGATCAACTACGACCGCGGCCCGGAGTTCGGCGAGGAGGGCGGCCCCGCCGTCAACGACGAGCGTTACGTGGAGATCTGGAACCTGGTCTTCATGCAGTACGAGCGCGGCGCCGGCGAGGGCAAGGAGGACTTCCCGATCCTCGGCGACCTCCCCTCGAAGAACATCGACACGGGTCTCGGCCTCGAACGCCTCGCCATGATCCTGCAGGGCGTACAGAACATGTACGAGACCGACACCCTGCGCGTCGTCATGGACAAGGCCACCGAGCTCACCGGCGTCCGCTACGGCGCCGAGCACGGCTCGGACGTCTCGCTGCGCGTGGTCGCCGACCACATCCGCACCTCCGTCATGCTCATCGGCGACGGCGTCACCCCCGGCAACGAGGGCCGCGGCTACGTGCTGCGCCGCATCATGCGCCGTGCCATCCGCAACATGCGGCTGCTGGGCGCCACCGGCCAGGTCGTCAAGGACCTCGTCGGCGTGGTGATCGACACGATGGGGCAGCAGTACCCGGAGCTGGTCACCGACCGCAAGCGCGTCGAGACCGTCGCCCTCGCCGAGGAGGCCGCCTTCCTCAAGGCCCTCAAGGGCGGCACCAACATCCTCGACACCGCCGTCACCGAGACCAAGGCCGCCGGCGGCAAGGTGCTCGCCGGCGACAAGGCGTTCCTGCTCCACGACACCTGGGGCTTCCCGATCGACCTCACCCTGGAGATGGCCGCCGAACAGGGCCTCTCGGTGGACGAGGAGGGCTTCCGCCGCCTGATGAAGGAGCAGCGGGAGCGGGCCAAGGCCGACGCCAGGGCCAAGAAGACCGGCCACGCCGACCTGTCCGCCTACCGTGAGGTCGCCGACAACTCCGGCGTCACCGAGTTCACCGGCTACACCGCCACCCAGGGCGAGTCGACCGTCGTCGGCCTGCTCGTCGACGGTGTGCCCTCGCCGGCCGCCACCGAGGGCGACGAGGTCGAAGTCGTCCTGGACCGCACCCCGTTCTACGCCGAGGGCGGCGGCCAGCTCGCCGACCAGGGGCGTATCCGCCTCGACAGCGGAGCCGTCATCGAGGTCCGCGACGTCCAGCAGCCCGTCCCGGGCGTCTCGGTGCACAAGGGTTCGGTGCAGGTCGGCGAGGTGACCGTCGGGGCCTCCGCCTACGCCGCCATCGACATCACCCGCCGCCGGGCCATCGCCCGCGCCCACAGCGCCACCCACCTCACGCACCAGGCACTGCGCGACGCGCTCGGCCCGACCGCCGCCCAGGCCGGCTCGGAGAACTCCCCCGGCCGCTTCCGCTTCGACTTCGGCTCGCCCGCCGCCGTACCCGGCACGGTCCTCACCGACGTCGAGCAGAAGATCAACGAGGTCCTCTCCCGGGAACTCGACGTCCAGGCCGAGGTCATGTCGATCGACGACGCCAAGAAGCAGGGCGCCATCGCCGAGTTCGGCGAGAAGTACGGCGAGCGGGTCCGGGTCGTCACCATCGGCGACTTCTCCAAGGAGCTGTGCGGCGGCACGCACGTCCACAACACCTCCCAGCTCGGCCTGGTGAAACTGCTCGGCGAGTCCTCCATCGGCTCCGGCGTCCGCCGCATCGAGGCCCTGGTGGGTGTCGACGCGTACAACTTCCTCGCCAAGGAGCACACGGTCGTCGCCCAGCTCCAGGAACTGCTCAAGGGCCGCTCCGAGGAGCTCCCCGAGAAGATCTCCGGCATGCTCGGCAAGCTGAAGGACGCCGAGAAGGAGATCGAGAAGTTCCGCGCGGAGAAGGTCCTGGCCGCCGCCGCCGGACTGGTCGAGTCCGCCAGGGACGTCCGGGGCGTCGCCCTGGTCACCGGGCAGGTCCCGGACGGCACCACCGCCGACGACCTGCGCAAGCTGGTCCTCGACGTACGCGGACGCATCCAGGGCGGCCGGCCGGCCGTCGTGGCCCTGTTCGCCGTGGCGGACGGCCGTCCGCTGACCGTCATCGCCACCAACGAGGCCGCCCGCGAACGCGGTCTCAAGGCCGGTGACCTGGTGCGTACCGCCGCCAAGACCCTCGGCGGCGGAGGCGGCGGCAAGCCGGACGTCGCCCAGGGCGGCGGCCAGAACCCGGACGCCGTCGGCGACGCCGTGGCCGCCGTCGAACGCCTCGTCACCGAGACGGCATGACCCAGGAGACGCCGCGGATGCGCCGTGGCCGCCGCCTGGCGATCGACGTCGGCGACGCCCGGATCGGGGTCGCCTCGTGCGACCCCGACGGGATCCTCGCGACGCCGGTGGAGACCGTGCCGGGACGCGACGTCCCGGCCGCCCACCGGCGGCTCGCCGCCGTCGTCGCGGAGTACGAGCCGATCGAGGTCGTCGTCGGGCTGCCCCGTTCCCTGGGCGGCGGTGAGGGCCCGGCGGCGGCCAAGGTGCGTGCCTTCGCCCAGGTGCTGGCCAGGGGCATCGCACCCGTCCCGGTGCGCCTCCTGGACGAGAGGATGACCACAGTGACGGCCGCTCAGGGGCTGCGCGCTTCGGGCGTGAAGTCCAAGAAGGGCCGTTCTGTCATCGACCAGGCTGCCGCTGTGGTGATCCTCCAGAACGCTCTGGAGTCCGAACGGGCGTCAGGCACTGCGCCGGGCGAAGGCGTCGAAGTGGCTGTCTGATCGCGATACGGTAACGTTCCGCGCGATGCGCCGGTGTTCGAACAGACACCGCACAGCAAGCGAAGAGGCGGATCCTCGTCTCGCGGCTCTAGGGGACCGATGACTGAGTATGGCCGGGGCTCCGGCTCCGAACCGTGGCGTCCCGAGGACCCGTTGTACGGGGACCAGGGATGGGAAGGCCCTCAGGCCGCCCACGGCCGGGGCCAGGACCCGTACCAAGCGCAGCAGCCCTACCCGCAGGACCCCTACGCCCAGCAGGGCTACCCGCAGGAGCCGTACGCCCAGCAGCACCAGCAGGATGCGTACGGGCAGCAGGACCCCTACGCGCAGCAGCACCAGCAGGACCCGTACGCCGCCGCACACGATCCGTACGCCCAGCACCCGCAGCAGCCGCAGTACGGCGACGGCGGCTGGGACACGGGCGGGCAGCCCGGCGCCCCCTACGCCCCGCAGCCCGCCTACGACCCGCAGTCCCCCTACGACCCGCAGCCCGTCTACGGCCACGGCCAGGGCGCCTACGGAGAACAGGCCGACCACTACGGCACGCCCGATGCCTACCCCCCGCCCGAGCCTCCCAACCACCGGAACCAGGCCCAGGAGCCGGCGCCCCGGCAGCAGCACCAGGACTGGGACCCGGAGGTGCCGCAGGAGGAGACGCACCCCTTCTTCACGGGCGAGGACGCCCCGGGCGAGGACCGCGACACCCGCTCCCGGACCCGCGGGGACGACCGTGACGACCGTGACGCCCCCGGTGACGAGGACGACCACGACGACGGGCCCCGCGACTCCCGGCGGGGCCGGGGCAAAGGCGGCAAAGGCAAGAAGAAGAACCGCAACGGCTGCGCCTGCCTGGTCGTCTCCCTGGTCCTCGTCGGCGGCCTCGGCGGGGTGGCGTACCTCGGTTACTCCTACTACCAGAGCAAGTTCGGTGAGGCCCCCGACTACGCGGGGGACGGCACCGGGTCGGTCGAGGTCGTGATCCCCGACGGTGCGCTGGGCAACGAGATCGCCAACATCCTGAAGACGGCCGGAGTCGTGAAATCGGTCGGAGCCTTCACCTCGGCGCAGGGCAAGAACCCCAAGGGGCAGTTCATCCAGGCCGGGGCATACCTCCTGAAGAAGGAGATGTCCGCCAAGAGCGCCCTCGAGATGATGCTGGACCCGAAGAGCCAGAACGGCCTGATGGTCGCCCCCGGCTGGCGGAACGCCAAGATCTACGGCGAGATCGACAAGAAGCTGGGCCTCGCGGAGGGAGCGACCGAGGAGGCCGCCAAGGCCAACATGGACAGTCTCGGGCTGCCCGACTGGGCGGAAGAGGATCCGGTCATAAAGGATCCGCTGGAAGGCTTCCTCTATCCGGCCACGTATGCCGTCTCCAAGGGGACGAAGCCCGAGGACGTACTGAAGAAGATGGTCCAGCGGGCCACCGCGGAGTACAAGAAGTTCGACCTCGAAGCGGCGGCCGAGGAGCACGGCCTCGACAGCCCCTGGCAGGTGATCACGGTCGCCAGCCTGGTCCAGGCCGAAGGGCTCACGCATGACGACTTCCGCAAGATGGCGGAGGTCGTCTACAACCGGCTGGAGCCCGACAACACGGTCACCAACCGGAAACTCGAATTCGACTCCGCCTTCAATTACCTGATGAAGCAGAGCGAAATCAAGATCACCACCAAAGAGATCCGCAGTAACGACGACCCGTACAACACCTATTACCACACGGGCCTGACCCCGGGGCCGATCAGCAATCCCGGGGCGGACGCCCTGAAGGCCACGCTCAATCCGACGAGCGACGGCTGGATGTTCTTCATCTCGCTCGACGGGAAGAAGACCGATTTCACGAAGACGGCCGCTGAGCACGAGAAGCTCAACCAGAAGTTCAAGGAAATCCATGGCCTCGACTGAGAGGCGCCGCGCCGCCGTCCTCGGCTCGCCGATCGCCCATTCCCTCTCCCCGGCCCTGCACCGGGCGGCCTACGCCGAACTCGGCCTGGACACCTGGTCGTACGACCGCTTCGAGGTGGACGAGGCGGCGCTCCCCGGCTTCGTCGAGGGCCTGGACCCCTCCTGGGCCGGGCTGTCCCTCACCATGCCGCTCAAGCGGGCGGTGATCCCGCTGCTGGACGAGATCACCGAGGCCGCCGCCTCGGTCGAGGCGGTCAACACCGTGGTGTTCGCCGAGGACGGGCGCCGTCTCGGCGACAACACCGACATCCTCGGCATGGTCGCCGCACTCTACGAACGCGGGGTCGACAAGACCGAGTCCGCCGCGATCCTCGGCGCCGGCGCCACGGCCTCCTCCGCGCTGGCGGCCCTCACCCGGATCTGCGCCGGCCCGGTCACCGCCTACGTCCGCAGCGCGGCGCGGGCGGACGAGATGCGCGGCTGGGGCGAGCGCCTGGGCGCCGACGTCCGGATCGCCGACTGGTCCGACGCGGCACAGGCCCTGGACGCCCCCCTGGTGATCGCGACCACCCCCGCGGGGGCGGCCGACTTCCTGGCGGACGCCGTACCCGACGCCCCCGGCACCCTCTTCGACGTGCTGTACGAGCCCTGGCCGACGGCGCTCGCCGCCCGCTGGGCGGCAGCGGGCGGACCGGTGGTGGGCGGCCTGGACCTCCTGGTGCACCAGGCCGTGCTCCAGGTGGAGCAGATGACCGGCCGGGAGGCCCCCCTCGCCGCCATGCGCGCCGCGGGTGAGGCCGCACTCGCCGCCCGGTAGGGCGCGGCACCGTCCGTCTGCTGGACCGGCGGCAGGGCGGCGCTCCTGATCGTGGGAGGATCGGAGGCGGCGGGCCAGGGCCGCGCACCCGGTCGCGCCGTCGCAGTGACAGGCGCGAGCATGAGGAGCACCGTTGAGCAGGTTGCGCTGGCTGACCGCCGGAGAGTCCCACGGCCCCGCACTGGTGGCGACGCTGGAGGGCCTTCCCGCCGGTGTCCCCGTCACCACGGAGATGGTGGCCGACGCGCTCGCCCGGCGGCGGCTCGGTTACGGGCGCGGCGCCCGGATGAAGTTCGAGAAGGACGAGGTCACCTTCCTCGGCGGTGTCCGGCACGGTCTCACCATGGGCTCGCCCGTCGCCGTCATGGTGGGCAACACCGAGTGGCCGAAGTGGGAGCAGGTCATGTCGGCCGACCCGGTCGAGGCCGGCGTGCTGGCCGAGCAGGCCCGCAACGCCCCGCTGACCCGCCCCCGCCCCGGGCACGCGGACCTCGCGGGCATGCAGAAGTACGGCTTCGACGAGGCCCGCCCGGTCCTGGAACGCGCCAGCGCCCGGGAGACCGCGGCGAGGGTCGCGCTCGGCGCCGTCGCCCGCTCCTACCTCAAGGAGACCGCCGGTATCGAGATCGTCTCCCACGTCGTCGAACTGGCCGCGGCCAAGGCGCCCTACGGTGTCCACCCCGAGCCCTGTGACGTGGAGCGGCTCGACGCCGACCCGGTCCGCTGCCTGGACGCCGACGCGTCGAAGGCGATGGTCGCGGAGATCGACCAGGCCCACAAGGACGGCGACACCCTCGGCGGTGTGGTCGAGGTCCTCGCCTACGGCGTCCCGGTCGGCCTCGGCTCGCACGTGCACTGGGACCGCAGGCTGGACGCCCGGCTCGCCGCCGCGCTGATGGGGATCCAGGCCATCAAGGGCGTCGAGGTCGGCGACGGCTTCGACCTGGCCCGGGTGCCCGGTTCGAAGGCCCACGACGAGATCGTGGCCACCGAGAACGGCATCAAGCGCACCTCCGGCCGTGCCGGAGGGACGGAAGGCGGGCTCTCCACCGGCGAACTGCTGCGGGTCCGCGCCGCGATGAAGCCCATCGCCACCGTGCCCCGCGCGCTCGCGACCGTCGACGTCGTCACCGGCGAGGCGGCCAAGGCCCACCACCAGCGCTCCGACGTCTGCGCCGTCCCGGCCGCCGGGATCGTCGCCGAGGCCATGGTCGCCCTGGTGCTCGCCGACGCCGTCGCGGAGAAGTTCGGCGGCGACAGCGTCGCCGAGACCCACCGCAACGTGCAGTCCTACCTCGCGCACCTGCAGATCCGGTGAGCGGCCCGCTGATCGTCCTGGTCGGCCCCATGGGGGCCGGCAAGTCCACGGTGGGCGAGCTGCTGGCCGAGCGGCTGGGAGCCGTCTACCGGGACACCGACGCGGAC
The DNA here is from genome assembly GCF_008704555.1 of Streptomyces nitrosporeus. Taxonomy (NCBI): domain Bacteria; kingdom Bacillati; phylum Actinomycetota; class Actinomycetes; order Kitasatosporales; family Streptomycetaceae; genus Streptomyces; species Streptomyces nitrosporeus. The sequence continues at coordinate 6,526,298 of NZ_CP023702.1, forward strand.
GTCGTCGCCACGGCGGGCAAGGAGATCGCGGAGATCTTCTTCGACGAGGGCGAGGAGCACTTCCGGGCCCTGGAACGGCAGGCCGTCGAGGCGGCCGTCGCCGGGCACACCGGGGTCCTCGCGCTCGGCGGGGGAGCGGTCCTCGACGAAGGCACCCGCGCCCTGCTCGCCGGCCGGCCGGTCGTCTACCTCTCCATGGACGTGGACGAGGCCGTCCGCCGGGTCGGCCTGAACGCCGCCCGTCCGCTCCTCGCCGTCAACCCGCGACGGCAGTGGCGCGAACTGATGGACGCCCGGCGCCACCTCTACGAAGAGGTCGCCCGGGCGACCGTCGCCACCGATGAACGCACCCCCGAAGAGGTCGCCCAGGCGGTCCTCGACGCACTGGAACTGCCGGAGGCCACGGGCGGGCCCGTGACGTCCGGCCGGGAGAACACAGCCATGACCCAGCAGGCCACCACGCGCATCGAGATCGCCGGCACGGCGGGCACCGACCCGTACGAGGTGCTCGTCGGCCGGCAGCTCCTCGGCGAGCTGCCCGGTCTCATCGGCGACCGCGCCAAGCGGGTCGCCGTCCTGCACCCCGAGGCGCTCGCCGAGACCGGTGAGGCGGTCCGCGCGGACCTCGCCGCCCAGGGCTACGAGGCCATCGCGGTCCAGCTGCCCAACGCGGAGGAGGCCAAGACCGCCGAGGTCGCCGCCTACTGCTGGAAGGCGCTCGGCCAGACCGGCTTCACCCGCACCGACGTCATCGTCGGCGTCGGCGGCGGCGCCACCACCGACGTCGCCGGCTTCGTCGCCGCCACCTGGCTGCGCGGGGTGCGCTGGATCGCCGTACCGACGACCGTGCTCGGCATGGTCGACGCGGCGGTCGGCGGGAAGACCGGCATCAACACCGCCGAGGGCAAGAACCTCGTGGGCGCCTTCCACCCGCCGGCCGGGGTGCTCTGCGACCTCGCCGCACTGGACTCGCTGCCCGTCCACGACTACGTCTCGGGCCTCGCCGAGATCATCAAGGCCGGTTTCATCGCCGACCCGGTGATCCTCGGCCTCATCGAGGAGGACCCCGGAGCCGCCCGTACGCCCGCGGGCCCGCACACCGCGGAACTGATCGAGCGCTCCATCCGGGTCAAGGCCGAAGTCGTCTCCAGCGACCTCAAGGAGTCCGGCCTGCGGGAGATCCTCAACTACGGGCACACGCTGGGCCACGCCATCGAGAAGAACGAGCGCTACAAGTGGCGCCACGGCGCCGCCGTCTCGGTCGGCATGGTCTTCGCCGCCGAACTGGGCCGCCTCGCCGGGCGCCTCGACGACGCCACCGCCGACCGGCACCGCGCAGTCCTGGAGTCCGTCGGCCTGCCGCTCACCTACCGCGGCGACCAGTGGCCCAGGCTCCTGGAGAACATGAAGGTCGACAAGAAGTCCCGCGGCGACCTGCTGCGCTTCATCGTGCTGGACGGCCTCGGCAAGCCCGCCGTGCTGGAGGGCCCCGACCCGGCGGTGCTGCTCGCTGCCTACGGGGAGGTCTCCGCGTGAGCACCCGCAGGGTCCTCGTGCTCAACGGCCCGAACCTCGGACGTCTCGGCTCCCGCGAGCCCGACGTGTACGGGGCCACGTCCTACGCCGGTCTGGTGGACACCTGCCAGGCCCTCGGCAGGGAACTCGGCTTCGAGGTCGAGGTCCGCGAGACCAACGACGAGGGCGAACTGATCCGCTGGCTCCACGAGGCCGCCGACGGAACGATTCCGGTCGTTCTCAACCCGGGCGCCTTCACGCACTACTCGTACGGGATGAGGGACGCGGCGGCCCAGCGCACCGCCCCCCTGATCGAGGTGCACATCTCCAACCCGTACGCGCGCGAGGAGTTCCGCCACACCTCCGTGGTCGCCCCGGTGGCCACCGGCACGGTGGCAGGGTTCGGCATCGGCTCCTACCGGCTCGCACTGCGGGCCCTGGCCGACGAACTGACGGGCTGACAGGGACCGGCCATCCGGGCACTTCACGCCGTCCCCGGCCGTTCACCCCATGACGGCCGGGGACGGTACCGTTGCCGTCGACCAGCGCCAGTTGCAGTGACGAGACGGAGTGGCACCGGATGCAGCACGCAGGGGGAGCCCCGCTGCCGCCGCCCCACGGCCCCGGAGACGGACCGTGGACGCGCCAGGCCGCCCAGCACCCGGGCCATCCCGGTCCCATGCCGGGCACGCCGCCGATACCGCCCCGGGGACCGGGGCACCCGCCCGGCCCCGGACAGCCCGGACCCGCGCAGGGCCCGGCCGCGCGGGGGAGCGCACAGGGGTGGGCCGGTCCCGCGCCGCAGCACGCCCCCGGCCCCCCGTCCCGGGAGACCACCGGACACGTCCAGCTGCCGCCCGGCGGACCCGTCCCGCTGCCCGCGCCGCCCGCCGACCCCGGCACCGGCACGGCCACCCTCGCGGTGCTCCTGATCGGCCCGGCCGGCGCCGGCAAGACCACCGTCGCCAAGCTGTGGGCGGGCCGCCGCCGTGTCCCCACCGCGCACGTCTCCCTGGACGACGTCCGCGAGTGGGTCTGCTCCGGCTTCGCCGACCCGCAGGCCGGGTGGAACGACCACTCCGAGGCGCAGTACCGCCTGGCCCGCCGCACCTGCGGCTTCGCCGCCCGGAACTTCCTCGCCAACGGCATCTCCTGCATCCTGGACGACGCCGTCTTCCCCGACCGGCCCGTCGTCGGCCTCGGCGGCTGGAAACGCCACGTCGGCCCCGGCCTGCTGCCCGTCGTCCTGCTCCCCGGCCTGGAGGTCGTCCTGGAGCGCAACGCCGCCCGCAGCGGCAACCGCAGGCTCTCCGACGAGGAGGTCGCCCGTATCCACGGCCGGATGGCCGGCTGGTACGGCTCGGGCCTCCCGATCATCGACAACTCGGCGTACGACGTCGAGACGACGGCGCGGGCCCTGGACGACGTCCTGGCCCGCTCCATAGCCAGCCCCCCGGCCTGGTAGGGGCCCCGGCGTGGCGGCGGACCGGGCCGCCCGGTCGGATGCGCTGACCGGGCGGGGCGCCGTTCCCGCTCGTACGCTCGAATACATGTCAGAGGTGTACGCCGTCCGACGCGGGCTGCTGCGCGACCGGTACGCCGCCGCCGGATCCGCGGCCGCCCTGGTCTCCCGCCCCGCCAACGTCCGCTATCTAGCGGGCGGGGCTCCGCCCGGCGCCGTGCTGCTGCTCGGCCCCGGGGAGGACGTCCTGCTCACTCCCCGCGCCCCCACCGGCGATCCCGCCCACGGGCGCCCCGACGAACAGCTGCGGCTGACCGTGCTGCCCGAGCCGGAGGGCGACCCGGTGGTCGCCGCCGCCGGCCTCGCGGGCGGTCTGGACACCGACTCCCTGGCCGTCGAGGAACACGACCTGACGGTCTCCAGGCACCGCGCCATGGCCTCCGTGGCGCCCCGGCTGCGCCTGACGGACCTGGGCAGCACGGTGGAGCAGCTCCGCCTGGTCAAGGACGAGGAGGAGATCGCCTGTCTGCGGATCGCCGCCGAGATCACCGACCAGGCGCTCGGTGAACTCCTGGAGTCCATCCTGGTGGGCCGTACCGAACGCCACCTCGCCCTGGAACTGGAGCGGCGGCTGGTCGACCACGGAGCCGACGGCCCCGCCTTCGCCACCTCGGTCGGGACGGGCCCGCACTCCGGCCAGGGCCGCCACCGGCCCACCGACCGCAGGGTCGAGGAAGGCGATTTCCTCTCCGTCTGCCTCGGCGCGACCTACCGCGGCTACCGGTGCGAGATCGGCCGTACCTTCGTCATCGGCACCGCCCCGGCGGACTGGCAGATCGAGCTCTACGACCTCGTCTTCGCCGCTCAGCGGGCCGGCCGTGAGGCTCTCGTCCCCGGCGCCGCCTACCGCGACGTGGACCACGCGGCCCGCCATCTCCTGGACTCCGCGGGCCACGCCGGCCGCCTCCCGGCCCGCACCGGGCACGGGGTCGGGCTCGAAATCGACGAGGACCCGCAGTTGGCACCGGCGGCCATGGGTAAACTGGACGCTTGCGTGCCGGTCACCGTCGAACCGGGGGTCCACATCCCGGGCCGGGGCGGTGTCCGGATCGATGACACGCTCGTCGTACGCCCCGAGGCGGACGGCGGCCCCGAGCTACTCACCATTACGACCAAGGAGCTGCTCGCGCTCTAGGAGATTGTCCTCGCGGAAGTCTTCTCGCACGCGGTCCTTGGCCGTCCACCAGCTTCAGTCCAGGAGATTCCGCAACCGTGGCTTCCACGAACGACCTCAAGAACGGCCTGGTGCTCAAGCTCGACGGAGGCCAGCTCTGGTCCGTCGTCGAGTTCCAGCACGTCAAGCCCGGCAAGGGCCCGGCCTTCGTGCGCACCAAGCTCAAGAACGTGCTGTCCGGCAAGGTCGTCGACAAGACGTTCAACGCCGGCGTGAAGGTCGAGACCGCCACCATCGACCGCCGTGACATGCAGTTCTCGTACATGGACGGCGACTACTTCGTCTTCATGGACATGGACACCTACGACCAGCTCATGGTCGACCGCAAGGCCGTCGGCGACGCCGCCAACTTCCTGATCGAGGGCTTCACCGCCTCCGTCGCCCAGCACGAGGGCGAGGTGCTCTACGTCGAGCTGCCCGCCGCGGTCGAGCTGACCGTCAAGCACACGGACCCGGGTGTCCAGGGCGACCGTTCCACCGGTGGCACCAAGCCCGCCACCCTGGAGACCGACTACGAGATCGGTGTCCCGCTCTTCATCACCACCGGCGAGAAGATCAAGGTCGACACCCGCACGGGCGACTACCTCGGCCGGGTGAACAGCTAACCGTGGCTGCCCGTAACAAGGCCCGCAAACGCGCCTTCCAGATCCTCTTCGAGGCCGATCAGCGCGGGGCGTCCGTGCGAGACGTCCTCGCGGACTGGGTGCGGCTCTCGCGGACCGACGAGCGTCAGCCGCCGGTCGGCGAGTTCACGATGGAACTCGTCGAGGGGTACGCGCAGTACGCGGACCGGATCGACGATCTCATCGTCACCTACGCCGTGGACTGGGAGCTGGACCGTATGCCGGTCGTCGACCGGAACATCCTGCGGCTCGGTGCCTACGAGCTGATCTGGATGGACTCCACCCCGGACGCCGTGGTGATCGACGAGGCCGTCCAGCTCGCCAAGGAGTTCTCCACCGACGACTCCCCGTCCTTCGTGAACGGCCTGCTGGCCCGCTTCAAGGACCTCAAGGCGAACCTGCGCCGCGAGCAGTAGCCCGCGGGGCGTACGCCGGCCGAAGGGCCCACGGCCGTCACCGGCCGTGGGCCCTTCGGCGTACCGGGCCTCGCGCGGCCCCTCCCGGCCGCACGAGGGCCCCGGGAGCGGCGAACGCCGGGCAGGCGGGGCGGTGCGCCCCGGGCCTGCCCGGCGTCCTGGTACTGCGTGGGGCCCGCTCAGCCCTCGTCGTGGGCGACGGCGCGGCGCGCGTCGGCGTCCAGCACACCCCAGCTGATCAGCTGCTCGGTGAGCACGGACGGCGACTGGTCGTAGATCACGGCCAGGGTGCGCAGGTCGTCCTGGCGGATCGACAGGACCTTGCCGTTGTAGTCGCCGCGCTGGCTCTGGATCGTCGCCGCGTAACGCTGGAGGGGGCCTGCCTTCTCCGGCGGGACGTGGGCGAGGCGCTCCAGGTCGAGGACGAGCTTCGGCGGCGGCTCGGCGGCACCGCCCGGCGTCGTGCCGGGCAGGAGCTCCTGCACCGGGACGCCGTAGAAGTCCGCCAGCTCGGCGAGTCGCTGCACGGTCACGGCGCGGTCGCCGCGCTCGTACGAACCGACCACGACGGCCTTCCAGCGGCCCTGCGACTTCTCCTCCACGCCGTGGAGGGAGAGGCCCTGCTGGGTGCGGATGGCGCGGAGTTTGGCCCCGAGCTGCTTTGCGTATTCGCTGGACATAAGGCTCCCCGGACGCTGGAACATTCTGCGGTTGGACCGCGAGACTGGTAACTCACTGTGAGGTTACGCAGCGTTACCTGGTCGCGTCAAGCCGAGAAGGTCCGGACCGCGGCCCCGGGGGGCCCTGCCCGGGGCCCGCGCGGGCCCTGGTAACGTGGACGACGCAATTTCGACGTCCTTTAACCACCGTCCCGTGAGGCGGAGAAGGAGGTCCGTTTCTTATGGACGCACAGCACGACCACCCCGGCAACGCCGCCAGGCCCGTTCTGGAGGCACCCGACATCGCCCGGGTGCTCACCCGCATCGCCCACGAGATCGTCGAACGCGCCAAGGGCGCCGACGACGTGGTGCTGCTCGGCATCCCGACGCGAGGGGTCTTCCTCGCCCGCCGTGTCGCGGCGAAGCTGGAGGAGATCACCGGCCGCGCCGTGCCGGTCGGATCGCTCGACATCACGATGTACCGCGACGACCTGCGCATGCGCCCCGCGCGCGCCCTCGCCCGCACCGACATCCCCGGCGACGGCGTCGAGGGCCGGCTGGTCGTCCTCGTCGACGACGTGCTCTTCTCCGGCCGCACGATCCGCGCCGCGCTCGACGCGCTGGGTGACATCGGCAGGCCCCGGGCCGTGCAGCTCGCCGTCCTCGTCGACCGCGGCCACCGCGAGCTCCCGATCCGCGCGGACTACGTCGGCAAGAACCTCCCCACCTCCCTCCGGGAGACGGTCAAGGTCCAGCTCGCCGAGGAGGACGGCCGCGACGCCGTGCTGCTCGGTGTGAAGCGGACCGCCCCGGCCGGCGAGCGATAGCTTCCCGCACGTTCGTACGCCTTTGTGGCGGTGCGACGGCTTCGCACGCGCCCGCATGCCTGATTCCTCCATATCTACGGAGACCCTCCCAGATGCTGTGCTCTCCCGGGGACACCTCCCGGACCCCCCGCCACCTCATCTCGGCCGCCGATCTCACCCGTGACGACGCCGTCCTGATCCTCGACACCGCGGAGGAGATGGCCCGGGTCGCGGACCGGCCGATCAAGAAGCTCCCCACCCTGCGCGGCCGTACCGTCGTCAACCTCTTCTTCGAGGACTCGACGCGTACCCGCATCTCCTTCGAGGCGGCCGCCAAGCGGCTCTCCGCGGACGTCATCAACTTCTCCGCGAAGGGCTCCTCCGTCTCCAAGGGCGAGTCGCTCAAGGACACCGCCCTGACCCTGGAGGCGATGGGCGCCGACGCCGTCGTCATCCGGCACGGCTCCTCCGGCGCCCCTTACCGCCTGGCCACCTCGGGCTGGATCGACGGAGCCGTCGTCAACGCCGGTGACGGGACGCACGAGCACCCCACCCAGGCCCTGCTGGACGCCTTCACCATCCGCCGCCGGCTGGTCGGGGCCGACGCCGGCCTCGGCAAGGACCTCGAAGGCCGCCGGGTCACGATCGTCGGCGACGTCCTGCACAGCCGGGTCGCCCGGTCCAACGTCCACCTGCTGACCACGCTCGGCGCCGAGGTCACGCTGGTCGCCCCGCCCACCCTCGTACCGGTCGGCGTGGAGGGGTGGCCCTGCGAGGTCAGCTACAGCCTGGACGAGGTGCTCCCGGCGTCGGACGCCGTCATGATGCTGCGGGTGCAGCGCGAACGGATGAACGCCGCGTACTTCCCGACCGAGCGCGAGTACTCCCGCCGCTACGGCCTCGACGGGCTGCGCATGGCGAAGATGCCCGAGCACGCCGTCGTGATGCACCCCGGGCCGATGAACCGCGGCATGGAGATCACCGCCGAGGTCGCCGACTCCGGCCGCTGCACCGCCGTCGAACAGGTCGCCAACGGCGTCTCCATCCGCATGGCCGTCCTCTACCTGCTGCTGGGCGGTTCCGAGACCGCCCTGCCGTCCGCCGCCGCCCGTACCGAGGAGAACAAGTAACCATGAGCAAGATCCTGATCCGCGGCGCGAAGATCCTCGGCGGCGAGCCGGCCGACGTCCTCATCGACGGTGAGACCATCGCCCGGGTCTCCACCGGCATCGAGGCCGGCGACGCCACCGTGATCGAGGCGGAGGGCCGCGTCCTGCTGCCCGGCCTCGTCGACCTCCACACCCACCTGCGCGAGCCCGGCCGCGAGGACTCCGAGACCGTCCTCACCGGGACCAGGGCCGCGGCGGCGGGCGGCTTCACCGCCGTCCACGCCATGGCCAACACCTTCCCCGTCGCCGACACCGCCGGCGTGGTCGAGCAGGTCTGGCGGCTCGGCAGGGAGTCCGGCTACTGCGACGTGCAGCCCGTCGGCGCCGTCACCGTCGGCCTGGAGGGCAAGCAGCTCGCCGAACTCGGCGCCATGCACGACTCCGCGGCCGGTGTGAAGGTCTTCTCCGACGACGGCAAGTGCGTCGACGACGCCGTGATCATGCGCCGGGCCCTGGAGTACGTGAAGGCCTTCGACGGCGTCGTCGCCCAGCACGCCCAGGAACCCCGCCTCACCGAGGGCGCCCAGATGAACGAGGGCGTCGTCTCGGCCGAGCTCGGCCTCGGCGGCTGGCCCGCCGTCGCCGAGGAGTCGATCATCGCCCGCGACGTGCTGCTCGCCGCACACGTCGGTTCCCGCGTGCACATCTGCCACCTGTCGACCGCCGGCTCCGTCGAGATCGTCCGCTGGGCCAAGTCCAAGGGCTGGAACGTCACCGCCGAGGTCACCCCGCACCACCTGCTCCTCACCGACGAGCTGGTGCGGTCCTACGACCCGGTCTACAAGGTCAACCCGCCGCTGCGCACCGAGGCCGACGTGATGGCCCTGCGCGAGGCGCTCGCCGACGGCACGATCGACTGCGTCGCCACCGACCACGCCCCGCACCCGCACGAGGACAAGGACTGCGAGTGGGCCGCCGCCGCCATGGGCATGGTCGGCCTGGAGACCGCGCTCTCCGTCGTCCAGCACACCATGGTGGACACCGGCCTCATCGACTGGGCGGGCGTCGCCGACCGCATGTCCGTCCGCCCCGCGGCCATCGGCCGGCTCGGCGGACACGGCCGGCCCGTCTCGGCGGGTGAGCCCGCCAACCTCACCCTGGTCGATCCGTCATACCGTGGAGCAGTGGACCCCGCGGGCTTCGCCTCCCGCAGCCGCAACACCCCCTACAAGGGCCGCGAGCTGCCGGGACGCGTCACCCACACCTTCCTGCGGGGCCGTGCCACGGTCGTCGACGGGAAGCTCGCGTGACAACACTGAACACCCTCCACCAACTGGCCGCCGAGCAGAGGTCGGCCGAGGTGACGGACTGGTCCGCCCGCGTCAGCTGGGTCATCGGCCTGGCGGTCTTCATCGCCTTCGTCTACTGGCTGATGCGCCAGGGATGGAAATGGCGCGGAAGCCTCCAGTCCGGCCTGCCCGCCCTCGCCACCACCCCCGAAGGATTCGCCGACCGCGAGCCCCTGCTCACGCTCAGCGGCCGCTACCACGCCTCGACGACCGCCGGACAGTGGCTCGACCGGATCGTCGCGCACGGCCTCGGCACCCGCAGCCGGGCCGAGCTCACCCTCACCGGCGAGGGCCTCGACGTCCGCCGCCCCGGAGCCGCCGACTTCTTCGTCCCGGCCGGCGCCCTGCGCGAAGCCCGGCTCGACAAGGCGCTCGCCGGGAAGGTCCTGCCCGAGGGCGGCCTCCTGGTCATCACCTGGGCCCACGGCGAGACCCTGATCGACTCCGGGTTCCGCTCCGACCACGCGGCCGAGCACCAGGCCTGGGTCGACGCCGTCAACCACCTCACCAGCACTACGGAAGGCACCGCACGATGACGACCTCCACCCGGGGAGCCGGAAAAGCTCCCGCCGTACTCGTCCTGGAGGACGGCCGCTCCTTCCGCGGCCGCGCCTACGGGGCCGTGGGGGAGACCTTCGGCGAGGCCGTGTTCTCCACCGGGATGACCGGCTACCAGGAGACACTGACCGATCCCTCCTACCACCGCCAGGTCGTCGTCATGACGGCCCCGCACGTCGGCAACACCGGCGTGAACGACGAGGACGCCGAGTCCAAGCGGATCTGGGTCTCCGGATACGTCGTACGCGACCCCGCGCGCGTCCCGTCCAACTGGCGCTCCCGCCGCTCCCTGGACGAGGAACTCGCCGCCCAGGGCGTCGTCGGCATCAGCGGCATCGACACCCGCGCCCTCACCCGCCACCTGCGCGAGCGCGGCGCCATGCGCGTCGGCATCTTCTCCGGCAACGCAGTCCAGGACGAGGGCGTACTCCTCGCCAAGGTCCGCCAGGCCCCGGAGATGAAGGGCGCCGACCTCTCCGCGGAGGTCGCCACCGAGCAGGCCTACGTCGTCCCCGCCGCCGGCACGAAGAAGTTCACCGTCGCCGCGATCGACCTCGGCATCAAGGGCATGACCCCGCACCGCATGGCCGAGCGCGGCATCGAGGTGCACGTCCTGCCCGCCACCGCCACCCTCGACGAGGTCTACGCGGTGCGGCCCGACGGCGTCTTCTTCTCCAACGGCCCCGGCGACCCCGCGACCGCCGACCACCCCGTCGCCCTCATGCGGGGCGTCCTGGAGCGGAAGACCCCGCTCTTCGGCATCTGCTTCGGCAATCAGATCCTGGGCCGCGCCCTCGGCTTCGGCACCTACAAGCTGAAGTACGGCCACCGCGGCATCAACCAGCCCGTGCAGGACCGCACGACGGGCAAGGTCGAGGTCACCGCGCACAACCACGGCTTCGCCGTCGACGCCCCCCTCGACAAGGTCTCCGACACGGAGTTCGGCCGCGCCGAGGTCTCCCACGTCTGCCTGAACGACCAGGTGGTCGAGGGCCTCCAGCTGCTCGACCAGCCGGCCTTCAGCGTCCAGTACCACCCCGAGGCCGCCGCCGGCCCGCACGACGCCGCGTACCTCTTCGACCGCTTCGTATCCCTGATGGAGGGCCAGCGTGCCTAAGCGCTCCGATATCCAGTCCGTCCTGGTCATCGGCTCCGGCCCGATCGTCATCGGGCAGGCCGCCGAGTTCGACTACTCCGGCACCCAGGCCTGCCGCGTCCTCAAGTCCGAGGGCCTGCGGGTCATCCTGGTGAACTCCAACCCCGCGACGATCATGACCGATCCGGAGATCGCCGACGCCACCTACGTCGAGCCGATCACCCCCGAGTTCGTCGAGAAGATCATCGCCAAGGAGCGCCCCGACGCGCTGCTCCCCACCCTCGGCGGCCAGACCGCGCTCAACACCGCGATCTCCATGCACGAGAACGGCGTACTGGAGAAGTACGGCGTCGAGCTCATCGGCGCCAACGTCGAGGCCATCAACAAGGGCGAGGACCGCGAGCTCTTCAAGGGCGTCGTCGAGGCCGTCAAGGCCAGGATCGGGCACGGCGAGTCCGCCCGCTCGGTCATCTGCCACTCCATGGACGACGTCCTGGCGGGCGTCGACACCCTCGGCGGCTACCCCGTCGTCGTCCGCCCCTCCTTCACCATGGGCGGCGCCGGCTCCGGCTTCGCCCACGACGAGGAGGAGCTGCGCCGCATCGCCGGACAGGGCCTCACGCTCTCCCCGACCACCGAGGTGCTCCTGGAGGAGTCCATCCTCGGCTGGAAGGAGTACGAGCTGGAGCTGATGCGCGACAGGAACGACAACGTCGTGGTCGTCTGCTCCATCGAGAACTTCGACCCGATGGGCGTCCACACCGGCGACTCCATCACCGTCGCCCCCGCGATGACCCTCACCGACCGCGAGTACCAGCGGCTCCGCGACATCGGCATCGCGATCATCCGCGAGGTCGGCGTCGACACCGGCGGCTGCAACATCCAGTTCGCGGTGAACCCGGACGACGGCCGCATCATCGTCATCGAGATGAACCCGCGCGTCTCGCGCTCCTCGGCCCTGGCCTCGAAGGCCACCGGCTTCCCGATCGCCAAGATCGCCGCCAAGCTGGCCGTCGGCTACACCCTCGACGAGATCCCCAACGACATCACCGAGAAGACCCCGGCCTCCTTCGAGCCGACCCTCGACTACGTCGTCGTCAAGGCCCCCCGCTTCGCCTTCGAGAAGTTCCCCTCCGCCGACTCCACCCTCACCACCACCATGAAGTCGGTGGGCGAGGCCATGGCGATCGGCCGCAACTTCACCGAGGCCCTCCAGAAGGCCCTGCGCTCGCTGGAGAAGAAGGGCTCGCAGTTCACCTTCACCGGGGAGCCCGGCGACAAGGACCAGCTGCTGGCCGAGGCGGTCCGCCCGACCGACGGCCGCATCAACACCGTGATGCAGGCGATCCGGGCCGGCGCCACGCAGGAAGAGGTCTTCGACGCCACGAAGATCGACCCCTGGTTCGTCGACCAGCTCTTCCTGATCAAGGAACTCGCCGACGAGCTCGCCGCCGCCGAGCGCCTCGACACCACCCTGCTCGCCGAGGCCAAGCGGCACGGCTTCTCCGACGCCCAGATCGCCGGCATCCGGGACCTGGGCGAGGACGTCGTCCGCGAGGTCCGGCACGCGCTCGGCGTCCGCCCGGTCTACAAGACGGTCGACACCTGCGCCGCCGAGTTCGCCGCGAAGACGCCGTACTTCTACTCCTCCTACGACGAGGAGAGCGAGGTCGCGCCCCGCACCAAGCCCGCGGTGATCATCCTGGGCTCCGGCCCGAACCGCATCGGCCAGGGCATCGAGTTCGACTACTCCTGCGTCCACGCCTCCTTCGCGCTGAGCGACGCGGGCTACGAGACCGTCATGGTCAACTGCAACCCGGAGACCGTCTCCACCGACTACGACACCTCCGACCGGCTCTACTTCGAGCCGCTCACCCTGGAGGACGTCCTGGAGATCGTGCACGCCGAGTCGCTGGCCGGCCCGATCGCCGGTGTGATCGTCCAGCTCGGCGGCCAGACCCCGCTCGGCCTCTCGCAGGCCCTCAAGGACAACGGTGTACCGGTCGTCGGCACCTCCCCGGAGGCCATCCACGCCGCCGAGGACCGCGGCGCCTTCGGCCGGGTGCTCGCCGAGGCCGGCCTGCCCGCCCCCAAGCACGGCACCGCCACCACCTTCGCCGAGGCCAAGGCCATCGCCGACGAGATCGGCTACCCCGTCCTCGTACGCCCCAGTTACGTGCTCGGCGGACGCGGCATGGAGATCGTCTACGACGAGACCCGGCTCTCCGCCTACATCGCCGAATCCACCGAGATCAGCCCCACCCGGCCGGTCCTGGTCGACCGCTTCCTCGACGACGCCATCGAGATCGACGTCGACGCCCTCTACGACGGCACCGAGCTCTACCTCGGCGGCGTCATGGAGCACATCGAGGAAGCCGGCATCCACTCCGGCGACTCCGCCTGCGCCCTGCCCCCGATCACGCTCGGCGGCTTCGACATCAAGCGGCTGCGCGCCTCCACCGAGGGCATCGCCAAGGGCGTCGGGGTCCGCGGACTGATCAACATCCAGTTCGCGCTCTCCGGCGACATCCTCTACGTCCTGGAGGCCAACCCGCGCGCCTCGCGGACCGTGCCCTTCACCTCGAAGGCCACCGCGGTCCCGCTCGCCAAGGCCGCCGCCCGCATCTCGCTGGGCGCGACCGTCGCCGAGCTGCGCGAGGAGGGCCTGCTGCCGAGGAGCGGCGACGGCGGCACCCTGCCGCTGGACGCGCCGATCTCCGTCAAGGAGGCCGTCATGCCGTGGTCGCGCTTCCGCGACATCCACGGCCGCGGCGTCGATACCGTCCTCGGCCCGGAGATGCGCTCCACCGGCGAGGTCATGGGCATCGACTCGGCCTTCGGCACGGCCTACGCCAAGTCGCAGGCCGGCGCCTACGGCCCGCTGCCCACCACAGGCCGCGCCTTCATCTCCGTCGCCAACCGCGACAAGCGCTCGATGATCTTCCCGGCCCGTGAACTCGTCGCCCACGGCTTCGAGCTGCTGGCCACCTCCGGCACCGCCGAGATCCTGAAGCGCAACGGCATCGACGCCACCGTCGTGCGCAAGCAGTCCGAGGGCGAGGGCCCGAACGGCGAGAAGACCATCGTCCAGCTCATCCACGAGGGTGCGGTCGACCTCATCGTCAACACCCCCTACGGCACCGGCGGACGGCTCGACGGCTACGAGATCCGCACCGCGGCCGTCGCACGGGCCGTGCCCTGCCTCACCACGGTCCAGGCGCTCGCCGCCGCCGTCCAGGGCATCGACGCGCTCACCCACGGCGACGTCGGCGTACGTTCCCTCCAGGAACACGCGGAACAGCTGACAGCGGCCCGAGACTGAGGGCTGTCCCGTACTTCCTGGTGGGCGTGCGACGACAGTCACGGCACCTCGCGGCGTTGGCGGAACGTCCGCATACTCCCCCAGTGGCTTCGCCCGGGGGTACCCCCATACGTATGCGGACGCCCCTTCGCCTTGCGATGTTCCCCCACAGCCTGAACGGTGCGGGAGGGACCCCCACCGTCTGACGCCGCACGCCGATCCACCACGCATTACGGGACAACCCCTAGGAAAGCCCGGCAGGGGGACACCGGAAACGGTGTCCCCCTCTTCATGAGGACACCCGAGATGTACAAACTCTTCTTCCAGCTGGTCTTCACGAGGATGGACCCGGAGCAGGCCCACCACCTCGCCTTCCGCTGGATCCGCCTCGCCGCCCGGATCCCGGTGCTGCGCACCTTCGCCGCCGCCGCGCTCGCCCCCCGCCACGAGGAACTGCGCACCGAGGCGTTCGGACTGCGGATGCACGGGCCGTTCGGGCTGGCCGCCGGCTTCGACAAGAACGCCGTCGCCATCGACGGCATGGCGATGCTCGGCTTCGACCACATCGAGATCGGCACGGTCACCGGCGAGCCCCAGCCCGGCAACCCGAAGAAGCGGCTCTTCCGGCTCGTCGCGGACCGGGCCCTGATCAACCGCATGGGCTTCAACAACGAAGGCTCCGCCGCCGTCGCCCGGCGCCTGGCCGCGCGCACGCCCGTCTTCCGCACGGTGGTCGGTGTCAACATCGGCAAGACCAAGGCCGTCCCCGAGGCGGAGGCCGTGGGGGACTACGTGAAGTCCACCGAGCGGCTCGCCGCCCACGCCGACTACCTCGTCGTCAACGTCTCCTCGCCCAACACCCCAGGCCTGCGCGACCTCCAGGCCACTGAGGCGCTGCGCCCGCTGCTCACCGCCGTACGCGAGGCCGCGGACCGCACGGTCCCCGGCCGCCGGGTGCCGCTGCTCGTCAAGATCGCGCCCGACCTCGCCGACGAGGACATCGACGCGGTCGCCGACCTCGCCGTCGAACTCGGCCTGGACGGCATCATCGCCACCAACACCACCATCGCCCGCGAGGGCCTCGGCCTGGCCTCCCCGCCGTCCCTGACGAAGGAGACCGGCGGACTCTCCGGCGCCCCCCTCAAGGAGCGCTCGCTGGCGGTCCTCAGCCGCCTGTACGCCCGTGTGGGGGACCGGATCACCCTGGTCGGTGTCGGCGGCATCGAGAGCGCCGAGGACGCCTGGCAGCGCATCCTGGCCGGCGCCACGCTGGTCCAGGGCTACAGCGCCTTCGTCTACGAGGGCCCCTTCTACGCCCGAGCGATCCACAAGGGGCTGGCGGCCCGCCTGGCGGCCTCCCCGTACGCCACCCTCGCCGACGCCGTCGGCGCCCGGACACGGAAGGCCGCGCAGTGACCCCCGAACCCTTCGGCGCCCGGCTGCGCCACGCCATGGACACCCGCGGACCGCTCTGCGTCGGCATCGACCCGCACGCCTCGCTCCTCACCTCCTGGGGCCTGGGCGACGACGTCGCGGGCCTGGAGCGCTTCACCCGTACGGTCGTCGAGGCCCTCGCCGACCGGGTCGCGGTGCTCAAGCCGCAGTCCGCGTTCTTCGAGCGCTTCGGCTCGCGCGGCATCGCCGTGCTGGAGAAGGCCGTCGAGGAGGCGCGGGCCGCCGGGGCGCTGGTCCTGATGGACGCCAAGCGCGGTGACATCGGCTCCACGATGGCCGCCTACGCGGCCACCTACCTCGACAAGGACTCCCCGCTCTTCTCCGACGCGGTCACCCTCTCGCCGTACCTCGGCTTCGGCTCGCTGCGCCCGGCGCTGGACGCCGCCGCGGTCTCCGGCGCGGGGGTCTTCGTCCTCGCCCTCACCTCCAACCCGGAGGGCCCCGAGGTCCAGCGGGCCACCGCCGCGGACGGCCGGCCGCTGGCCCAGGTGATGCTGGACCACATGGCCGCCGAGAACGCCGGGGCGACGCCGCTCGGATCCGTCGGCGCGGTGGTCGGCGCCACCCTGGCCGACGCCGGGGTTGACCTGGCGGTCAACGGCCCGCTGCTGGCCCCCGGCATCGGCGCCCAGGGCGCCACGCCGGCGGATCTGCCCCGCGTCTTCGGCGCCGCGGTGCGCAACGTGGTGCCCAGCGTGAGCCGGGGCGTGCTGCGCCACGGGCCGGACGCGTCAGGGCTGCGCGAAGCCGCAGCACGGTTCGCGGACGAGGTCCGAACGGCCGTGCCGGAAAGCTGACCATGCCACGTAACAGCGGGTTGACGGAATCCTGACCAAAAAACAGGGTTGTTATGTCCGGAAAGTCCCGGTCGGCGGAGGCTGACCAGGACTTTTCGTTCATTCTCGCTGACTCAGGCGGCCATGGCCGCTAGTCTCCGTCGAGAGCCGACGAGTACAACTCGTCCGTTGCTCACCAGGTGGGGAGCCATGGGGTTTCCCGCCGGTCCGTATCCGACAGATCGACATCCGAGGTGACGTAGGCGTGGCTCTTCCGCCCCTTACCCCTGAACAGCGCGCAGCCGCGCTCGAAAAGGCCGCCGCGGCTCGCCGGGAGCGGGCCGAGGTCAAGAATCGACTCAAGCACTCCGGCGCCTCGCTCCAAGAGGTCATCAAGCAGGGCCAGGAGAACGACGTCATCGGCAAGATGAAGGTCTCCGCTCTTCTCGAGTCCCTGCCGGGCGTGGGCAAGGTCCGCGCCAAGCAGATCATGGAGCGGCTCGGTATCTCCGAGAGCCGGCGGGTCCGGGGTCTCGGCTCCAACCAGATCGCATCCCTGGAGCGTGAGTTCGGCGGCACCGCCGCCTGACGTTCTCAGGCACTCCTGAGAACCTGGATAATCGCTCCATGGCTGCAACATCCCGGGGGACGTCCCCCGTACCCCCGGACGTACGTCCGCGGCTGACCGTGCTCTCCGGCCCCTCAGGGGTCGGCAAGAGCACGGTCGTCGCCCATATGCGCTCGGTCCACCCCGAGGTCTGGCTCTCGGTCTCCGCCACGACGCGCAAGCCGCGACCCGGCGAACGCGACGGTGTGCACTACTTCTTCGTGGACGACGAGGAGTTCGACAAGCTGATCGCCAACGGCGAGCTGCTGGAGTGGGCCGAGTTCGCCGGCAACCGGTACGGCACGCCGCGCCGGGCCGTGCTCGACCGCCTGGAGGCGGGCGAGCCGGTACTGCTGGAGATCGACCTCCAGGGCGCCCGGCTGGTCCGCCAGTCGATGCCCGAGGCGCGGCTGGTCTTCCTGGCCCCGCCCAGCTGGGAGGAGCTGGTGCGCCGGCTCACCGGCCGGGGCACCGAGGCCCCGGACGTGATCGAGCGCAGGCTCGCCGCGGCGAGGACCGAGCTGGCCGCCGAGGCGGAGTTCGACACCACGCTCGTCAACACCTCCGTCGAGGACGTGGCGCGCGAGCTGCTAACGTTGATGCTGCAGGCTTCCGGCCTCTCCGGCACCGGCGACTGACCTCACCGGCAACCGGCCCCACCGGCCGGTCGACGCCCCGGCCGAACCCCTCGGCCGACGGCCGCGGAGGCAGAGCGGACGCAGAGCACCATCCCTGCGGAACCGGACAGCACCACCGCGGAACCAGCATGATCAAAGATCTCTTTGATCTCGATCCCCTTCGGAAGGCAGAGAGTGTCCTCTTCCATCACCACGCCCGAGGGCATCATCAACCCGCCGATTGATGAGCTCCTCGAGGCCACCGACTCGAAGTACAGCCTCGTGATCTACGCCGCCAAGCGTGCGCGCCAGATCAACGCGTACTACTCGCAGCTCGGTGAAGGCCTCCTCGAGTACGTCGGTCCGCTCGTCGACACCCACGTGCACGAGAAGCCGCTCTCGATCGCGCTGCGCGAGATCAACGCGGGCCTGCTGACCTCCGAGGCCATCGAGGGCCCCGCGCAGTAAGCAGTGCCCGCGCCCCCGCACCGGCGGGGGAAGACGCGCCCCCACCTCAGGCCCGGCGGCCCGCCCGCCGGGCCTGAGGCGTGTCCGGGCCGGGGCCGTCGCGGGCGGCGCGGGGCGGTGAGGCAGCATGGAGCCCGTATGCCATGGTGCCGCCCACCGGCCGGGGTGCGCGGAGGATCACGAGTGCGGGAGACGCAGTGGACAAACCGAAGGTCGTCCTGGGGGTCAGTGGGGGCATCGCCGCCTACAAGGCGTGCGAGCTGCTGCGCAGGCTGACCGAGTCGGGGCACGACGTACGGGTCGTACCGACCGGCGCGGCGCTGAACTTCGTGGGCGCGGCCACCTGGTCGGCGCTCTCCGGCCATCCGGTGTCCACCGAGGTCTGGGACGGCGTGCACGAGGTGCCGCACGTCCGGACCGGCCAGGGCGCCGACCTGGTGGTGGTCGCCCCCGCCACCGCGGACATGCTGGCCAAGGCCGCCCACGGACTGGCCGACGACCTGCTGACCAACACCCTGCTGACCGCCCGCTGTCCGGTCGTCTTCGCCCCCGCGATGCACACCGAGATGTGGGAGCACCCCGCCACCCGGGAGAACGTGGCGACGCTGCGGCGCCGGGGCGCCGTCGTCATCGAGCCCGCCGTCGGCCGGCTGACCGGCGCGGACACCGGCAAGGGGCGGCTGCCCGACCCCGGCGAGATCTTCGAGGTCTGCCGCCGGGTGCTGTCCCGGGGCTCCGCCGTCCCCGACCTGGCCGGCCGCCATGTGGTGATCAGCGCCGGCGGGACCCGGGAGCCCCTCGACCCGGTCCGCTACCTCGGCAACCGCTCCTCCGGCAAGCAGGGCTACGCCCTGGCCCGCACCGCGGTGGCCCGCGGCGCCCGGACGACCCTGATCGGGGCGAACACCGCACTGCCCGACCCGGCCGGGGCCGACGTCCTGCGGGTGGGGACGGCCCTGGAGCTGCGCGAGGCGGTGCGGAAGGCGGCGGCCGACGCGGACGTGGTGGTGATGGCGGCGGCGGTCGCCGATTTCCGGCCCGCCGAGTACGCCACGGGCAAGATCAAGAAGAAGGACGGCCAGGAGCCGGCCCCCCTCGTGCTGGTCCGCAACCCCGACATCCTCGCGGAGGTCTCCGCCGGGCGCGCCCGGGCCGGGCAGCTCGTCGTCGGATTCGCCGCCGAGACCGACGACGTCCTCGCCAACGGCCGCCACAAGCTCCGCCGCAAGGGCTGTGACCTGCTGGTCGTCAACGAGGTCGGGGAGGACAAGACCTTCGGTTCCGAGGAGAACGAAGCCGTGGTGCTCGGAGCGGACGGCTCCGAGACGGCTGTTCCGTACGGCCCCAAGGAAGTGCTCGCCGACGTGGTGTGGGACCTGGTGGCGGCCCGGCTCGGCTGATCCGGCCCCTTCGCCGGCCGCGTCCGCGGGCGGCGCGAGAGGGGAGAACCCGCCGGAATCCGGGCCGGGGCGCACGGATTCCGGCCCGGCGGGGGATACTCGGACGAGCACGTGCCTGACCCGTGGGTAAAGAGTGATTTTCGTACCGTGGTCAACGGTGTGGCAGGTCACAGATCTCCCAAGGGGCGAGACACGTGACCCAATCACCGGAAGCGACCGATAAACTGGCCGCCGGACGTGCCGGGCGCAGCTCCCGGTGGTCCACCAATGATCAGCCAGCAGCCGCTGCAACCACAGGGAGCGATGTGTCCCGCCGTCTCTTCACCTCGGAGTCTGTCACCGAGGGTCATCCCGACAAGATCGCCGATCAGATCAGCGACACCGTTCTCGATGCGCTTCTGCGTGAGGATCCTTCTTCGCGTGTGGCGGTCGAGACCCTGATCACTACGGGTCTCGTGCATGTTGCGGGAGAGGTCACGACCAAGGCTTATGCCGATATTCCCACTCTTGTGCGTAACAAGGTGCTGGAGATCGGTTACGACTCCTCGAAGAAGGGTTTCGACGGGGCTTCGTGTGGTGTTTCGGTGTCCATCGGGGCGCAGTCGCCGGACATCGCGCAGGGTGTGGACACCGCGTACGAGAAGCGGGTCGAGGGGGATGAGGACGAGCTCGACAAGCAGGGTGCCGGTGATCAGGGGCTGATGTTCGGGTATGCCTGTGATGAGACGCCGGAGTTGATGCCGTTGCCGATTCATCTGGCGCACCGGTTGTCGCGGCGGTTGTCGGAGGTGCGTAAGAACGGGACGATTCCGTATCTGCGGCCGGACGGCAAGACGCAGGTGACGATCGAGTACGACGGTGACAAGGCGGTGCGTCTGGACACGGTGGTGGTGTCTTCGCAGCATGCTTCGGACATCGATCTGGATTCGTTGCTGGCGCCTGACATCCGTGAGTTCGTGGTGGAGCATGTGCTGGGTCAGCTGGTGGGGGACGGTATCAAGCTGGATACCGAGGGTTACCGGTTGTTGGTGAATCCGACGGGGCGTTTCGAGATCGGTGGGCCGATGGGGGATGCGGGTCTGACCGGGCGGAAGATCATCATTGACACCTACGGGGGTTATGCCCGTCATGGTGGTGGTGCTTTCTCGGGGAAGGATCCGTCGAAGGTGGACCGTTCGGCGGCGTACGCGATGCGGTGGGTCGCCAAGAACGTGGTGGCCGCGGGGCTGGCGGCGCGGTGTGAGGTCCAGGTCGCGTATGCGATCGGGAAGGCGGAGCCGGTGGGTCTGTTCGTGGAGACCTTCGGTACGGCGACGGTGGACACGGAGCGGATCGAGCACGCGATCGGTGAGGTCTTCGATCTGCGTCCGGCGGCGATCATCCGTGATCTCGATCTGCTGCGTCCGATCTACGCGCAGACCGCGGCGTACGGTCACTTCGGGCGTGAGCTGCCCGACTTCACGTGGGAACGCACCGACCGCATCGACGCACTGCGTGAGGCCGCCGGCCTGTAGGACGGCCCGCCGTTTCCGTACACCGGGGCCCGGACACCGCGCAGGCGGTGCCCGGGCCCCGGCGCGTGCCCCGGGGGCGCGGGGTCCGGGAGCGGGGCGGCGCTGTCGGTGGCCTCTGGTAGGAAGGATGCCGTGAGCAGCGACGACGAGCGGTCCGACGAGCCCGGCACAGGACAGCCGGAGCAGCTCGCGCTCATCCGGGAGACCGTCCGCCGGGCCGAGGTGCCGCGCGCGAAGCCCCGGACCTGGCGGGGCGCCGCGCTCGCCGGGAAACTGCCCGTCGCCCGCGTCCTGGTGAACAAGGGCGTGCTCCACCTCGACCAGTACTTCGACTACGCGGTGCCCGAGGAGCTCGACGCCGACGCGCAGCCCGGCGTCCGGGTCCGCGTGCGGTTCGGCGCGGGCGGCCGGCAGGTGCGCGGCGGACGCCGCGAGGGCGGCGGGCTCATCGACGGGTTCCTCGTCGAGCGCCGGGCCACCTCCGACTACCCGGGCGCTCTGGCCGCCCTCGCCTACGTCGTCTCGCCCGAGCCGGTGCTGGGGCCCGAACTGCTCGCACTCTCCCGGGCCGTCGCCGACCGCTACGCGGGCAGTCTCGCCGATGTGCTCCAGCTCGCCGTGCCCCCGAGGAACGGCAGAGCCGAGTCCAGGCCCTCGCCCGCCCCGCCGCCCCCGCCGCCCGTACCCTCGCCCGGACCGTGGGAGCGGTACGCCCAGGGCCCGGGCTTCCTGCGGGCGCTGGCCGGGGGGGAGGCGCCCCGGGCGGTGTGGACCGCGCTGCCGGGACCGCACTGGCCCGAGGAGATCGCCCGCGCCGTCGCGGCGACGCTCGCCTCGGGCCGGGGCGCCCTCGTCGTCGTACCGGACGGGCGCACGGCGGGCCGGGTGGACGCCGCGCTGACCGCTCTCCTGGGCAAGGGCCACCACGCCCTGCTCACCGCCGAGTCCGGCCCGGAGAAGCGCTACGGGCAGTGGCTCGCGGTCCGGCGCGGATCGGTGCGCGCGGTCGTCGGGACCAGGGCCGCGATGTTCGCCCCCGTCACCGGTCTAGGCCTGGTCGCCGTCTGGGACGACGGGGACTCCAGCCACAGCGACGACAACGCCCCCTTCCCGCACGTGAGGGAGGTCCTGGAGCTGCGCGCGGCGCACAGCCGGTGCGCCTTCCTGCTGGGCGGCGTCAACTGCACGGTGGAGGCGGCCCAGCTGGTCGAGAGCGGCTGGGCGCTGCCGCTGCGCCCGGACCGGGAGCAGGTCCGGATCGCGGCCCCTCTCGTCCGTACCGTCGACGACGGCGAGCTGGCACGGGACGGCGCGGCGCGCTCGGCGCGGCTGCCCAGCCTGGCCTGGCAGACCGTACGCGACGGCCTGCGCGACGGCCCCGTCCTGGTCCAGGTACCGCGCCGGGGATACGCCCCCCGCCTGGCCTGCGAGCGCTGCCGGGAGCCCGCCCGGTGCCGGCACTGCGCGGGCCCGCTCCAGGCGCCGGACCGGCAGAACCTGGAATGCGCCTGGTGCGGGCGGACCGAGACGGCCTGGAACTGCGCGGCCTGCGGGGGCACCGGACTGCGGGCGCAGATCGTCGGGGCCCGCAGGACCGCCGAGGAGCTGGGCCGGGCCTTCCCGGACGTCCCCGTACGGACCTCGGGGCGCGACCACGTCCTGGACTCCGTACCCGGACAGCCCGCGCTGGTCGTCAGCACACCCGGGGCCGAACCGGTGGCCGAGGGCGGCTACACGGCCGCGCTGCTGCTGGACGGCTGGGCGATGGTCGGCCGCCCCGACCTGCGGGCCGGGGAGGAGGCCCTGCGGCGCTGGACGGCCGCCGCCGCCCTGGTCCGCGGCCGTCCGGAGGGCGGGACGGTCGTCGTCGTCGCCGAACCGGCCCTGCGGCCCGTCCAGGCACTGGTGCGCTGGGACCCGGTCGGCCACGCCCGCCGCGAGCTCGCCGAACGCGCCGAACTCGGCTTCCCGCCGGTGTCCAGGATGGCCGCGGTCACCGGCCCGCCCGAAGCCCTCGCCGCCTTCCTGGCCACGGCGGAACTGCCTGCCGAGGCGGAGATCCTCGGACCCGTCCCGGTGCCCGCGGCGCCCACGGGCCGGCCCCGCAGGCCGGGCGACGCCCCACCGGGCGCTCCCCGGGAACGAGCTCTGGTCAGGGTCCCGCCGGGGCGCGGCGCGGCGCTCGCCGCCGCCCTGAAGGCGGCGTCGGCGGCCCGGACCGCCCGGGGGAGCGGCGATCCGGTACGCATCCGGATCGACCCGCCGGACATCGGCTGAGGCCGGGGAGCAGCCGGAGCGGCGGTGCCGCGGCCCGTTCCCCGGCCTCGGGCCACCTGGCTTCGGGGCCGCCCGGCTTCGGGCCGCCCGCCCCCCAGGGCCCGTGCGGCGCCCCGGAGGGCGCCTTTTGCCGCCGTCAGCCGTTGCGCGGCCCGGGGAAGGCCCCGGGCCGCAACTCCTCACGCGACACCGCCCCGTCGGGCGACGGCGGGGGCGGCTGCGGAGGCATCGGGCGGGCCGACGGCACGACGGGCAGCGGCTGCCCCGGGCCCGCCGCCGCGGACGCCTTACGGGGCGCGGCGCCCTCCGCCTCGGCGGCCGGAGGCTGCGGGGCGCTGCGCCGGGTGCCGTAACGACGGTGCACCGCCTGCTTGGTGACACCGAGAGCCGAACCGACCGCGTCCCACGAGAAACCGAGCGAGCGGTCGAAGTCCACCGCCGCCGTCACCAACGTCTCGACGCTGTCCCGCAGTTCCTGGGCCAGCCGGACCGTGGGGGCGGGGGCCCGGCCGTAGACGACGAAGCCCGCGGAGGGGCCGGAGCGGCGCGGACGGTAGACGTTGCCGAGCTGCGCAGTGAGGGTGCGCAGCGCGTCCACCTGCCGCCGGACCCGCTCGATGTCACGCACCAACAGGTGCAGACTGGCACGCGCTTGGGCGTCATGGGTTGCGTGGTCGGCCATGAACAAGCCTCTCGAACCGGCGTTGAGGGATCGGACCGCGTCGCGGCGGCCCACTTCGGTCAATCTCCCTTGACCAACGCGCCACCCGCCGCCGGGTCACGCATCAGGGGCGTATGCGCATATGCGCGGGGCGCGCGGACCCGTGTACGCCCCCGCCGGGCAGCGCTTCGGCGCGGAGGCCGGGACGGGGCGCGGACCACCCGCCGCCGCCCCGTGCCCTTCCCCGCAGGCCACCGGGGTCCGCCCGCGGATCAGGCCCTAGACTGGTGCGCTGCTCGTCGTCCGTTCTCCGCCGAGAGGCAGCGCGCCACCCATGAAGCTGGTCTTCGCAGGCACCCCCGAGGTCGCCGTTCCCGCCCTGGACGCCCTGATCGCCTCCGGACGCCACGAGGTGGCCGCGGTCGTCACCCGCCCCGACGCGCCCGCCGGGCGCGGACGCCGGCTGGTCGCCAGCCCCGTCGCCGAACGCGCCGAGGAGGCCGGCATCGAGGTGCTCAAGCCGGCCCGGCCGCGCGACGAGGACTTCCTCGCCCGGCTCCGGGAGATCGGGCCGGACTGCTGCCCCGTCGTCGCCTACGGCGCGCTGCTGCCCGGGGCCGCACTCGAGATCCCCGCCCACGGCTGGGTCAACCTGCACTTCTCCCTGCTCCCCGCCTGGCGCGGAGCCGCACCCGTCCAGCACGCGGTGATGGCCGGTGACGAGGTGACCGGCGCGTCGACCTTCCTGATCGAGAAGGGCCTGGACTCCGGACCGGTCTACGGGGTGCTGACCGAGGAGGTACGGCCCACGGACACCAGCGGTGACCTGCTCACCCGGCTCGCCTTCGCCGGAGCGGGACTTCTCGCCGCGACCATGGACGGCATCGAGGACGGCACCCTGCACGCCGTACCGCAGCCCGCCGAAGGCGTCACCCTCGCACCCAAGATCACCGTCGAGGACGCCCAGGTGCACTGGCAGGCCCCCGCGCTGCGGGTCGACCGGGTGGTGCGCGGCTGCACCCCAGCGCCGGGCGCCTGGACCCTCTTCCGCGGCGAACGCCTCAAGCTGGTCCAGGCCGTCCCGGTCCCCGGCCGCACCGATCTCACCCCCGGCGAACTCTCCGCGGGCAAGAACAACGTGTACGTGGGCACGGGCTCCCACGCGGTGGAACTCCTCTGGGTCCAGCCCCAGGGCAAGAAGCCGATGAAGGCCGCCGACTGGGCCAGGGGCGTACGCATCACCTCCGGCGAACTCCTGGGGGCCTGAGGGCGGGGTTTCCCGCGGCGGGTCCCGGGAGCCCGGGAGCGGCCCCGGGGGGCGGGCCGTCCGCCCCGGGGCCGTCGTAGGCTGGACGGGATCGCCCCCTCACCCTCCGCGGAGCACCTTTCACGTGAACGACCAGCAGCGTCGCCGTCCCGCCAAGCAGCACCGACGCCCCAAGAAGGACCCCGTCCGGTTCCTCGCCTTCGAAGCACTCAGGGCCGTCGACGAGCGTGACGCCTACGCCAACCTCGTGCTGCCCCCCCTGCTCAAGAAGGCCCGCGCCAAGGGGGATTTCGACAGCCGGGACGCGGCGCTCGCCACCGAGCTGGTCTACGGCACGCTGCGCCGCCAGGGCACCTACGACGCGATCGTCGCCGCGTGCGTCGACCGGCCGCTGCGCGAGGTCGACCCGCCGGTCCTCGACGTGATCGAGATGGGTGTGCACCAACTGCTCGGCACCAGGATCCCCACCCACGCGGCCGTGTCCGCCAGCGTCGAGCTGGCCAGGGTCGTCCTGGGGGAGGGGCGCGCCAAGTTCGTCAACGCGGTGCTGCGCCGGGTCACGGCCCATGACCTCGACGGCTGGACCGAGCGGGTCGCGCCCCCCTACGACGAGGACCCCGAGGAGCACCTCGCCCTCGTCCACTCCCACCCCCGCTGGGTGGTCTCCGCCCTCTGGGACGCCCTGGGCGGCGGCCGGAGCGGGATCGAGGACCTCCTGGAGGCCGACAACGAGCGGCCCGAGGTGACCCTGGTGGCCCGCCCCGGGCGCTCCACCCCCGAGGAGCTCCTCACCGCCCTCGGCGAGGAGCGCGGCCTGCCCGGCCGCTGGTCCCCCTACGCCGTACGCATGGCCGAGGGCGGCGAGCCCGGCGCCCTGGCCGCCGTACGGGAGGGCGGAGCGGGGGTGCAGGACGAGGGCAGCCAGCTCGTCGCGGCGGCGCTCGCCCACGCGCCCCTCGAAGGTGACGACACCCGCTGGCTCGACGGCTGCGCCGGCCCGGGCGGCAAGGCCGCCCTGCTCGGTGCGCTCGCGGCGGAGCGCGGCGCGGCACTGCTCGCGTCCGAGAAGCAGCCGCACCGGGCCCGACTCGTCGAACGGGCGCTGGCCGGCAACCCCGGCCCCTACCAGGTGATCACGGCGGACGGCACCCGCCCGCCGTGGCGGCCCGGCTCCTTCGACCGGGTCCTGATGGACGTACCCTGCTCCGGCCTCGGCGCGCTGCGCCGCCGCCCGGAAGCGCGCTGGCGCCGCCGCCCCGAGGACCTGGAGGGCTTCGCCCCCCTCCAGCGCGGTCTGCTGCGCGAGGCGCTGAAGGCCGTCCGGGTCGGCGGCGTGGTCGGCTACGCCACCTGCTCCCCGCACCTGGCGGAGACCCGGGTGGTGGTCGAGGACGTGCTCAAGGGGCGGGGCGGGCAGCCGGCCGAAGCGGAATGGGTGGACGCCCGGCCGCTGTTCCCCGGCGTACCGGCGCTGGGCGACGGGCCCGACGTCCAGCTCTGGCCGCATCTGCACGGCACCGACGCGATGTACCTGGCGCTGCTGCGGCGCACGGCCTGAGCGGGCGCACCGGACGCACCGGCGCCCCGGCGGGGGAGACCTCTCCGGGGCCGGCCGGAGCGCGGGGCGCCCGGCCCTGGCCTGGTTTCGGTCCTGGTTCCGGCCCGGCCCTGATCCCGGCCCTGGCCTCGCCCAGGCGGTACGGCCCCGGCTCCGGAGGTGAAAAGCCGGAAATGCGCGAACTGTAATGATCCCGTGAGGCTTTGGGACGCACCGGGGCGGGGAAGTGGCCCGGAGCATGGCAGGCTTGGCCCATGGCGCAGATCAATCCCAGCATCCTGTCCGCCGACTTCGCGCGTCTCGCCGAGGAGGCGAAGGCCGTCGACGGAGCCGACTGGCTCCACGTCGATGTCATGGACAACCACTTCGTCCCCAACCTGACCCTCGGCGTGCCGGTGGTCGAGGCGCTGAGCAAGGCCACGGACACCCCGCTGGACTGCCATCTGATGATCGAGGACGCGGACCGCTGGGCGCCGCAGTACGTCGAAGCCGGCGCGGGCTCCGTCACCTTCCACGTGGAGGCCGCGGCGGCCCCGGTGCGGCTGGCGCGGGAGATCAGGGCGAAGGGGGCGCGCGCCTCGATGGCGCTCAGGCCCGCGACGCCGATCGAGCCGTACGAGGACCTCCTCCCCGAGCTCGACATGCTGCTGATCATGACGGTGGAGCCGGGCTTCGGCGGCCAGGCGTTCCTCGACATCATGCTGCCGAAGATCCGCCGCACCCGTGAGCTGATCTCCAAGCACGGTCTCGAACTGTGGCTCCAGGTCGACGGCGGGGTCTCCGCCACCACGATCGAGCGATGCGCGGAGGCCGGCGCGGACGTCTTCGTGGCCGGCTCGGCCGTCTACGGGGCGGAGGACCCGGCCGAAGCGGTACGCGCGCTGCGCGCCCGGGCGGAGGCGGCCACGGCCGGCGCCCCCTGGGCATGCGGACACTGAACAAAGGGCAGATGAACGCGGCCCCACGGGCCTGATCAAGGATCGCCGGATCTGACAGGATGGCGGCGTATCGAGCGCAAGAGAGTTGAGGGAGATCGCGGTGTCTGGCATCTCGGCGGGTCGGTCAGCCATGCGGATGGGACCCGCGGAGCTGGTCCAGGCGGCGGCCATGGCCCGCCGGTTCTATCTCGAGGGGAAATCGAAGATCCAGATCGCCGAGGAGTTCGGCGTGAGCCGCTTCAAGGTGGCCCGGGTCCTGGAGACGGCCCTCGAACGTGATCTCGTACGGATCGAGATCAGGGTTCCGGCGGAGCTCGACGCGGAGCGCTCCGACGCGCTCCGCGCACGGTACGGCCTGCGGCACGCGGTCGTGGTGGAGTCCCCGGCGGAGGAGCAGGACGACGCCGCCGACCCGGAGAACCTGGGCGAGGTGGCCGCCGACCTGCTCGGCGAGCTGGTGAACGAGGGCGATGTGCTGGGCCTGGCCTGGGGCCGGTCCACCATCCACATGGCGGCGGCCCTCGACCGGCTGCCGCCCTGCACCGTCGTACAGCTGACCGGGGTCTACGACGCCGGGACGGCCGAGCGCGGCTCCGTCGAGGCGGTCCGCCGGGCCGCCCAGGTCTCCGGCGGCGAGGCGCATCCGATCTACGCGCCGATGCTGCTCCCCGACCCGGCCACCGCGGCGGCCCTGCGCCACCAGACGGGGATCGCCCGCGCCTTCGAGCACTTCGACAAGGTGACCGTCGCGGCCGTCTCCATCGGTTCGTGGGAACCGGGCATCTCCACCGTCCACGACATGCTCTCGGACGACGAGCGGGCGCACTACGCCTCGCTCGGGGTGGCGGCGGAGATGTCCGCGCACCTCTTCGACGCCGACGGGCGCAGGGTCGGCCGGGACCTCGGCGAGCGGTGCATCACCGTGGAGGCGGACCGGCTGCGCCGGATCCCCGAGGTCGTCGCCATCGCCGGCGGCCAGCGCAAGGCGGCGGCCATCGGCGCGGTGCTGCGGTCCGGGCTCGTCACCAGCCTCGTCACGGACACGGCGGCCGCCGACTACCTGCTGACGGAGTCGGCCGCCGGTCCCAGGCCGGCCCTGGAGCGCGCCGACCCGGACGACTGAGCCGCGTCCGGCCCGGACGGGGGCCGCGCCCGGCCGGGCCGGAGCCCGGCCGGACAGGGGGCGCCGGACACCCCGTGCGGGTGGAGCCCCCCGGCGCCCTTCCCCCGCCCGCTCAGTCGCCCGTACGCGGAGCCGCCACGGCGCCGTCCGTGGCCACACCGAGGACCGTCTCCTCCAGGTACTCCCCGGGCGCCGCGTACTGGCTGACGGCCGCCGGGTTGTAGCGGGGCGTCTGCCGCGACCAGTCCAGGTTGCCGCGCATCCAGCTCCGCATCCCGTCCAGATAGGGCACGAGCGTCCGGGTCAGCTGCGGGAACACCTCCAGCAGCTCGTCCTCGGCGGTGAGGAACCGCTCGGTCTCCGTGGCTATCGCCGCGCAGACGTGTTCGAGGGCCTGCCGCTCGCCGTAACCCCGGTGGTGGCGCACCAGGTGGACGAGGTTGTGGATTTCGCCGAGCATCTGCTCCTTCTCGTAGGAGTAGACGTCGTTGGCCCAGCACACCACGTTGCACGAGGCCTCCAGCGCGGTGACGAACCGGGGATCGCCATGGACCGCCTCCGGGGCCTGTATGCCCGCGACGATCTCGATGAGGTCCATGCACACATGGATCGCCCCGGTGTGGCGGCGCTTGGAGATGTACGCGGCCTCGCTCGGTACCGCACCGGTCGCGCGGTTCCCGGCCTCCCAGGTGGTGGTCATCGTCAGATAGGTCATGAGGTGCCCCGTGAAGCGGGTGCGCCAGTGGGGCGCCGCGCGCGGGACCGTGCGTTCCCACAGGTCGGCGAGGGCGACGAGGGCCGCGGGCGCCTCCTCCCCGGGCGGGACGCGGGGTGCGGTGCCTTCGACCACCGCCCGCATCCGCGCGACCACGTCCCGCACGCGCTCGGGGTTCCGGCCCAGGTGCCCGTCGTCCAGCTGGTCGTCGACGAGGAACAGCCACACGAACCAGTCGGCGACCAGATCCAGGTGCTCGGGGCTCGCGGTGGGGTGGACCATGCCGACGAAGGACCCGAAGTCGGCCTGTTCGAAACGGGCCCGTGCGGACTCCCGGTGCACCAGGCCGGTGCGCCGGGTCCACTCGTCGAGATGCGCGCGGGTGTGCGCGACGTGCGGATTGCTCCGCTGCGGGAACGGGCAGTAGATGTCCGGCAGTTCGCTCTCCACAGGTGTGTCCGGGTCCTCTCCGGTCGAAGGCGTGCGGGGGCACCCCGGGCACCGGTGGGCGGACGCCGGACGCCCCGGGGACCTGCGCTTTTGAAGCTACCTGACCCTCTGTCACCCGGTCCAGAGAAGACGATCACACCGATCGGCCGGGAGTTCGAGCAAGGTCCCCCGGCAAGCCCCCCCCGGACGGTTACCGGGTACCGGGGCTGCCCCGGGCGGGTACCGGGCAGGGCGACGGCCGGTCTCCGGGAGGGCGGGCTTTTGCCCCGCGCCGGCCCCGGGTCGGCGCAACGACCGGCACCGGGACGGACCGCCCCTTGTGGGAAGCTACGAACACGGGGTGCGTCTGCTGTGCCTTCGGAGGCGTGACCTGCGCCGATTCCCGTGTAACGATGGGCATCATGCGTTTTCTCGAGCCCGGAACCGGCCGCTACACGGCTACCCCTTCGGTCCCTTACGACCTCACGTACGACGATGTCTTCATGGTCCCCGGCCGTTCCTCGGTCGGTTCCCGGCAGGCGGTGGACCTGTCCTCGCCGGACGGCACCGGCACCACCATCCCGCTCGTGGTCGCGAACATGACCGCCATCGCCGGCCGCCGGATGGCCGAGACCGTGGCCCGCCGGGGCGGGCTGGTCGTCATTCCGCAGGACATCCCGCTCGATGTGGTCACCGAGGTCATCGGCTGGGTCAAGAAGCGCCACCTCGTGCTGGACACCCCGATCGTGCTGGCGCCCGGCCAGACCGTCGCGGACGCCCTGTCCCTGCTGCACAAGCGGGCCCACGGAGCGGGTGTCGTCGTCGACGCGGAACACCGGCCGGTCGGTGTGGTCACCGACCACGACCTGGCCGGGGTGGACCGCTTCACGCAGCTGTCCGAGGTCATGTCCAAGGACCTGGTGGTACTCGACGCCGGGATCGACCCGCGTGACGCCTTCAACCGGCTGGACGGCGCCAACCGCAAGCTGGCCCCCGCGGTGGACGCGGACGGCAGGCTGGTCGGCATCCTCACCCGCAAGGCCGCGCTGCGGGCCACGCTCTACACCCCCGCCACGGACGCCGACGGCAAGCTGCGTGTCGCCGCCGCCGTCGGCATCAACGGCGACGTGGCGGGCAAGGCGGAGCAGCTGCTCGCCGCGGGCGTGGACACCCTGGTCGTGGACACCGCCCACGGCCACCAGGAATCCATGATCAGCGCGGTCGCCGCGGTGCGGAAGCTGGACCCGGGGGTGCCGGTCGTCGCGGGCAACGTCGTCGCCGCCGAGGGGGTGCGCGATCTGATCGAGGCCGGTGCCGACATCATCAAGGTCGGCGTGGGCCCCGGTGCCATGTGCACCACCCGCATGATGACCGGTGTGGGACGCCCGCAGTTCTCCGCCGTACTGGAGTGCGCCGCGGAGGCCCGCAAGCACGGCAAGCACGTCTGGGCCGACGGCGGGGTCCGCCACCCGCGTGACGTCGCCATGGCACTGGCCGCCGGCGCCTCCAACGTGATGATCGGTTCCTGGTTCGCCGGTACCTACGAGTCCCCGGGCGACCTCCAGCAGGCGGCCGACGGCCGCTTCTACAAGGAGTCCTTCGGCATGGCCTCGGCGCGGGCGGTCAGGAACCGCACGTCGGAGGAGTCCGCCTACGACCGGGCCCGCAAGGGGCTGTTCGAGGAGGGCATCTCCACCTCGCGGATGTTCCTCGACCCCGCCCGCCCCGGGGTGGAGGACCTGATCGACTCGATCATCGCCGGGGTCCGCTCCTCCTGCACCTACGCGGGCGCCGCGTCGCTGGAGGAGTTCGCCGAGAAGGCCGTCGTGGGCGTCCAGAGCGCCGCGGGCTACGCCGAGGGCAAGCCGCTGCACGCCAGCTGGAGCTGACCATCCGCCCGCCGTGCACAGGTGCCCTTCCCGGAATAGTCCGGGAGGGGCACCCGCGCGTGTGCGGGGCCCCGCTCCGGGGCGCCCGCCGGGGAGGGGGTCCCCGCGGATCCGTACCGGGGCCAGGGCCTTTCCACAGGGCCGGTCGGCACCTTCAACTCTGCTGTTTTATAAGTAATATGAATGCCGATCAGCTGCCCGTCCCCCTCTGCGGTAAGGGAATCCATGTCTGCCTTCTTCACCGATCTGGCCCTTCAGTACATCGACGGTGAGTGGAGGCCGGGAAAGGGCGCCTGGGACATCATCGACTTCAACCCGTACGACGGGGAGAAGCTGGCGTCGATCACCGTCGCCACGGCCGACGAGGTCGACCAGGCGTACCGGGCAGCCGAGCGTGCCCAGGAGGGGTGGGGCCGGACCAACCCCTACATCCGCCGGGCCGTGATGGAGAAGGCGCTGCGGGTCGTCGAGGAGCGCGAGGCCGAGATCGCCGAGGCGATCGTCGCGGAGCTCGGCGGCACCCATGTCAAGGCCGGGTTCGAGCTGCACCTCGCCAAGGAGTTCCTGCGCGAATCGGTCCAGCTCGCCCTGCGCACCACCGGGCAGATCCTCCCGTCGCCGACCGAGGGCAAGGAGAACCGGGTCTACCGCGAGCCGGTCGGGGTCGTCGGCGTCATCAGCCCCTTCAACTTCCCCTTCCTGCTGTCGCTGAAGTCGGTGGCGCCCGCCCTCGCCCTCGGTAACGCCGTCGTCCTCAAGCCGCACCAGAACACCCCCGTCTGCGGCGGGACCCTGGTCGCCAAGGTGTTCGAGGAAGCCGGTCTCCCGGCGGGACTGCTGAACGTCGTGGTCACCGACATCGCCGAGATAGGCGACGCCCTGCTGGAGCACCCCGTCCCGCGGCTGATCTCCTTCACCGGATCCGACAAGGTCGGGCGGCACGTGGCGACCGTCTGCGCGTCCCACCTCAAGCAGACCGTGCTCGAACTCGGCGGCAACAGCGCGCTGATCGTCCTCGACGACGCCGACATCGACTACGCCGTCGATGCCGCGGTCTTCAGCCGGTACGTGCACCAGGGCCAGGTCTGCATGGCGGCCAACCGCATCCTCGTGGACCGGGCCGTCGCGGACGAGTTCACCGAGAAGTTCGTCGCCAAGGTCGCCTCCCTGCGGATCGGCGACCCCGCCGACCCGGCGACCCACATCGGCCCGCTGATCAACTCCTCGCAGGCCGAGGCGGTCTCCAAGCTGGTCGACCGGACGGTCGGGGAAGGCGCCACGGCGCTGCTGCACGGCACCGCCGACGGCAACCTGGTGAGCCCTTCCGTGCTCACGGACATAGCCGCCGGCTCGCCCGTGCTGCAGGAGGAGATCTTCGGCCCCGTCGCCCTGCTCATCCCCTTCGACGGCGAGGACGAGGCCGTCCGGATCGCCAACGACACCCCCTACGGACTGAGCGGCGCCGTACACACCGCCGACGTCGAGCGCGGGGTGCGGGTGGGGCGGCGCATCCGCACCGGCATGATCCACATCAACGACGGAACGGTCCACGACGAGCCCATCGTGCCGTTCGGCGGGGAGAAGAACTCGGGCCTGGGACGGCTCAACGGGGACGCGACCGTCGATGCCTTCACCACCCGGAAGTGGATCTCGGTGCAGCACGGCCGTTCACGGTTCCCCTTCTGAGCCGGCGGCTCCGGCGCCCGGGTCCCGCGCGGGAGCGCGGGTGAGCCCATGGTGTACTTCGGGGGGCGGCCCGGGCCGCCCCCCGATTCCGCCCGCAGAGAAGTGAACCGCCCGACGTGCGCCTGAACGACCTCGACGAACGCATCGTCCACGCCCTCGCCGAAGACGCCCGGCGCTCCTACGCCGACATCGGCGCGGTCGTCGGCCTGTCCGCCCCGGCGGTGAAACGCCGGGTGGACCGGCTGCGCGCCGAAGGCGCCATCACCGGCTTCACCGTCCGGGTGGACCCGGGAGCGCTCGGCTGGGAGACCGAGGGGTTCATCGAGATCTACTGCAGCCGCAACACCGCGCCCGAGGCGATCAGGCAGGGCCTGGCCCGCTTCCCCGAGGTCGCCTCCGCCTCCACCGTGACCGGGGAGGCCGACGCGGTCGTCCAGGTGTTCGCCGCCGACATGCGCCACTTCGAGCAGGTACTGGAACGGATCGCGGGCGAGCCCTACATCGAACGCACCAAGTCCGTCCTGGTGCTCTCGCCCCTGCTGCGCCGGTACTCCCAGGGTCCGCCCGCCTGAAGGCGCCGCGCGGGCCGAGCCCCGCCCCGCGCGGGAGGCCATGGTGCCCGCCCGGCCCCGGCACGCAGCCCCGTCCGGCCGGCCGGGTCGTGGCCGGGAGCGGCGGAGGGCGACCCCCCGTACGCGATCGCAGCCCCGGGCCCGGGGCGGGGCCCGCCCCGGGCGGTCCGGATCGCCTTTCGGCCCACTCCTGACCTGCGGTGACGTCCGGCGCAACGAATCGCCGCCGCTGCGGCCCTCCACGCAACGGATCGACGGTGGACGCGCAACATCCGCGTCTTGTCGGCCCCGATCGCGGCCCCGTACCTTCGATACGTCTCCCCGCCCCGCCCGCACCGTCCGAGGTCAGCCATGCCGCTGTTGCGTACCGCCCTGCTCCAGAGCTCCGGACGCCCCGGCCTCGTGGGCCACAACCTCGCGCTGCTCGACGAGGCGGCCGGACGGGCCGCCGCCGCGGGAGCCCGTCTGCTGGTCAGCCCCGAACTCTTCCTCACCGGCTACGCCGTGGACGACGCCCTGCCCGGCCTCGCCGAACCCGCCGACGGGCCCGGGGCCGAGGCCGTCTCCGCCATCTGCGTACGCCACGGCATCGCCGTCGCCTACGGCTACCCGGAGCGGTCCGGCGGACGGCTCTTCAACGCCGTCCAGCTCCTCGGCCCGGACGGCACGGCGCTCGCCGGCTACCGCAAGACCCACCTCTACGGGTCCTTCGAGCAGCGCTGGTTCACCCCCGGCGACCGGACCGTGGTGCAGGCCGCGCTGGACGGCGTCCGGATCGGGCTGCTGATCTGCTACGACGTCGAGTTCCCGGAGAACGTCCGGGCCCACGCACTGGCCGGCACCGACCTGCTGCTGGTGCCGACCGCGCTGATGCGGCCCTTCGGGTTCGTCGCCGAATCCGTCGTACCGGTCCGCGCCTTCGAGAACCAGCTGTACGTGGCCTACGTCAACAGGGCCGGCCCGGAAGGGACGTTCGACTTCACCGGGCTGAGCTGCCTGGCCGGCCCCGACGGCACCGCACGGGCACGCGCCGGGCAGGGCGAGGAGCTCCTCCTCGCCGACGCCGATCCCGCCCGCCTGGCGGCCTCGCGCGAGGCCAACACCTACCTCCGGGACCGGCGGCCCGCCCTGTACGGCTCCCTGCTCTGAGACCCCCGCCCCGCCCGCTCGCCCCCGCACGTCCGCCAAGGAGTCCGTACCCCATGACGTCCACGGTGCCCACCGCCGTCCAGCACACCGACGCCCAGCCGCCGATCACCATGTTCGGACCGGACTTCCCCTACGCCTACGACGACTTCCTGGCGCACCCCGCGGGCCTCGGCCAGATCCCGGCCACCGAGCACGGGAGCGAGGTCGCCGTCATCGGCGGCGGGCTCTCCGGGATCATCACCGCCTACGAGCTGATGAAGATGGGCCTCAGGCCGGTCCTCTACGAGGCCGACCGGATCGGCGGCCGGCTGCGGACGGTCGGTTTCGAGGGCTGCGACCCGTCGCTGACCGCGGAGATGGGCGCCATGCGCTTCCCGCCCTCCTCGACCGCGCTCCAGCACTACATCGACCTGGTGGGGCTGGAGACCCGGCCCTTCCCCAACCCGCTCTCCCCGGCCACCCCGTCCACCGTCGTGGACCTCAAGGGCGAGTCCCACTACGCACGGACCGTCGACGACCTCCCCCAGGTGTACCGGGACGTGGCCGCGGCGTGGAACGCCTGCCTGGAGGAGGGCGCCCGCTTCTCGGACATGAACCGGGCCCTGCGGGAACGCGACGTGCCCCGGATCCGCGCGATCTGGTCGGAGCTGGTCGAGAAGCTGGACAACCAGACCTTCTACGGCTTCCTCTGCGCCTCACCGGCCTTCAGCTCCTTCCGGCACCGGGAGATCTTCGGCCAGGTCGGCTTCGGCACCGGCGGCTGGGACACCGACTTCCCCAACTCCATCCTGGAGATCCTGCGGGTCGTCTACACCGAGGCGGACGACCACCACCGCGGCATCGTGGGCGGCAGCCAGCAACTGCCCCTGCGGCTCTGGGAACACGAACCGGCCAAGGCCGTGCACTGGCCCCCGGGGACCTCCCTGGCCTCCCTGCACGACGACCGCCCCAGGCCCGCCGTGACCCGGCTCGGCCGCACCGCCGGGAACCGGATCACCGTGACCGACGCGGACGGCGACATCCGCACCTACCGGGCCGCCGTCTTCACCGGGCAGTCCTGGCTGCTGCTGTCCAGGATCGCCTGCGACGACGCGCTGTTCCCCATCGACCACTGGACGGCGGTGGAGCGCACCCACTACATGGAGTCGTCCAAGCTGTTCGTGCCGGTCGACCGCCCCTTCTGGCTGGACGAGGACCCGGCGACCGGGCGGGACACGATGTCCATGACCCTCACCGACCGGATGACCCGGGGCACCTACCTCCTGGACGACGGCCCCGGCCGGCCGGCCGTCATCTGCCTCTCGTACACCTGGTGCGACGACAGCCTGAAGTGGCTGCCGCTCTCCCCGAACGAGCGCATGGAGGTCATGCTCAAGTCACTGGGCGAGATCTACCCGGGCGTCGACATCCGCGGACACGTCATCGGCAACCCGGTCACGGTCTCCTGGGAGAACGAGCCCTGGTTCATGGGCGCCTTCAAGGCCAACCTGCCCGGCCACTACCGCTACCAGCGCCGGCTGTTCACCCACTTCATGCAGGACGGGCTGCCCGCCGACCGCAGAGGGCTCTTCCTGGCCGGTGACGACATCTCGTGGACCGCCGGCTGGGCGGAAGGCGCCGTCCAGACCGCGCTCAACGCCGTCTGGGGCGTGATGCACCAGTTCGGCGGCGCCACGGACCCCTCGAACCCGGGCCCCGGCGACGTCTTCGACGCGATAGCGCCGGTGGAACTGCCCGAGGACTGACAGGAGCCGCGGGAACCGGGGCGGGCGGAGGACGGCGGAAACGTATCAGCGGCACGGGGTGAGCAGGAAGCGCCCCACCAGGCCGACCCCCGCGTCCATCCGCGCCCGGAACTCCTCCGCCAGCGACGGGACCGCGCGCAGCCGCCACAGCACCCGCGCCGCCGACCACGCGGCCTCCCGGGCCCGCTCCAGGCTCCACGTACCCGCCA
Source organism: Streptomyces nitrosporeus (assembly GCF_008704555.1). Classification (NCBI taxonomy): domain Bacteria; kingdom Bacillati; phylum Actinomycetota; class Actinomycetes; order Kitasatosporales; family Streptomycetaceae; genus Streptomyces; species Streptomyces nitrosporeus. The sequence continues at coordinate 6,563,481 of NZ_CP023702.1, forward strand.
GATGGGTCAGCGGATCCGCCAGCTCCAGCAGGTCCGGCCCCGGCATCAGATCCTCGCGGATCTGCTCCTCCAGCAGCACCAGGAGATCACCCACCCGCTCGAACTCGTCCTCCAGGTCCCGCGGACCGCAGTCGAGCGTGCGGCAGGTGTCCACCACCGCCAGGGCCAGATCGTGCCCGATGTGCGCGTTGATCCCGGCGAGCGCGAACTGGAGCGGCCGTACGCCGGGATGGCGCCGGTAGGCGAACAGCGGGCGCCAGCAGTCCGGCGGCCGGCCGCCCCCCGACTCCGCGTCCACCGCCGACAGATAGCGCTCGGCGAAGCGCACGTCCAGCGCGGACAGGGCCTCCGGATCCGGGAACGAGCCGTCCGCGAGCCTGCCGCCGACGGCCTCGGTGACCGAGAGGTACACCTGGTTGAACACCGCGACCCCGTCACCGGGGGGCCACCCCGAACCGAGCGCGCGCATCCGCTCGGTCACCCCGCCGACACCGGCCACCGGGCCGGCCGGAACTGCCACCTGCTCGAACCGGTCCATGCGGGCAGGCTTCCAGCCGCGGGCCCGCCGCGGTGCCGACGGGCCGGGACATTCATCGGAACGGGCGAACACCGGGCACCGGGGGAGGGAACGGGCGGCGCCCGGTGTACGGGCACGGACCGCCCCCGGCCGGGGGACCGGGGGCGGGGCGGGACGGGCCCGGTCAGCCGGCGCCGGGCCCCCGGCCGGGGCCGCCCTCCGCGTCGTACCGCGAGGTGCCCTCGTCCAGGAGGGGCTCCTGGGTCTTGAGGTGGGCCGGGGCGAAGGCCCGCAGGACGTGGTAGCCGGTGATCACGACCAGGGTGCCGAGCGCGATCCCGCCCAGCTCGAAGTTGTCGCTGATCTTCAGGCTCACACCGCCGACCCCGATGATGATGCCCGCCGCGGCGGGCACCAGGTTCAGCGGGTTGCGCAGGTCCACCCCGGCGTTCAGCCAGATCTGGGCACCCAGCAGGCCGATCATGCCGTAGAGGATCACGGTGATACCGCCCAGGACCCCGCCCGGGATCGCCGCCACGACCGCGCCGAACTTCGGGCACAGCCCGAAGAGCAGCGCGAAGCAGGCCGCCGCCCAGTACGCGGCGGTGGAGTAGACCCGGGTCGCCGCCATGACGCCGATGTTCTCGGAGTACGTCGTGTTGGGCGGTCCGCCCACGGCGGTGGACAGCACCGAGGCGGCGCCGTCGGCCGCGATGGCGGTGCCCAGCTTGTCGTCGAGCGAGTCACCGGTCATCTCGCCGACGGCCTTCACATGCCCGGCGTTCTCGGCGATCAGGGCGATCACCACGGGCAGGGCGACCAGGATCGCCGACCACTCGAAGGCCGGGGCGTGGAAGGAGGGCAGCCCGATCCAGTCGGCGTCCGCCACCCCGGACAGGTCCAGACGCCAGTGGTCCACGGCCTCGGCACCGCCCGCCGGGGAGTGGATCTTCCCGAACACCAGGTCCAGCACCCAGGACAGGACGTATCCGAAGACCAGCCCCAGGAAGATCGCGATGCGCGAGAAGAAGCCGCGCAGACAGACCACGGCCAGACCGGTGAACAGCATCACCAGCAGGGCGGTCCACTGGTCCTGCGGCCAGTACGTCGAGGCGGTGACCGGTGCCAGGTTGAAGCCGATCAGCATGACCACCGCACCGGTCACCACCGGCGGCATCGCCGCGTGGATGATCCGCGCCCCGAAACGCCGCACCGTCAGACCCACCAGGAACAGCACCGCGCCGACCACCAGCACGGCACCGGTGACGGTGGCGCTGGTGCCGCCGCTCGCCCGGATCGTGGCCGCGACCCCGACGAAGGAGAGCGAGCACCCCAGGTAGCTCGGCACCCGGCCGCGCGTCGCCAGCAGGAAGACGGCGGTGGCGACACCGGACATCATGATGGCGAGGTTCGGGTCCAGCCCCATCAGGACCGGCGCCACGAAGGACGCGCCGAACATCGCCACCACGTGCTGGGCGCCCAGGCCGAACGTACGCGGCCAGGACAGCCGCTCGTCGGGCCGCACCACCGCTCCGGGCGCCGGGGTCTTCCCGTCGCCGTGCAAGGTCCAGCGCACGCCGAGGCCGCCCATGGTCACTCCCTGTGTGGTGGGTGCGGCGCGTCCCTGACGAGCCCGTCAGGAAGGCCGCCGCCGAAAAGATCAGCGCAATGGTAGTGCCGTACGGCGCTGACCTCGTGCGCGGGTCCCGGCCGGGCGGGTCCGGTCAGCTCCCGGCCGGGACCCCGAGCGCCCCGGCACGCGGGGCGTCACCCTCCGCGGCCTTCCGGTCGCCGCCGCGCATCACCCCGGCCCCCAGCACCAGCCCGAACGCCAGGGCCGTCACCAGACCGAAGGACACCAGCAGCGAGGTCGCCTCGGCCAGGGCGCCGATCGCCGAGGGGGCGATCAGCCCCGAGGTGTACGTGATGGTGGCGACACCCGCGATGGCCCGGCTCGGGTTGTCCCCGCTGCGCCCCGCCGCGGCGAACGCCAGCGGGACGGCGACCGCGACACCCAGGCCGATCAGCCCGAAGCCGCTGAGCGCCAGCGCCGTGTTCGGGGCCGTCACCACCAGCAGGCCGCCGGCGGTGGCCAGCACACCGCCGGCCCGGACCGTCCGGACGGCGCCGAAGCGGTCCACCACCCTGTCGCCGGCGAGCCGGGCGACGGCCATCATCAGGGCGAACGCCGTCGTCGAGGCCGCCGCGATGCCGGCCGAGCTGCCGAGGGTGTCCCGCAGATAGATCGCCGACCAGTCGAGACTGGCGCCCTCCGCGAACACCGCGCAGAACCCCACCGCGCCGATCACCAGCGCGGACTTCGGCGGCAGGGTGAAGCGCGGGGGCGGCTCCTGGTCCGGCTCGCTGTGCAGGTCGAGCACGCCCCGGCAGGCGATCAGACCGAGGACGGTGAGGGCCAGCGCGGCGACGGTGTGGTGCAGCCGGGCGTCGGCCCCGGTGTGCGCGGCCACCGTGCCGGCCGTCGAACCGATCAGGGCGCCGACGCTCCACATCCCGTGCAGTCCGGACATGATCGACTTGTCGAGGCGGTTCTCCACCTCCACGCCGAGCGCGTTCATCGCCACGTCGGACATCCCGGCCGACGCCCCGTAGACGAACAGGGCCGCGCAGAGCGTGAGCAGGTTCGGGGCGAGGGCCGGCAGGACCAGCGAGAGCGTCCAGAGGGCCAGCAGCCCGCGCAGGGCCGTCCGCGCGCCGAAGCGGTGGCTGACACGGCTCGCCAGGGGCATGGCGAGCGAGGCGCCGATCGCCGGGAAGGCGAGGGCGAGGCCGAGCTGGCCCGCGCTGACCGAGGCGTGGTCCTGGATCCAGGGGACCCGGGTGGCGAAGCTGCCGGTCACCGCGCCGTGGACGGTGAAGACCGCCATGATCGCGTACCTGGCCCGTCTGACCTGGGCGGTACCGAAGTCCGGGGCCGTGGGAACCGATGTCATACGCCGTGCCCTTCCCTGAGCAGTGCCCGTGCGCCGGTCTCTCCGGCTTCCCGCGCCGGGCCTGTCCCGGCGTTCGTGTGCGGTGCGGGCAGTAAACTATCAGGAACCCTGCCTGATAAATAGCCCGCGGCAGAGCGGCGGGCAGTGATCTGGAAGGATCCCGGCATGCCCGCATCCCCGAGCACCGCCCGGGCCATCAACGACCGGCTCGCCCTGCGACTGCTCCAGCAGGACGGCCCGCTGACGGCCACTCAGCTGAAGAACCTGACCGGTCTCTCCCGCCCCACCGTCGCCGACCTGGTGGAACGGCTCCAGGAGGCCGGGCTGGTCCATGTGGTGGGGGAGAGCGGCTCCCAGCGGCGCGGCCCGAACGCCCGGCTGTACGGGATCGTCGCCGACCGGGCGTATCTGGCCGCTCTCGACGTACGCACCGACGGTGTGGCGGTGGCCGTCGCCGACCTGCTCGGGGTCACGCGCGCGGAGGCGTCCCTGCCCGTCGAGGAGGGGACGAAGACGCGGCCCGCCGTCGAGCGGGCCGTGGCGATGGTCGAGCGCGCCGCGCGCGGCGCGGGCGCGGCCTCGCTGCACAGTGTCGCCGTCGGGGCCCCCGGCCTGATCGACCCGGTCTCCGGCGAGCTCCGGGACACGGCGGGCCTCCCGGCCTGGCACCGCGAACTGGTCAAAGAGCTCCAGCGGCGGCTGCCGGCGACGGTCGTCGTGGAGAACGAGACCAATCTGGCGGCCGTGGCCGAACACCGTGCCGGTGCCGCCCTCGGCCGGGACACCTTCGCCCTGTTCTGGCTCGGCCACGGTGTCGGTGCCGCCGTCATGCTGGACGGGGTGCTGAGGCGCGGCGCCTCCGGCGGTGCGGGCGAGATCGGCTTCCTGCCGGTGCCCGGCACCTCGGGAATCCCCTCGGCGCTGCACTGCGACGGCGGGTTCCACTCACTGGTCGGCTCGGTCGCGGTCCGTGAACTCGCGGCCGGACACGGCATCGCCACGGGCGGGGCAGCCGGACAGGGGGGGACGGGCGGGGGAGCGGAGCGCGAACAGGATCCCGCGGCCGCCTTCGCGGTGCGGGCCGCGCTGGCCGACGGGAGCGGCCGGGGCGAGGCGTTCCTCTCGGCGCTGGCCGACCGGGTGGCGCTGGGCGCGGCCTCCGTGGTGGCCGTGCTCGACCCGGGCTGCGTGGTGCTCGCCGGGGAGGTCGGCCGCGCGGGCGGCGAGGTGCTCGCCGCCCTGGTGGAGGAGCGGCTGGCCCGGCTCTCCCCGCTGCCCACGGAGGTCAGGGCGGGGACCCTCGGGGGCGGGGCGGTCCTGCGGGGGGCCGTCCTGGCCGCCCGCGACGCGGCCCAGGACGCGCTGTTCGCCCCGGCCCTCTGAGGACGCCGGACCGGAGCCGGCCCGCGTGGTGCCGAGCGGGCCGGCCCGGGGAAGCGCGGCCGGCCCCGGCCGGGGACGGGCGGGCCCGGCCGGAGGGGGAAGGGACTCCGGCCGGGCGGAGGAGGGCCGGGCGGCGGCGGGACGGCGCGGGCCGCCGCCGCCCGGTGCGGGGGGAGGGAGGGGCTCAGCAGGCCCCGAGGTCCTGCCAGACCCCCCATTCACCGGTGGTGCCGGGCGTCTCGCCCTTCGTCCACCAGCGGGACTTCCAGGTGCGGGAGCCGTGGCTCACGGTCGTACCCGAGCCGTACTCCGCCGTGGCGCTCCAGGCCGCGGCCTGGCACTTGCCGCCGCCCGGGTCCGGGGTGGGGGTGGGCGAGGTGCCGCCGCCGGTGCCCGGCTGGACCACGGTCGTCCCGCGGGCCAGGTCGCCGGCCAGGGCGTAGGTGGAGCCGCCGAAGGCGACCGTCCAGTTGGACGGGGTCGAGGTGGGCAGGTAGTAGACGAAGTCCAGCTGCACCGAGGCGCCCGGGGCGAGCGTCTGCCAGGCGGGCAGCTTCAGCGAGACGCGGTGGTAGTCGCCCTTCAGTCCGCCGACGTTGTTCCCCGCGGTGTGGTCGCTGCGGATGACCGTCGTGCCGAAGCCCGACTGGTCCTTGGCGTTGGCCGGGGCGGAGGTGGCGTAGTCGAACTGGAACTCCGTACCGCCCGGCAGGGTCGCCGTGGTGTTGTTGGTGATCTTCAGCTTCGGGCTGATCGGGTAGTTCGAGTCGCCCAGTGCGAACTGCTCGAAGGAGACACCGATGTCCAGGGCCTCGGACGGCAGGTCGACCGTGGACCGCTTCGCGCCGTACGGGGTGGCCGACCTGAACTTCTCGTACATCGTCGAGGTCAGCGTGGAGCCGGGCTCGTACTGCCCCTTCGCGGCGTTCCAGCCGTAGTCGCCGGCCAGTTCCCAGATCATCGTGCCGCCGATGCCCCGGTCGACGACGTAGTCCGCCTTGGCGGCCACCGACTGCTCGTCCTCGGTGGACAGGAAGACCTTCTTCTCGGCGTTCCACAGCCAGGGAGCGACCAGCGTCGAGTCGTAGTTGCGCACGTACGTCCCGGTCAGCGAGGTGTCCGCCGGGAAGCCGTACCGCGTGACGTAGTCGCCGACGACCCCCTTCTCCAGGTTCTTGGCGTGCCACATGGGGTTGGAGCCCGCCGGGGACTCCTTGCCGTTCGTGTCGAGGTCGTGCCAGAGGTTGTCGATGCCGACGGCGCCGTCACCGCACTTGGTCAGACCCGCGCCCGCCGGGCAGTCGGTCGTGGCGGCCCTGCCCCACAGGCCGTTGGTGCCGCCCTGCACGTTCTTGAAGCCGCGGGTGTAGTAGGGCAGCCCGATGTTGATCCGGCCGGCCGGCATCGAACCGCGGAAGTAGTGGTAGGCCCAGTCCGTGTTGAGGTAGCCGGTGCCGCCGTACTGCGAGGTGGAGTACACGCCCGCCTGGGCCAGTTCGGCGTCCTTGCCGTCGTCGAAGAGCGAGGCGTTCGGGCCGACGTACTCGTTCCAGGCGCCGTGCAGGTCGTACGACATGATGTTCACGTAGTCCAGGTACTTCTGGACCTGGAAGGTCTCCATGCCGCGCAGCAGATAGCCGGAGGACGGCGCCGCGACGGTCAGCATGTAGTGCGTGCCGGAGGCGGCCGACGCGCGGTCCAGCTTCTCGCGGAGCGTCTTCATCAGGGCGGCGTAGCCCTTGACGAGACCGGCGCGGCGCGCGTTGGCCAGGGTGTGGTCGAGCGGGTTGCCCGCGTCCTTCATCGTCGTCGGGTACTCGTAGTCGATGTCGACGCCGTCGAAGCCGTACTTCTGGAGGAACGCGACGGTGGAGTCGGCGAAGGTGTCGATGCCCTTCTGGTTGACCGAGCCGTCGGCGTTGGTGGCCATCGAGTAGAAGCCGCCGGAGTCCACCCGGTCGCCGTTCCCGTCGAAGTAGCCTCCGGTCTCGGCCCAGCCGCCCACCGAGATGAGCGTCTTGACCGCCGGGTGCTGCTTCTTGAACTTGGTGAGCTGGTTGAAGTGGCCCTTGTAGGGGAGGGCCGGGTCCATCTCGGCACCCGCCACGCCGGGCCAGGTCATCCCGGTGGAGGCGTTCTCCGGGCCGTCGGCGCCCACGGAGATCTTGTTGTCACCGTCGATGTGCGCGAAGGCGTAATTCAGATGGGTGACCTTGTCCCAGGGGATGTCGGAGGCGAGGTAGGCGGGCTTGCCGTCCTTGCCGGTCCGCCAGCTGGTGAAGTAACCGATGACGCGCCGCTGGTGGTCGGCGCCCATCTTCTCGCGGCCCTCGGAGTCGTAGACGGAGCAGTAGGGCACGTCCACACCGGGGGTCTGGTAGAGCCCGTCGGGCCGGCAGGACTCCTGGCCGGCCGCGGCCGACGGGGTCGCGGTGAGCGAGCCCAGCAGCAGGCCGGCGGCGGCTGCGCCGGCTGCGAGCAGGGTGGCTCTCGCACGGGTGGGGGACAGCATGTGTTGTTCCTCCTGGGAGGTCGGCAGAACACAACTGGCAAGGGGAATGCGTTGCATGGGCCGGATGTGCGCACACCCGGCAGACGTACCTCGGAGGTGACACGGAGATTAAGAGGACTAGACCAGTCAGTCAATAGGTCTGGACCATTCCGGAGCCGGCGGGCCCGCGGAACCCCGCCCCGCCCGCGGAACCCCGCCCTCGCCCGCGGATCCCCGCCCCTGCCTGCGGGTCTTCGCCCTCGTCCGCGGGTCCCGTCCCGGCCCGCGGACCCCCGCCCCGGACGGCGGCCCCGGCCCCGGGCCGGCGGCCCCTCCCCGGAGGCCCTGTGAGCGAATCCACTGGAAACACCTGATCGGCTCAAGGCGGACCGTGGCACAATGAGTGCTGTACCAGCAGCAGCGCACTCCGGGGTCGGTGCAATTCCGAACCGGCGGTTATAGTCCGCGACCCGTCCGCATCCAGCGGCCGGTTGACCAGGTGGGATTCCTGGACCGACGGTTAAAGTCCGGATGGGAGGCAGTGCGCGGCGGGCCGTCATCAGGTACGCCGCCGTAGGCGGACGGGTTTCCGGGTTCTCCCGGCGCAGCCGTGTCCGTTCCCTCGGTCCGGCGTTCCCTGTGCGCGTACCGCTTCCTCTGCCGTCCTCGGCAGCCCCGGAGTCCGTGCCCGAAGAGGCAGGAGGACCCGGTGGCCGAAACAGCCGACATCACCGCCATGCGACGCGCCGTCGCGCTCGCGGCCCGCGGTCTCGGCGCCACCAGCCCCAACCCGGTCGTCGGCTGCGTCGTCCTCGACGCCGCCGGACAGCTCGCCGGAGAGGGCTTCCACCAGCGCGCCGGAGGCCCGCACGCCGAGATCCACGCCCTGCGCGAGGCCGGGGACCGGGCCCGCGGCGGCACCGCCTACGTCACGCTGGAGCCCTGCAACCACACCGGCCGCACCGGCCCCTGCGCCCAGGCGCTGATCGAGGCCGGCGTCCGCCGCGTCGTCTACGCCGTCGCCGATCCGGACCCCCGGGCCACCGGGGGCGCCGGCACCCTGCGGGCTGCCGGGACCGAGGTCGAGTCCGGCCTCCTCGCCGACGAGGCCGAGGCGGGCAACACCGCCTGGCTCACCTCGGTCCGCCTCGGCCGCCCCCACGTCACCTGGAAGTACGCGGCGAGCCTCGACGGCCGGGTCGCCGCCGCCGACGGCACCAGCCGCTGGATCACCTCCGCCGAAGCCCGCGCCGACGTCCACCGGCTGCGCGCCGGGGCCGACGCCGTCGTGGTCGGCTCCGGGACGGCCCGCGCCGACGACCCCCAGCTCGGCGTACGCGGCATCGACGGCGCCGTCCAGCCGCTCAGGGTCGTCGTCGACACCGGGGCCCGTGCGGTACGCCCCGGAGCACGCGTCCTGGACGGCACCGCGCCCACCCTGATCGCCGTCGCACAGGACGCGGACGCCGCCCACCTCCCCGCCGGCGCCGTCCTGCGGCTGCCGCGCGCCGCCACGGGCCCCGGACTGGACGTACCCGCCCTGCTCGACGCCCTGCACACCCGCGGCGTCCGCTCCGTACTCCTCGAAGGCGGCCCCGTACTGGCCGGCTCCTTCGTCACCGCGGGAACGGTCGACACCGTCGTCGGCTACCTCGCCCCGGTCCTCCTCGGCGCGGGCCCCGCGGCCCTCGCGGAGGCCGGAATCCCCACCCTCTCGCAGGCGTTGCGCCTCGCAGTGACCGAGACCGTGCGCATCGGCCCCGATCTGCGCGTCACCGCCGTCCCCGTCCCTGCTCGGAAGGGAAACTGAGTGTTCACCGGAATTGTCGAAGAACTGGGTGAGGTCACCGCCGTCGAGAAGCTCGGCGACGCGTCCCGCTTCCGGCTGCGCGGCCCCGTCGTCACCGAGGGCGCCCGGCACGGCGACTCCATCGCCGTCAACGGCGTCTGCCTCACCGTCGTGGACCTCGGCGGGCACGAGTTCACCGCCGACGTCATGGCGGAGACCCTGAACCGCTCCAGCCTCGGCGCCCTCACCACCGGCTCCAGGGTCAACCTGGAGCGCCCCATGGCGCTCGGCGGGCGGCTCGGCGGCCACATCGTCCAGGGGCACGTCGACGGCACCGGCCGCGTCCTGGAGCGCACCCCCTCGGAGCACTGGGAGATCGTGAAGGTCTCCCTGCCCGAGGCGCTCTCCCGCTACGTCGTGGAGAAGGGCTCCATCACCGTCGACGGCGTCAGCCTGACCGTGGTCGACGCCGGAGCGGACTTCTTCACCATCAGCCTCATCCCCACCACCCTCGCGCTGACCACCCTCGGCTTCAAGCAGCCCGGCGACCCGGTCAACCTGGAGGTGGACGTCCTCGCGAAGTACGTCGAGCGGATGCTCGGACCGAACGCCGCGGCACAGCACCGGGAGCCGTCCGCATGAGCGCGCTGGACTGGCTGAACTCGGAGGCGTTCACCGCCTTCGGGCAGCACATCATCTGGTCGGACATGCTCGGCAACACCATCGGCCTGATCGCCCTGGCCCTCGGCTGGCTCCGCTCCGTGTGGACCTGGCCCGCCCAGCTGCTGTCCGGCGCGGTGCTGGTCGCCGCCAACGTCTCCGTGCAGCAGGCCGGCAGCGTCGGCAAGCAGGTGATCGTCATCGCGGTCGCCGTGTGGGGCTGGCAGCAGTGGACCCGCGGCCGGCGGCAGGCCCAGGACGGCACCCTCGCCGTCCGCTTCGCCACCTGGCGTGAGCGCGGCTACCTGGTGGGCGGCGCGGCCGTCGGCACCCTCGCCGTCGGCGGGCTGTTCACGGCCTTCCCGTCGCTGTCCTGGAGCCCCTGGGCCGACGCGTACATCTTCGCCGGCACCCTCGCCGCGATGATCGCCCAGGCCCGCGGCATGGTCGAGTTCTGGTTCGCCTGGCTGCTCGTCGACCTCGTCGGCGTCCCGCTCAACTTCCACAGCGGACTCGCCTTCTCCGGTCTCATCTACGTCGTCTACGGCGCGCTGGTCCTGTGGGGCATGCGCGACTGGTGGCTGCGCACGCGTACGCCCGCTCTGGAAGGAGCCACGGCATGAACGCCCTACCGCACGACCTCTTCCGCGAGGACCTGAGGCTGGACCCCGTCGAACAGGCGGTCCGCGACATCGCCGCCGGCCGGCCGGTCGTGGTCGTCGACGACGAGGACCGGGAGAACGAGGGCGACCTCGTCGTCGCCGCCGAGAAGGCGACCCCCGAGATCATCGCGTTCATGATGAGCGAGTGCCGCGGACTGATCTGCGCGCCCATGGAGAGCGACGAGCTGGAACGCCTCGAACTCCCGCAGATGGTCACCCGCAACACCGAGTCGATGCAGACGGCCTTCACCGTCTCCGTCGACGCCTCCGGCGCCCACGGGGTGACCACCGGGATCTCCGCCGCCGACCGCGCCACCACGCTCCGGCTGCTGGCGAGCGGCAAGGCGGCCCCCGGCGACCTCGTGCGGCCCGGCCACGTCTTCCCGCTCCGCGCACGGGCCGGCGGCGTCCTGGTCCGCAACGGCCACACCGAGGCCGCGGTCGACCTGGCCCGGCTCGCCGGGCTGCGTCCGGCGGGCGCCATCGTCGAGATCGCCGGCGAGGACGGCGTGATGCTGCGGCTGCCCGAACTCGTCCCCTTCGCCCGCAAGCACGGCCTCACGATCATCTCCATCGAGGACCTGATCGCCTACCGCCGCAGCAGTGAGCCGACCGTCCGCCGCGAGGCCGAGGTCCACCTGCCCACCCCCTTCGGACCGTTCACCGCCTACGGCTACCGCTCCACCGTCGACGGCGTGGAACACGTCGCCCTGGTGCACGGTGACCTCGGCGACGGCCAGGACGTCCTCGTCCGGGTCCACTCCGAGTGCCTGACCGGCGACATCTTCGCCTCCCAGCGCTGCGACTGCGGCCCCCAGCTGCACGCCTCCATGGAACGCGTCACCGCCGAGGGGCGCGGCGTCGTCGTCTACCTGCGCGGCCACGAGGGCCGCGGCATCGGGCTGCTGTCCAAACTCCGCGCCTACGAACTCCAGGAGCGCGGCTCGGACACCCTCGACGCCAACCTCGAACTCGGCCTGCCCGCCGACGCCCGCGACTACGCCGCCGGCGCGCGGATCCTCACCGACCTCGGCGTGCGCACCTTGCGGCTCATGACCAACAACCCGGACAAGACCGCGGCGCTGGTACGCCACGGGCTCGGCGTCACCGGCCGTGTCCCGATGCCCGTCCAGGCGGGCGAGCACAACCTGCGCTACCTGCGCACCAAGCGCGACCGCATGGGCCACGACCTGCCCTGGCTCGACGCCACCGCCGCGTCGGCCTGCGGCAACCAGTAACCACCCCGACCCACACCAGGAGAGACATGAGCGGCAAGGGCGCACCCGAACTGTCCGTACGCAACTGCGGTGACCTCAGGGTCGCCGTGATCGCCGCCCAGTGGCACGAGAAGGTCATGGACGGGCTGGTCGACGGCGCCCTGCGCGCCCTGCACGACCTGGGCATCGACGAGCCCACCCTGCTCAGGGTCCCCGGCAGCTTCGAGCTCCCCGTGGTCGCCAAGGTCCTCGCCGGCCGAGGCTACGACGCCGTCGTCGCCCTCGGCGTGATCATCCGCGGCGGCACCCCGCACTTCGAGTACGTCTCGCAGGGCGTCACCCTCGGCCTCACCCAGGTCGCCGTGGACACCGGGGTCCCCGTCGGCTTCGGCGTCCTCACCTGTGACACCGAGGAACAGGCGCTGGACCGCGCGGGCCTCGAAGGCTCCAACGAGGACAAGGGGCACGAAGCGGTCACCGCCGCCGTGGCCACCGCCACCACCCTGCGCACCGTCAGCGAACCCTGGCGCTGAACGGCGGCCGGGACCCCGTATTCTGAGGACCATCATGGCGAACAAAACCTTCGAAGAGCTCTTCGCCGAGCTCCAGCTCAAGGCCGCCGAAGGCGACCCCTCCACCTCCCGCACCGCCGAACTGGTGGACAAGGGCGTGCATGCCATCGGCAAGAAGGTCGTCGAGGAGGCCGCCGAGGTCTGGATGGCCGCCGAGTACGAGGGCAAGGACGCCGCCGCCGAGGAGATCTCGCAGCTGCTGTACCACGTCCAGGTGATGATGGTCGCCCGCGGGATCTCCCTCGACGACGTCTACGCCCACCTCTGAGCGGACCCGCACGCCTCCGGCACCCCGCAGGACCCTTCGGTACCCCGCAGGACCCCGACACTCCTCCGACATAAGGAACCCGACCTCATGCTGCGCATCGCCGTCCCCAACAAGGGTTCACTCTCCGGGCCTGCGATGGCGATGCTCCATGAGGCCGGTTACCAGCAGCGCAAGGAGTCCAAGGAACTCGTCCTGGTCGACCCCGCCAACGAGGTCGAGTTCTTCTACCTGCGGCCGCGCGACATCGCCATCTACGTCAGCTCCGGCCGCCTGGACATCGGCATCACCGGCCGGGACCTGCTGCTGGACTCCGGAGCGGACGCCGAGGAGATCCTCCAGCTCGGTTTCGCCCGCTCCACCTTCCGCTACGCCACCAAGCCCGGCACGGCGAAGGGCCCGCAGGACTTCGGCGGGATGACGATCGCCACCTCCTACGAGGGCATCGTCGAGAAGCACCTCGCCGAGGCCGGTGTCGACGCCTCCGTCGTCCACCTCGACGGGGCCGTCGAGACCGCCGTCGAACTCGGGGTCGCCCAGGTCATCGCCGACGTCGTCGAGACCGGCACCAGCCTGCGCAACGCCGGACTGGAGGTCATCGGCGAGCCGATCATGACCTCGGAGGCCGTGGTCATCCGCCGCACCGGCGCCCCCGCGGACGAGCCCAAGGTGCAGCAGTTCCTGCGCCGCCTGCAGGGCGTCCTGGTGGCCCGGTCCTACGTGATGATGGACTACGACTGCCGCGTCGAGCACCTGGAGCGCGCGGTCGCCCTCACCCCCGGCCTGGAGTCGCCGACGATCTCCCCGCTGCACCACGAGGGCTGGGTCGCCGTCCGCTCCATGGTCGCCGCCAAGGAGGCCCAGCGGATCATGGACGACCTGTACGAGCTGGGCGCCCGCGCCATCCTCACCACAGCCATCCACGCCTGCCGCCTCTGACGGCAGGGCCCCGCGCCCGCCGCCGACGGCGGCGGGCACCGAACAGCACCCCCGAAGGACCCGCGCATGTCCGCCCCCGCGTCCCGGCCGTCCTCACCCCCCGCGCTCCCGGCCACCTTCCGGCCCACCCTCACCCGGGTGGTCCTGCTGGCCGTGGGGGCGGCGATGTTCGCCGTCATCACCGCCGTCGCGATGATCCTGGAGAACCTGAGCCCGGGGGAGCGGACCAGCTTCGTCTTCGTCGCCCTGCTCTTCTTCGGCGTACTCGCCCTGCTCAGCCGGCCCAAGGTCGTCGCCGACGAGAACGGCGTCACCGTGGTCAACATCACCCGGACGCGCCGACTGGCCTGGGCCGAGATCGTGCGCGTCAACCTGCGCGCCGGCGACCCGTGGGTCTTCCTCGACCTCAGTGACGGAACCAGCCTGCCCACGCTCGGGATTCAGCCCGGAATCGCCCGTGAGCACGCCATCCGCGACGCCCGCGCACTGCGCGCGCTCACCGAGCTCCACGGCGACGGAGCGGACGCGAGCGCGCCGAACCGCTGAGCCCCCTGCCCCCGACGGCCCGTTCTTGACTACTCTGGAACGCGGCGGCGCCCCGCGCGCGCCCCGCCCCGCACCGAAGGCCCCCGTGGCCGGCGGGGCCTTCCTGCGACCCAAGGAGTGACTCCCTCCAGCAATGGACGGATCGTCCGGTAGTACCTGCGCCGCCCCCTCCCCGGAGGCGGCGGCATGACAACCCCCCTGCTGCTGCTCACCGCGGCATTCCTCCTCATCCTCGCCAACGGATTCTTCGTGGCCGCCGAATTCGGCCTGGTCACCGTGGAACGGCCGGACGCCGAACGCGCCGCCGCCGAAGGCGACCCCCGCGCCCGCACCGTCGTGGCCGCCCTGCGCGAACTCTCCTTCCAGCTGTCCGGCACCCAGCTCGGCATCACGATCACCTCACTGGTCGTGGGCATGCTCGCCGAACCGGCGCTCGCCCAGCTGCTCGAAGGACCGCTCACCGCCACCGGCCTGCCCGAAGGGGCCGTGCCCGGGGTGAGCGTCGTGATCGGGATGCTCCTCGCCTCCGCCGTCCAGATGGTGATCGGCGAACTCGTACCGAAGAACTGGGCGGTCTCCCGGCCGCTCCAGGTCGCCCGGTTCGTCGCGGGGCCCCAGCACCGCTTCTCCGCCGTCCTGCGCCCGGTGATCAGCGCGCTGAACACCGCCGCCAACCGGCTGGTGCGCCTGCTGGGCGTCGAACCCACCGAGGAACTGGACTCCGCCCGCACCCCGGGCGAACTGGTCTCCCTGGCCCGGCACTCCGCCGAGGCCGGAACCCTGGAGCAGGACACCGCCGACCTCTTCGTGCGGACCCTGTCGCTCGCCGGGCTCACCGCCCAGCACGTCATGACCCCCCGGGTGAAGGTCAGCGCCCTGCAGTCCTCGGCGACCGCCCAGGACGTCCTCAACCTCACCCGCGCCACCGGCCTTTCGCGCTTCCCCGTCTACCGGGACCGCATCGACGAGGTCGTCGGCATGGTGTACCTCAAGGACGCCCTCGCCGTGCCCGCCCGGGAACGGCCGCGCGCCCCGGTGGGACGCATCGCCGTACCGCCGCTGATGGTCCCCGAGACCCTGCCGGTGGAACAGCTGCTCCAGCAGCTCCGCAAGGAGCAGCCGATCGCCGTCGTCGTCGACGAGTACGGCGGTACCGCCGGTGTCGTCACGCTCGAGGACATCATCGAGGAGCTCGTCGGCGAGGTACGCGACGAGCACGACACCGAGAGCGCCGACCGCCCCGACCTCACCCCCGTCGTCACCGACGACGGCCGGCCGGGCTGGGACGCCGACGGCAGCTGCCGGGTGCTCACCCTGCGGCGCATAGGACTCGACGTGCCCGAAGGGCCGTACGAGACGGTGGCGGGGCTGGTCGCCGACCTGCTGGGCCGCATCCCCGCCCCCGGTGACCGCGCCGAACTGCCCGGCTGGTGCGTCCTCGTCCGCCAGGTCGGCCACTACCGGGCCGAACAGGTCCGCTTCGTCGAACTGGCGGACGCGGACACGGCGGGCACGGCCGGCCCCGCGCCCGCCGGGCCCGTCCGGGTCCTGGAGGGTGTGCGATGAGCGTCGTCCAGCTCCTCTTCGCCGGACTGCTGGTGCTGGCGAACGGCTTCTTCGTCGGAGCCGAGTTCGCCCTCGTCTCCGTCCGCCGCAGCCAGATCGAACCGCTCGCCGCCGCCGGGTCCGCCAGGGCCCGCCAGGTCCTGTACGGCCTGGAGAACCTCCCGCAGATGATGGCGGCCGCACAGTTCGGCATCACCCTCTGCTCCCTCACCCTCGGCGCGGTCGCCGAGCCGACCGTGGCCCATCTGCTGGAGCCCGTCTTCCACGCGGCGCACGTCCCCGAGGGACTCGTCCACCCCCTCGGCTACGCGCTCGCCCTGGTCTGCGTGGTCTTCCTCCACCTCGTCATCGGCGAGATGGTCCCGAAGAATCTGGCGATGGCCGCCCCCGAGCGGACCGCGCTCTGGTTCAGCCCCGGCCTCGTCGGCTTCGCCCGGCTCTGCCGGCCGGTCACCTCCGCGCTGGGCGCCTGCGCCCGCGCGGTGCTCCGGCTCTTCGGCGTCGAACCGAAGGACGAGGTCGAGGCCGTCTTCACCAGCGAGCAGCTCAACCGGCTCGTCGAGGACGCCGGACAGGCCGGACTGCTGGAACCCGCGGCGAGGGAACGCCTGGAGGACGCCCTGGAACTCGGCAGCAGGCCGGTCACCGACGTCCTCCTGGAGCACGCTTCCCTGGTCACCGTCGACCCGTCCGTCACCCCGCGCCGGATCGAGGAGCTCACGGTCCGGACCGGCTTCTCGCGCTTCCCCGTCCGCGCGGAGGGCCAGGGCGCCTTCATGGGCTACCTGCACGTCAAGGACGTCCTGGACCTGGAGGACACCGAACGCGCCGTCCCCCAGCACATCTGGCGCCCGATGGTGACCGTCCGGGCCGAGCTCCCCCTGGACGACGCCCTGACGGTGATGCGCCGCGCCGCGACGCACCTGGCGCAGGTCTCCGACGCCTCGGGCAAGGTGCTCGGCCTGGTCGCCATGGAGGACGTCCTGGAGATGCTCGTGGGCGAGGTCCAGGACCCCGCCCACCGTGTCTCGGTGCCCCGCCGCACCGTACCGGTGCCCACGGAGCAGAAGACGAAGGCGCCCGCACCGCTGGGTGCCGCCGTCACCGGATGACCGGAGCCGCCGGACGGGCCCCGACGGCCCGTCCGGCGGCACGGCCCGCCCGTCTCACAGCTGGCCCGGCTCCTGGGTGCCCCGGTCCACCGGGCCCCGCCCGGACAGCACCTCGCCGTACGCCTGCATCAGATCCCCCAGCCGCAGCGTCGACAGATCGTCCCGGCCCGGGGCCGAGGCGTAGCCGGAGAGCCGCAGATCCCGGTAGGCGCAGCTCTTCTCGTACAGGGTGCGCAGGAACCGGCCGTTGCCCAGTTCGTCGATCCAGCCCTGGTCGACCACGTGCCCGCTGATGCTGCGCAGCTCCTCCAGGGACTCCTCGTCCCACACGTCGCCGTTCTCGGCGGCCAGCACCTCACCGATCGCGGTGAGCTCCGCCGGGCGGTAGCTGGGGAAGTCCACCCGGGTGGTGAAACGGGAGGACAGGCCCGGGTTGGCGGACAGCAGCCGGTCCATGCCCTCCGGATAGCCGGCGAGTATGACCACCAGATGGTCCCGGTTGTCCTCCGCACGCTTCAGCAGGACCTGGAGGGCCTCGTCCCCGTAGGCGTCGCCCTTGCTGTAACCGGTGTTGGAGAGGCTGTACGCCTCGTCGACGAAGAGCACCCCGCCCAGCGCGGAGTCGATCAGCTCGTTGGCCTTCACCGCCGTCTGCCCCAGGAACTCCCCGACCAGATCCGAGCGCTGGGCCTCCACCAGATGGTCCCCGCCCAGCAGGCCGAGCGCGTAGAACACCCGGCCGAGGATACGGGCGACCGTCGTCTTGCCCGTCCCGGACGGGCCCGAGAAGACGAAGTGCCGCTTCGGCGGCTGCACCGGCAGGCCCTGCTCGGCACGCAGCCGTGCCATGTTCAGCTGGGCGGACAGCGCCTTGACCTGGCGCTTGACCGGTTCGAGCCCCACCATGCGCTCCAGCTCGGCCAGCGCCTCGGCGAGCAGCACCGGGTCGCTCGGCCCCGCCGGGAAGACCCCGGACACCGGCTGTCCCGCGCTCCCCGGTTTCCTGCGCGTGCCGCCGGCCCGGGGAGAGGGCACCACCGTACCCGGTATGTCCTGCGGGCCGCCCGCCGGCCAGGGGTCGGGGGCGTCCACCAGATCGGTGCCCAGCACCATGTCCCCGTCCGGCAGGGGCTCCGTGCCGGAACCGGCCGGGCCGGGGCCCGCCAGGGAGACCGGGGCCAGATCGGCGGCCTCGTCGTAGCCGTCGCCCTCGGAGATCGCCGCCAGCCGGGCCGAGGTGTCCATGAACGCCGGGTCCACCCGGTGCACCGCGCGGTACAGCGGCAGGGCCGCCGCACTGCGCCCGGTCCCCTCGTGGGCCCGCGCCAGCCAGTAACGCAGCTCCTTGCGCTGGGGCTGTTCGCTGCGGCAGCGCATCAGGGCCGCCGACAGCAGGGGCTCGGCCTGGCCGTACATCTCCAGCCGCACCCGGGCCATGCCCCCGAAGAGCCCCGCCTCGATACCGAGCAGAGGATCGTCCACCAGGGGCTCGGTGGTGCGCACGAGCTGGTCCCAGTCCTTGACGAGATAGGACCGGCAGGCGTGCAGGAACCGCACCTGCGGGTCCGTGTCCACCGGGGGCAGGCCCGCCAGCGCCTGGTCCAGCTCCGGGACATGGCGTCCGTCCAGCCAGTGCGAGGCGTGCGCGAGCAGCAGATCGCGCGGGCTCTCCAGTACCGGCTGCACCCACCAGCCCAGCCAGTACCAGGAGTTGAGCGTACGGCGGTACCGCCTGCGCTGCTCGCCGAAACGGTCGCGATGGCGGTACATGTGCAGGAGGGCGGCGGTCGTGTCGACCCGCAGGGCATGCAGCCCGAGCCAGCCGTCCGCCATCCCCGGATCGAGGCGTACCGCCGCCCTGAACTCCTCCTCGGCCTGCGGATATGCGCCCATCGTGTACGCGTCCACGCCCCGCAGCCAGGCGAGATCGGCCGGGGCCTGTCCGCCCTGCATGCCGATGTCCATCAGGTCCCCCACAAACCGTGCCCCCAGAATGTCTCCCGCTCGCACAGCATGCCCACCCGGGAGCGTCGAATCACCGTGCAAAGGACGGGAATTGCCCACACCCGGGTGCATCGTACCCGCGGGGTCACCGGGCGGGAGAGGGGTGATCCACGCACCTTGCGGTTACCCAGGGTGAGCGCGGAACGTCACCGGGGCATCCGCGGAGCCGGGGAGGGAAGGGGCGTGAGGACAGGACGAAGCCCCCGGTCACGGGGGAACAACCGGGGGCTTCGCGTCTGCGGGGGCCGGAAAGGGCCCGCGAGGGGCTCCGAAAAGCCGCACATTCAGAACGTAAGTCCTGTACGCCCCCTGGGTCAAGCCGAGTTGGCGGTGCCGTGGAGCGGCGCGCCGCACGGTCCGCGGCCGGCCGGACGGATCACTCCTCCGGTTCACCCTCCGTGACGATCCGGCTCGTCACCGCTGTCGCACCGGCTCCTTTCAGCCACTCGTACCCCTCGGGCACCTGCCGGATCACGGCGTCCGCGTACGGACGGGAGGGGTCCTGCGCGAAATGGCGCCGCTCGGCGACGGTCCAGCCGTCCCAGAAACCGCTGAGCGCCGGCCCGTCGCGGCGCCTGCCCCGCTCCCAGGAGCGCTCCGGGTCCAGCTCCAGCCACAGCAGCCCCGCGAGGAACGGCCGCACCGCGGCACGGCCGGCACCCACCCCCTCGACCAGGACCACCGGCGCGGGATCCAGCGCCCGTACCGGGCCGAAGCGCCGGGCGGTCCAGTCGTAGGGGGCATAGCGCGCGGGCTCACCGCGCGACAGAGGGCCGAGCACCTGGTCCCGCAGCCGGTCCGTCCAGGCGAAGAGCTCCCCGTGGGTGGCCAGGTCGTCCAGGTGCAGCACGGGGGCGCCGCCGAGCGCCGCCGCGAGCCGGGCGGCGAACGTCGTCTTGCCCGATCCCGCGTGCCCGTCGACCGCCACCAGCCGTACGGGTCCGCAGGACGGCGGCAGCAGCCACAGCCGGCGGGCGTGAAGGGCCAGGTCGTCCATGCCCCGACCCTACGGGACCCCGGGCCCCGCACGGTGCCCGACCGGAACCACCCCTGTGGCGCAACCGCAGGCGGTGCCAGTGGTCCAGACCCATATTGGTCGCCGCGGCACGGGCCGATCCGCTGGCCGGACCCCGCCCCGGGGCGCGATAGTTGGCCCACCGACCGGCACCGCAGCCCCACATCCGCCCACGACCGGGGGTCTCGCCCATGACCAGTTCGACTTCACGCAGGACCGTGCTCGCCGCCGCTCTCGTGGCCGCGGCCGGAGCGGGCACGGCGTCCGCCGCGGGACCCGCGGCGGCGGCCCCCGCCGTCCCTCCGGAGACCGCCCCGCCGGGGCCCGCCCCGGAGGGGGGCGTTCCGCCGGTGACCGCGCCGCTCGTGGACAACCGGTTCTTCCGTACATACACCGACTGGCGCTGCGGCACCGCGGCGGGCACCCGCGCGGTCGCCGGCCGCCGCCCCGGCCTGGAGATCGCCACCCCGGCCGGCACCACCGACCACACCGACCCGCACACCGGGACCACGGCCACCTGGGAGTACGCGACCTGGACCTCCCCCCTGCACCGCTCCACCGTCCCCGCCACCGAGGTGATCGCCTCCTGGAACGCGCACACGCCCGCGGGCACCTGGATCCAGGCCGAGCTGGCCGGCCGCTACTCGGACGGCACCGGCACCCCCTGGTACGTCATGGGGCGCTGGGCCTTCGGTGACACGGACATCCGCCGGGCCTCCGTCGACGACCAGACCGACGGGAGGAGCACGGTCTGGACCGACACCCTCGCGGTGGACGACCCCGCGAGCGGACTCCGCCTGACCGCGTACCGGCTGCGGCTCACCCTCCACCGGACCCCCGGCACCCGCCTCACCCCCACGGTCCACCGGTTCGGCGCGATGGCCTCCGACATCCCCGACCGCTTCACCGTCCCGGCCGCGCCGCCGGCCGTCACCCGGGAGCTGGCGGTGCCCCGCTACTCGCAGAACGTCCACGTGGGGGAGTACCCCGAGTACGACAACGGCGGTGAGGCGTGGTGCAGCCCCACCTCCTCGCAGATGATCACCGAGTACTGGGGGCGGGTCCCGACCGCCGAGGACCTCGCCTGGGTCAAGCCCGGCATCGCCGACCCGCAGGTCTGCCACGCGGCCCGCCACACCTTCGACTACCAGTACGAGGGGTGCGGCAACTGGCCGTTCAACGCCGCCTACGCGGCGACGTACCGGGACATGAACGCGGTCGTCACCCGGCTCGGCTCGCTCACCGACGTCGAACGGCTGATCGCCGTGGGCATCCCGGTGATCACCTCCCAGTCCTTCCTGGCCACGGAACTCACGGGAGCGGGCTACGGCACCTCCGGACACCTGATGACCGTCATCGGCTTCACCGCCGACGGCGACGTCGTCGCCAACGACCCCGCCTCACCGGACAACGAGGCGGTGCGCCGGGTCTACCGCCGGCGCGAGTGGGAGAACATCTGGCTGCGGACGAAGAGGTACGACGCGAACGGCAAGGTCAGAGGCGGTACGGGGGGTGTCTGTTACATCTTCTGGCCGGTCAGGCCGGCACCGGGCCAGCGCCGCGTTCTGCGCTCGCTCGGACTGGAGTGACCTTGTGAGGCCCCGCGGCCGCCCCGCCGGTCCGACGGCAGCGCTCTTGGCCGTCCTGGGTGAGGCGGCCGTACCGGTCCACCGTGCCCCCGGCCATGGAGGCCCGGGCAGCACGGCGGGCAGAGGAGCGGCCCTGTCCGCAGGTTCGGCCAGGGCGCCGCGTGTCGTGCACGGGGCCGGCGCGCTCCGCGTTCCAGCCGCGCATCCGGTGGCGGACGTACCCGATGAGGACGCGGGCGTGGTGAGGGTCTTCGCCGCGTACCCGGGCGAACGCTCTCGTCCGCAGGCCGGGCGGGCCGGGGGTGGCCGGGGGCGCGGGGGAGCCGGCGCGTCCGCCGTGCGGCAGCGGTACCGCGCCGGCCGCGTGCGGAGAAGGCGGCTCGGGCATGCGGAGAGCACGGAAGGCGCTGCTTCGTTCACCTCGTACTCCCCGGCCCGCCGCGAGCGCTCCTCCGGGGCGGCAGGGGGAGGAAGCCGCTGGTGCGGGCGGCGTACGCGGCGTAGCCGGGGCGGCGGGCCATGTGCTTCTCCAGGAGGCGCTTGCCGCTGCCGACGGTGAGCAGCAGGGTCATCAGGACCGGGGAGACGAGGACGGCGAGGGCCGGCTGCCACGCGGTGCAGGCGAGCAGGTACAGGCCCCACCAGACGAGACCGTCCCCGAAGTAGTTGGGGTGCCGGGTCCAGGCCCACAGCCCCCGGTCCATGATCCTTCCGCGGTTGGCCGGGTCCGCCTTGAAGCGTGCCAGCTGGTGGTCGCCGACGGCCTCGAAGGCGAATCCGAGCGCCCACAGCGCGATCCCGCAGAAAGCCGGGGGGCCCAGGGGCGCGGAGCTGTAGGAGGCGGCCTGGACGGGCAGGGAGATCAGCCAGACGAGCGCCGCCTGGCCGAGGTAGACGGTGCGCAGCGCGTAGAGGGTCCGGTTGCCGGGGGCCTTGTCGAGGAGGGCGGTGTAGCGGGGGTCCTCGCCGTGGCCGCGGGAGCGCCGTGCGATGTGTGCGGCCAGCCGCAGTCCCCAGACGGCCGTCGCCGTGGCCACGACCAGACGCCGGCCGTCGTCGCCGTGTCCGGCGGAGAGCAGCCAGGTGACGACGGCGACGGCGCCGAAGGCGAGGCCCCAGGCGATGTCGACGACGCGGTGCGGCCCACGGCGGCCGGCGACGGCGAAGGCGGCGAGGAGGACCGCCCCCGCCACGGCCGCGCAGGTGGCGAGGCTGACGGCGAGGGCGTCCCAGTCGGTGCCGTTCACGACGGGCCCACCCGCGTGTACCG
The DNA here is from genome assembly GCF_008704555.1 of Streptomyces nitrosporeus. Classification (NCBI taxonomy): domain Bacteria; kingdom Bacillati; phylum Actinomycetota; class Actinomycetes; order Kitasatosporales; family Streptomycetaceae; genus Streptomyces; species Streptomyces nitrosporeus. Next base: position 6,586,032 of record NZ_CP023702.1, read on the forward strand.
GGCGGCGGGGGTGCCCGGCATGCCGGATGCCCCTTCCCGGGTGGGCCGTACGGCGAGGATGTGGTCCACGCCCATGCGGCGTTCGGCGAAGGCGAGCGACGCTCCTGCCAGGTAGAGGCGCCAGACCCGGGCGGTGGCCGTTCCGACGAGCGCCTCGACGGCGTCCCACCGCTCTTCGAGGGTGGAGCGCCAGGCGTCGATGGTGGCCGTGTAGTGCTCCCGGAGCGATTCGACGGAACGGGCCTCCAGGCCCGCGGCCTCCAGCAGGCCGATGGTCCGGCCCACGGGGCGCATGTGCATGTCGGGGGCGATGTACGTCTCGATGAAGGCGCCTCCGCCGGGTGCGCGGGCGCCACGGGACATCTGCTGGATCAGGAGCCGGCCTCCGGGGCGCAGCGCGTCGTGCAGTCCGGTGGCGAAGACGGGGTACTCGGCGTCGCCGACGTGTTCGCCCATCTCGACGGCGGCGGCCGCGTCGTAGCCGCCGCCGTCGATGTCCCGCCAGTGCCGCAGCCGGATGTCGACGAGGGCGGCCACTCCCTCGCGCGCGGCCCGTTCCGTGACGTACTCGTACTGGGCCCGGGAGAGGGTGACGGCGGTGACACGGACCTGGTGTGCACGGGCCGCGTGGACGGCCAGGGAGCCCCAGCCGCAACCGACGTCGAGCAAGCGGTCCCCGGGGCCCAGCCCCAGTTTCCGGCAGATCAGTTCGAGTTTGTCGCGCTGGGCGTCGGCCAGCGTGTACGCGGGGTCGTCGGGCCGGGCCCAGTAGGCGCATGAGTACGCCATCGACTCGTCGAGGAGGAGGGCGTAGAAGTCGTTGGAGAGGTCGTAGTGGTGGCTGATCCCCGCGCGGTCCCGCGAGACGCTGTGCAGACGGCCCGTCGGACGCGCCCGTCCGTCGGGGCGCTCCGGGGGCGGGCCGACGGCGCCCAGGCGTACCGCGAGAGCGGCGGCCGCGGCCATGCCCGCCGGACCGGGGCGGGTCCCCGGCCGGTCGCGGACGGTCCGGCCGGCCCGGGAGAGGGCTTCGGCCAGGTCGCCTTCCACATCGAGGTCACCGGTGATGTAGGCCTCGGCGAGCCCGAGTTCGCCCGGCTGCCACAGCAGGCGGCGCAGGGCCCCGGGTGAACGCAGGGTCACCAGGGGCGCGTCCGCGGGGCCTGCCTGGCTGCCGTCCCAGGCGCGGAAGCGCACCGGGAGCGGACCGGGCAGGAAGTGGCCGAGGAGTTGTCCGAGCAGGTCGGCGGCGGGCCTCATCGGTGGGTCCCTTCGGTGAGGAGGAGCTGGCGGACGTCGAGGTAGCGGGAGCGGAACCCGGCTTCCGAGTAGGCGAGGTAGAACTCCCACATGCGCTGGAAGACCGGGTCGAACCCGAGGTTCGTGACGGCGGTCCGGGCGGCGAGGAACCTTTCCCGCCACAGACGCAGGGTCTCGGCGTAGTGGTCGCCGTAGCCGTGGTCGGCGACGGTGGTCAGCCCGGCTGCGGCGGAGTGTCCCGCGACGGCCTCACGGGAGGGGATCAGTCCGCCGGGGAAGACGTACTTGCTGATGAAGGTGTGGGTGGTGGCGGTGCGGAGCATCTGCCGGTGGCCCATGGTGATGGTCTGCAGGGCGATCCTGCCGCCGGGGGCGAGCGCGCGGCGCAGGGCCGTGAAGTAGGCGGGCCAGTACTCGGCGCCGACCGCCTCGATCATCTCGACGCTGACCACGGCGTCGTACCGGCCTTCGACGTCGCGGTAGTCGCGCAGCTGGACCTCGGCCCGGCCGGCGAGTCCGGCCGCCGCGATCCGCTCGCGTGCCAGGGCCGCCTGCTCGGCGGAGAGGGTCAGGGTGGTGACCCGGGCGCCGCGGGCGGCTGCCCGCAGGGCGAGTTCGCCCCAGCCGGTGCCGATCTCCAGCAGCCGTGTGCCCTCCTCCACGCCGGCGAGGTCCAGGAGCCGGTCGATCTTGCGGTGCTGTGCGGCGGCGAGGGACTCGAAGCGGGCGGGGAAGGCGGCGAAGACCGCGGAGGAGTAGCTGAGGGTGGGGTCGAGGAACACCGAGAACAGATCGTTGGACAGGTCGTAGTGGTGGTGGATGTTGTCGCGGGCGCCGGCCCGGGTGTTCCGGTCGGCGGAGGGACGTGCGGACACCCACAGGCGGCGGAACCCGCGCAGAGGGGCGGGCACCAGCTCGTCGACGTGGTGTGCGAGGACGGTCAGGACGCCGGCCAGGTCGTCGCTGTCCCATTCGCCTGCCATGTAGGACTCGCCGAAGCCGATCAGTCCGCGGCGGCCGATGCGCCGGTGGAAGGCATCGGCGTCGTGGAGCGTCAGCCGCGGACCGGCGGCCGGAGGGCGGGCGCCGGCGGGAGGACCGGTCAGGGCCAGCCGGTCCAGGGCCCGGCCCACCAGATACCCGGCGACGGCCGTGCGGCCGGGTCCGGCGGGCGGGAGCCGGGCCACGTCCGGCCAGCGGCCGGCGTCGACGCCCTCACGGCGAACGGCGGACGCGGGGCGGGCGTCCGGGCTCCGGCGAGGGGGCCCGACCGTGCCGCCGGCGGGCTGGGGCAGGGGCCGGGTCCGGGGGGAGGCGGAAGCGGGGCGGGTCACGGCAGCATGCCTTTCTGCGGGGTGGGACGGGGGCGGGGGTGTACGGGCAGACCGCGCAGCAGCAGGCGGATACCGTGCCCGCTGATGCCCGCCCGGACCGTGGCGGTGGACCAGGGCCTGCGCACGGCCGCGGACAGCAGGCCGGACGCGGTGGCGGGCCGGCGGCGGCCCCGGACGACCGCGGTGAACGCCCGGCCGCCTCCGTGCTCCAGGTGGACGGTCAGGCGGAGCAGTTCGCCGGGCAGCGGCAGACGCATCCGGTAACGTCCCTCGACCGCGAAGAACGGCGAGACGTAGAACGACTTGTCCACCTCGGCCGCGCCGGCGCCGTCCGTCCGCAGCAGATAGCAGTGGCGCTGCCCGTAGGTGTTGTGGACTTCGGCGACGACGCAGACCAGGGCGCCGGAGGAGTCGTGGCACCAGAACACGCTCAGCGGGTTGAAGACGAACCCGAAGACGCGGGCGTGTGCCAGCATCACCACCCGGCCGCCCCCCAGAGCGATGCCGTGAGCGGCGAGGAAGGTGTCGAGCCCGGCACGGAGGGACCCGGCGGTCCCGCCGAAGTGGTCGCGGGCGTCGAAGCGGGCGAGGGGACGCAGCGCCCGGGGCAGCACCGGCAGCCGGTCGAGGTCCACGCACCACAGGTAGGTGCGGTGCCGCAGCGTGTGGCGCAGAGGCGTGCGCCGGACGTGCGTGATCACGCACTCGTACAGTGCCGGGACCGGCTCCGAGCCCGGGAGGTCCGTGGATATGCCGCTTCCTTTGGCGCGGGTCACCACCGCACCCCCAGGGCGCGGGCCGCCTCCACGCCGGAGCGGCAGCCGTCCTCGTGGAACCCCCAGCCGTGCCAGGCTCCTGCGTACGCGGTCACGCTCGTGCTGAGGCGGGGCAGTTCCCTCTGGGCCGCGACCGAGGCGGGTGTGTAGACCGGATGCCCGTAGACCATCCGCTCCACCACCCGGTCCGCGGCGATGCCGTCGTCACCGCCCAAGGTCACGACGTAACCGGATCCGGCGGGCAGGCGCTGGAGGCGCTCCATGTCGTAACTGACGTGTACGGGGGCGGTGGAGGGCTCGCAGCCGGTCATGCGGTAGTTCCAGCTCGCGCGTGCCCTGGGTGAGCGGGGCAGGACGGAGGTGTCGGTGTGCAGCACGGTGGGGTTGCGCGAGTACGTGAAGGCGCCCAGGAGCCGCTTCTCGTCCGCTGTGGGGTCCGCGAGTATCCGCAGCGCCTGGTCGGGGTGGGTGGCGACGACCACGGCGTCGTACGCCTCGGTGGAGCCGTCGCGGGTGGTGACCAGAGCCCCCTGCCCGGTGCGCCGGACGGCGCCGACCGGGCTGGAGGTGCGGATGTGCCGGACGCGCTCGGCGGCTGCGGTGACGTACGCGGCGGAGCCGCCGGTGACGGTCTTCCACCGCGGTGAGCCGGTGACGGACAGCAGGCCGTGGTGGTGCAGGAAGGTGAACAGGTAGGCGGCCGGGTAGGACAGGGCCGTCCGCGCGGGGCAGGACCACACCGCGGCGACCAGCGGGAGGGCGAAGTGGCTGACGAAGTAGGGGGAGAACCCGCTCTGCCGCAGGAAGTCCCCGAACGTGACGCCGGTGCGCGGCTGCCGGGCCAGGAGGCGCCGGGCACCTCGGTGGAAGACCGGAACCTCGGCCAGCAACCGCAGGTAGCGGCCTCGCAGCGAGGCCCGGGAGGAGAACAGAGCGGCCGGGCCGCGGGCGCCCGCGTACTCCAGGCCGCAGCCGTCGCACCGGACGGACATGCTCATCTCGGCGTCCTGCGTGCCGATCCCGAGTTCACGGAAGAGCCGGAGGAGGGTGGGGTAGGTGCGCTCGTTGTGGACGATGAACCCCGAGTCCACCGCCACCGTGCGCCCGCCGGGGGCCGGCAGGTCGCGGGTGTGGGCGTGCCCGCCGAGCCGGCCGTCGGCCTCGTACAGGGTGACCTCGTACGAGCCGGTCAGGAGGTAGGCGGCTGTCAGGCCGGCCACCCCGCTTCCCACGACCGCCGCTTTGCGCTGTTTCTCCACAACCGCTCCCGCCACTCGACACGCCGCCAGGCTGCTGCGCTCCACTCGTACTTCGCAGCGGCCCGGCGAGCGGATTGGGGGAGATTCGCAGCGGTGCGGCGCCTCGCCGCGGGAGTCGCGGGTGTGTTCGGGCTTACAGGCGCGCGAGTCGTGCGGCCGGCGTGGCGATGGGCGGGCGGGCGGCGCCCACGGCGGTGACCTGTTTTTGGTGCGGGAGGCCGGTGACGGCCCCCTGCCGAGGAGGGCGACGTACGCCGTCGCGGTGATCCCGCCTCCCGCTCTGCTGAGGGAAGCCGGGAGAGGGTCTTGGGAAGGGGCCGCTCCCGTGCCGCTTCGCTGCGGTGTGCCGGGATCGCGGCCGGCTTCCGGTCCGTGCAGCCGCTCACGCCGGCCATCTCGGTGACGTGCTCGTCCGGCATGCCGGACACCGTCCTGCCGACCCGCGTCACCAGCACACCCGGTTCGCCCGCCTCCGGATCCGGGTGCCTCGCGGCGTACAACGCGTCGGGCTGCCACGGGCCCCGGCCTGCGGGCAGAGGTGTTCCAGGCCCGCGGCGTGGAACACCGACGGGGTCGCCCGGTGGGTGCCGAGGTGGTCCGGATGCCCGGTCAGCCGGCCGTGGACGCCGTGGGTGACGGCGATCCGTGGCCGTACGGCACGGATGCGTCCGGCGATCAGCCCCGCTGCCTCCTCCAGTGGGGCGTCGCGGAGCCGGGGCCGGGCGTGGAGTTGGGGCGGGCGCGGAGCCGGGGGTGCGGGCATCGGCGAACCCCCCGCATTCGCGGCCTGCCCGCTCCCAGGATGTCCGAGGCGTCGGCGGGTTCACCGGCCCGGTGGTTGCCGGGCGCCCAGGTGGCGGTGACCACGGTGGTCGCGGCGCCTGCGGCGCCGTGCCGCGGACGACAGCGAGGAAGGCATGGGCGAGCACGGCGAGAGTGACCCAGCGGGACCAGGCAGCGTAGCGGCGAACCTGGTGCTCATCCAGGGTGGCCAGGCCCTTTCCGGACTGAAAGAACCCCTCCACCCGCCACCTTGATCCAGCCACCCGCACCAGCCCGGCCAGCGGCACTACGGCGGGCGAGCAGCAGCGGCAGTGGGCGAGTTCGCCGGTACTGCGACTGCGCCGGATCAGCAGCCGACGGCTCCCGGACCGGGTGCCGTCGAGATCGATGACGGCCCAGTCGCAGAAACGGTGCCCCTTGGCGCCGGCCCCTGCCGGCAACTTCTGCCAGGCCCGCCTGGGCACCTTCGCGGCCAGGGCGTCCGCGCGGAACTTCCCAGCACCGGTGGTGACTTCGGCCGAGCAGGCGACGGCGAGTACATAGCCGATCTTGCGCTCTCCCAGCGCGGACCGCGGTTTCGGGTCGCCGCCGTAGACCTCGTCGCCCGGGACCCGGCCCACCTGGTGCCCGGCGTCCGGGAACCGGCCGATCATACGGGCGGCCAGCTCCGGCTTGGCGGCAAAAGCGGTCTCCTCACCGAGTCCGGCGGCGCGGCAGCGGTCAGGGTCAGTGGTCCAGGAGCGCGGGACGTACAACTCCCCGGTCCACCGCAGCATGCCCGTGCAATGTAGGCGGCAACTTGGACGTTCTCGATCCGGCCGGCAGACCCGGTGTACTGGCGCTGGACGCCGATCGTGCCGACACCCTTCTTCACGTCACCGGTCTCGTCGGCCACCAGCACCGCCCGCTCGTCGTGCAGATGCTCCACCACGTAGCCCGCAGGGCGTCATGGACCGCGTCGGCATCCCACCGGCCCGGCTGGGCAAGTGCCGCACACCGTCCGGGGTGGGCTCCCCAGCCCGCTCGGCGATGGTCCAGCAATTCCTGCGAGGCAGGTCCGACAGGAGCCCGAGCACCAACCGCCGGACCCGGCGCCGGAGTTCGACTTGCGCGGAACAGCCTGCGATCCGCGCCCTCAGGCCCTCGAACGCCGCCTGCCGGTGGACAGGATCTACGCTGCGCCCTGCGGCCGCCGCATGATCTTCAGCCTTCACCCACCGATGGTCAACGGTGGCCTTACCTGTTCCTGCACCGGCCCCCACCAGCACGAACGCGACTCGCGGTCAGGGCACTGACGGATCACGAATCGAACCAGCGCCGCCAGATGGGCACGTCCGTCCCGGCGTTCCACCGGTCGTTCGCCGCACGACGCAGTTCCGGAGTCGTCAGCGTCTCCTCGCGGGTGAGCCAGTCCAGGTACCACTCTTTGAAGGTGGCGGGCTGTCCGTCATCGTTCAGGAGCGGGTTGAGGCGATCGCAGGTCGCGCGTCCGTCGAACCACATGGTGCCACGCATAGGCCCGCTGACCACGAGGAGGGTGTAGAAGCCGCAGCCGTCATCGCAGAGGGGGACGGTCCCGGAAGTCCGCGCGTCCTCGGCGGCATCCGCCGACTCCCGCCACGCGTCATGATCGGCTTGGTAGGCCGCAGCAGAGGCGTAGTCCCCCTCCTGGGGCTCGGTCAGCCAAAGATCTTCGCTCGCTGCGAGAGCGGTGTCGTGGTCCGGAAACGGAACACGGAGGTTCGCACGGTCCGCAGGCTGGTCGCCCTCCCAGCGCCAGCCACGCTGATCGACCTGAAGCGTGCGCACCCGCCCGCCGGCACTGACGCGCAGCAGGTACTGGCGATAGTCGTCGGGGAACACCACGCCGAACTGTTCCTCGGCCTGACGCACCTGAACCTCACTCAGGACCGGCGGGAGAACGGCACCGGCACCGGCCCTCGCTCCCTGCCGTGCGTAGAGCGCGATGGTCCGCTCCCGGACATCGCTCCAGTTCGCAGTCTGCATGCCTGGCAAGATAGCCCGTCGGCCTGGACCACTCAGGCAGCCCTCGGCAGATATGCCGGGTTGCAGCCGGGGTATCCCCTACGTCCTGTACAACGACATCGCCTGGCAACCGCTCCCCCTTGGGCCAGGGTTCGGCTCCGGCCGGACCTGCTGGCGGCGCATCGAGCGCCGGCAGCGGGCCGGAGCCTTCGACCAACCGCACCGCGTCCTGCTCGCCAGGCTGCACGCGGCCGGCGAGCTGGACCGGTCCAGAGCATGCGCCGACGGTTCCCATGTCCGCGCCGAAAAGGGGGAGCCGACACCGGCCCGTCGCCGGTCGACCGGAGGAAGACGGGCAGCGAACACCACCTGATCCGCGACGGACGCGGCGGCCATGGATATCCGTCTGCGGGAACGGTCCCGGACCCGGACCACCGGGGTGCGGCCTCGTGGCGACCACGTCCTGGCGTGCGGCGGCGTCATGGGGAAGCCGGCTTCGCCCTCGCAGACCAGCCATAACGTACCAACAGCTTCCGCACACCCTGGATCGTGCAGGTCAGATGGAAGCGCCGGCCCATCACCGTCTTCACGCGGTTCAGCGTCCAGTGCTGGTCCTCCAGCCATGCGCGGCCGGCCCTGGCCGGCTCAGCCTCGGCAGTGCCGCCGGTCTCTGCGACCGCAGGGACCGGGGGCCGCCCTGGGCCCACGCGTGACGCCACCGCTGGACCGAGCGCACACCGACCGCGGATCTCCGGCGGTCGCGGTACCGCCCTCGCCCAAGGCGAGCCGCTCGGCTGCCTGGAGCCGTGGAACTGCTGCCGTGCACCGCGCGGTATCGCCGTGGCTCCGTTCCTGCCCCCGGCCGACGGGCTCTGGCCCTCCGCCCAGCGCGTTACCTCCCTGTGGGCCTTGGCCCCGTCGGCCTCTCCGCCCGGATCCGGACTCCTGCCGGAACCCCGAGCCGCTCGAAGCCGCGGTCCGAGGGTGTGTCGCTGTACTCGCCCCTTCCGGGGCAGGAGGTACGGACGCACGTGTCCCCGGCCGCGTACGAGCCGCCGTACCCCATCGCGGTACGGAGTTATGCACTCGGTCCTCCGGTGACAGGGATGGCCGCCACGCGCGGGTCGGACATCAGGACGATCGGGCCGGGCGCGAGGGTGATGCGCATCCAGGGCGCTGCGTTCTCGCGGTGGGAGTGGCCGAGGGGCTCGATGCCGCTCTGGTCGGTGAGGCTGAACCCCGTCACCATGACCATGCTGGACCCGTCGGCCACGGACGCAAGGTGCGTCCCGCAGTCGGGGCAGAAGCCTCGTCGTAGGGTCGGGTGGGTCGCGTACCACTTCGGCTCACCCCCGGGCCCGGTCCAGATCAGGGAGTCCAGAGGGAAGCCCACCCATAGCACCGCGGGCCCGCCGGAGATCCGGGTCTCATGGGCGCATGAACACAGATGCGGATCATCCGGGACGCCGCTGACCTGGTAGGAGATCCGGCCGCACTGGCAGTGTCCCGTTCGAACCGGCGGTGGGGCATCCGATACGGCTTTTGTGGCCGGCAGGGGCCGAGCGACCGCAGGGGGAGTGCCCAGGGCGGGTGATGTGTTGCTCATGCGGGTCCTCGCTTCGGGATGGACCGGGGGCTACAGGGTGGTGAGGTCGGTGGCGTCCGGTAGTTCGGTGAGGGGCTGTCGCGCGGCACGGGGGATCCCGAGCCGTGCGCGGGCCTGGTGGACGGCGGCGAGCTGGCCGGCCGCCGGGAGTCCCCAGTCGAAGAGCTCCAGGGCCTGTTCGGGTGTGGCCAGGACCCGGATGTGGGTGCGGCCGGTGGCCGGGTCGACGGGGGGCGGGCCGAGACGGGTGAGGGGCGAGGCGTAGCGGAGGCGTGCGTACGGCTTGTCGGGGTCGCGGAGGTGGCCGAGGAACAGCGCTTTGCCGAGCCCGGCCGCGGCTTCCTCGCGTACCTCCCGGCGCAGTGTGATGAGCGGGTCGTCGCGGTCCGGGAGTTCGGGGGCGCCGCCCGGCAGGAGTGCCGCGCCGGTGTCCGGCTCCAGAAGCACCAGGACACGGCCGTCGGGTCCGAGGAGCCAGCCCCACACCTGGACCACCGAGAGCCGCTCCGGGGCGGGGCCGGCGTGGAAGGGCAGGTGGTGCCGGGCGCGGGCGGTGCGAAGGGCGCCGGCCCGGTCCAGGACAGTGGGGGAGATCGGCAGGCCGTTCTCCAGCAGGGCGGGCCCGGCGGCGTTGATGCGGGCGCGCAGGGCGGACAGGGCCCGGCGGGCGTCGCCGGGGGACATCAGGTCCGGTAGCCGGGCGGGTTCGACGAACTCGACGGACCTGATCTCGTGGTCGGGCAGTCGGATGGCGGCGATCTGCTCGTCGTCCCATGTGCCGCCGTCGTAGACGTGCAGGATCTCGCCGGGGAAGCGCATGCCGGCGGGCGCGTTGAGGCTGTCGGCGCTGACCCAGTCGACGGCGAGCCCTCGGCCGACGATCATGGTGACGCCGAGTTCCTCGTGCAGTTCCCGCGCGGCGCCCTGGGCCGGGGACTCGTTCGCATCGACGGCGCCGCCGGGCAGGAGGCAGGTGGTGCGGTAGTCGACGTGCTGGATCAGGACGCGGCCGCGTTCGTCTGTGATCAGCACGGACGTTCCGGCCCACAGGGCGGCCGAGGCGCGTAAGGCCCCGTACTCCTCGTCGGTCATCATCGTGCTGGGCGGCGTGTCAGGGGAGGGCGTGGCGGTCATCTGGTCTCCGATCGTGCGGGGAGGGGCCGAGCGGACGGCGGGCGGTCAGGCGACGAGCCGGTGAGGGTCGCCCGGTGCGGGGCCGGGGGTGAGGCGGGTGAAGTACTCGGTGCTGATGATCTCGTCGCGTTCCGGCTCGGGCAGGCGGGCGAGCAGGCCGGGCAGGGACCGTTCGCGGGCGGCTTCGCTGCGGTGCGCGAGGATCGCCTCCATCTTCACCGCGGCCCAGGGGGAGGCGTCGATGGTCGTGGTCAGATACGTGTCCGGCACCGCGAGGAGCGTCTTCCCGACGCTCCGGAGGAGCGGGCCCAGCCTGCCCGCACCGGATTCCGAGTGCGTGGCCGCGTAAAGGGCCGCCGGCTGCCAGGGCTCCCCGGCTTCGGGGTACAGGTGCGGCAGGCCGGCGGCCTCGACAGCAAGGAGGGTGATCTGGTGGGCGCGCCGGTGGTCCGGGTGCCCCGTGAGCTGGCCCAGGGCATCGTGGCCGATCACGATGTCGGGCCGGACCTCACGGATGTGTGCGACCAGGCGGCCGACGGCTTCGTCGAGAGGCGCGTCGACGAGGCGCACGGCCCCGTCGGGTGCCGAGGCTGGATTGCGGGCATCGGCGTAGCCGAGCAGCCGCGGAGCCCCTGCACCCAAGACGTCCAGGGCCTCGGCGAGTTCGGTGGCCCGGTGGCTCGCCGGCCCCCAGGTGGCGGTGACGACGCAGGTGCGGGCGCCGACGGCGTGGTGCTGTGCGAGCACACCGCCGGTCAGCAGGCTCTCGTCGTCGGGATGGGCGAACACACCCATCAGCGAGGGCAAAGACGGCTGGTTCATGGCGAAGAGGACTCCTCGAAGTGGCGGGCGGGGCAAAGAGGCCGGATGGCCGGCGGCCGCCCGGCGGCGGTGAGCCGGTACACGGCGCGCCAGCTCATCGGACGCCGCCGCTGCGTATGCCGGCTCGTCCGTCCTTCGCGCATGCCGCGCGGTGTCTGACCCGGTCCGCCGCCGCGCACGGCCCGGGCCGGACCGAGGTGATCGTGGTCCAGGCGCTCAGGTGGAGGGGGAGGAGCGTGGTGGGGAGGTCGCGGTGGGCGATCCGGATCCGGCTGCGGGCGGCGAGCCGGTGGTACAGCGCGTGGCAGGCGGACAGGCGGACAGGCCGGCGGGCTCGGTGGGGGGTGGTGCATGCGGATCGATGCCGCGTACCAGCCGCTCCAGCCCGCCTCGTGCAGCCGCCAGGCCAGGCCGAACCCCTCGTGATAAAGAGAGAGTTGATCTCCCCGTCCGCGTGCCGCGTCGAAGGCGTCGCGCCGGATCAGGACGACGCCTTCGGCCGTCGATGCGCCCTTTCCCGGCCGTCCCGGGTTCAGGGCGCGCAGCCGGGGGACCCAGCGGCGTGGCGTGGCCATATCGTCCGGGCCGGTCAGCCGGGGCCGCACCCAGGCGGCTTCTGGATGCCGCTCGGCCTCGGCGACGAGAAGACCCTTCGTGGCGGACGTAGGACCGGCCGTGGCGGAGCCGGCCGCCGTACAGCTCACGCTCGGCCTTTGAGATGCCCGTCGTGGCCGTCCCGGCGGTCCTCGGCGGGCTCGCGGTCTCATCGCTGTCCGGTCCGGCTTGCGTCAATGTGTTCCCTCCCGAAGGTGTGCCGGTGGCGTCAGCGTGCTCAACGACGCAGCACCGATTTCGAGCATGTGTTCTTTCGGACGGTTCTCGCGCCCGGAATTCCGCGGTCGTTCGAAGGTGCGCAGTGCACCGACCCTTGCTGGGCAAGAGCCGACGGGCGAGAGCGAGTTGGCTGAAACACCGATGTTCGGTTGCTTACTGATCGTTTCAGAATGAGATCGGCGTGTCGGCTGACAGCCGATGATATTCGTGGGCAGTGCCTGCGGGGTGTCCGACGATCTTGTCCCTGATGGCCTGTGAGAGCGCATAGCCCCACTGCTGCCACAACAGCCCGCGCGAAGGCACCGGCACCCAGGCCGGCTTCGGGTGCCTGACCGGGTTGCACTGGCGGGCATTGTCTACGTGCTGCGCAAGGTGTGGCCTGGCGGGATGTGCCCGCCAGCGTGGTTGGCTGCTCGGGCGTGACCGCCTGGCGCCGCCTGCGGGACTGGACCGAAGCCGGGGTCTGGCCCCAGCTGCACACGGAACTCCTCGTCGAACTGCGCAAGACCGGCTTGCTGGAGATGGACGACTGCGCGATCGACGGCTCTCATGTCAGGGCCTTCAAAGGGGGGATCACGTCGGGCCGTCGCCGGTCGATCGAGCCCGCCCCGGCTCCAAGCACCACCTGATCGTCGACCGCCGTGGAACCCCACTGGCCGTGTCCGTGACCGGCGGGAATCGGCATGACGTCACCCAACTGATCCCGCTGCTGGACGCGATCCCCCGGATACGGGGACTGCGGGGACGTCCGCGCAGCAAACCCAAGCGACTCTACGCCGACCGCGACTACGACTACGACAAGTACCGCCGGCTGCTGTGGCGGCGCGGCGTCAAGCCACTCATTGCACGGCGCGGCGTCACTCACGGCTCCGGCTTGGGCAAGACCCGCTGGGTCGTCGAGCGCACCTTCGCCTGGCTCCACCAGTTCAAACGACTGCGGATCCGCTACGAACGCCGCGTCGACCTCCACCAGGGCCTCCTGGAACTCGCCTGCGGCATCATCTGCCTCCGACGACTCCGCACGTCATCCTGAAACGACCAGTCAGCGGCAACGACGGTTCGGGCGTGAACGCCACCTGCCTGGGCCGCCATTGGCTGCCGATCTCGGATCTGTTGCCCTCATTGTGGCGACGTACTGCGCGTAGCGACGACGTGCGTCGGTCAGGCTATCCGCCCCGTTGGGGCCGCCCCAGACCTCGTCGGCGTTCGGGTCGTCCTGGCCATCGTCTTCCCAGCTGCACTCGTCACAGATCTGGAATTGTCCGCGGGCGTCCAGCGTCGAGAGCTTGCAGCAGGGACAGGCATACGAACCGCCGCTGGGCAGGCTTGCTTTGGGCGGTTCTTCGGGCGCTGTCACGCGTTGAGTGTTGCATGATTTGCGAGGACGCTCTGGGCTGGTCGCGTCATTCAAACCTCATTCTGAAGCCATCAGTTAAAGGCTGTCCCGTGATCCGTGGTGGAGCAGCGTGCGGCGTCAGGCGGTGGGGGCCCCTCCCGCGCCGTTCAGGCTGTGGGGGAGCGTCGCAAGGCGGAGGGGCGTTCGCGTACGTATGGGGGTGCCCCCGGGCGAAGCCACTGGGGGAGTATGCGGACGCTCCGGCAACGCCGCCATTGCCTTCAGGCCCTGCCCGGCACCCATGATTCAGGATGTGCCCTGCAGCTGACGGCGAAGGACGCGTCCCGAGCGAGCTCCTTGACCCCTGGGATGTCTTCCCCGCGAGCCGGTCAGCCGCGGAGGAGGGCGCTCCACTGGGTGGCCAGGACGGCGACCACCGCGTCGTGGTGGTCATCGTGGCCGCGTACCAGGCTGAAGTGGAAGGCCCGTTCCAACTGCATCATCAGGGTCATCAGATGCAGCCGGGCGGTGTTTCGCGCCTCGTCGTCGGGCATCCGTGCGAGCAGCCGTTCCATCACCCCCGGGACCTTCCACAGCATGGCGTGCCACTCCTCGGCGACCAGCGGATCGTCCGCCATGGCCTGTTCGATCGCGGCGAACTCCATGCGGTAGCGGCGCCACATCCCGGCGTGCCCGTGCAGCCAGGCGGCGATGGACTCGGGATCCGGGTCCTCCAGGCCGTCGAGGACACGGAACGAGTCCATGATCTCCAGCTCGATCCGGCGCATCAATTCCACCACCACCTCCGCCTTGGAGCGGAAGTGGAGGTAGAAGGTGGCCCGGGTGACGCCCGCCGCGCGGGCGATCGCCTCGGCTCCGACCGCGCCGTACGACTCACGGGTGAACAGCTCATGGGCGGCGGCGATGAGAGCTTCGCGAGTGGCCTGCTTCTGCCGCTCCCGGGTGCCTTGTGCCGTCGCCATGATCTCCGCTCCGTTCGGTGGCACGCGTCTGCCGCGTGCCACCCAACGGTATACCGGCGCCGGTCCGCCGCGGATGGCGCCGGTACACCGCCGGCCGGCGCGCCGGTACCTGGGCCGGCCCCAGGTGTCCGGAGAACGCCGCGCCCGCCGCCACCGCGGCCAGGGAGGCGACGGCCGTCCCCGGGAAGCCGGCCGCCTTCCTGCGGCCGCCTTCCTTCGGTCAGCTGCCGGCAGGCGGTGGTTCACGGAGCCGAGGGCACAGCTGACCGGCGCGGGTACCGGGCAGTACGCGGCCGGCGGGCCGCGCCGCCAGGCCGGACCGCGCGGGAACGGACCCCGTGGGGGCGGCGGCAGTGGCCTCGGACATGGGTGTTCCCCTGCACTCGTCGTTGAGGAGCGCAAAGAGAACGGCAAAGAGAACGGCAAAGAGAACGGAAGAGGCGGGGTGGACAGGGCCGGCCGGATCCGGTGCGGTGGGAACGGAACCGGCCGTGCCGCGTGCCGCCGGTACGCCAGGGGGCACCGCCGGTGTCCGTCAGAGGCCCGTCAGAGATCGAGCACCAGGCGCGGGCAGGTACCCGCCGCCCGGGACACGCAGATCATGATCGTGTCCTGGGCCTGTCGCTCGGCTTCGGTGAGGACGGCGTCCCGGTGTTCGGCCTCGCCGCTCATCAGCGGGGTCTCGCAGGTGCCGCAGGTGCCCTCGGCGCAGGAGGACAGGGCCGGCAGGCCCAGTTCCTCGGCGACCTGGAGGATGCTCCGGCCGGCGGGGATCTTCGCGGTGAGACCCGAGGCGGCGAACTCCACCTCGAACTCCTGCTCCTGCCCTGCGGTTTCGGCTGTCTTCGGGGCGAACCGCTCGACGTGCAGCGAGCCCTGCGGCCAGTGCGCTGACGCCGCCCCGGCGGCGCGCAGCAGCGGCTCGGGGCCGCAGGCGTAGATCAGCGTGCCGTCGGCCGGCTCGCCGAAGTGGCCGGCCAGGTTGAGCAGGCCGAACTCGTCCTGCGGCCGGACCAGCACCCGGCCGCCGTAGGGGGCGAGTTCGGCCAGGAAGGCCATCGAGGCCCGTGTGCGACCGCCGTAGAGCAGCGTCCAGTCGGCGCCGTCGGCCTCGGCTTGACGGATCATCGCCAGGATCGGGGTGATGCCGATGCCGCCGGCCACGAACAGGTAGCGCTCCGCGGTCCGCAGCGGGAAGTGGTTGCGCGGGCGGGACACCTTGAGGACGGTGCCGGCCTGGACCGTGTCGTGCAGGTGGGCGGAGCCGCCGCGGCCGGCCGGCTCGCGCAGCACGCCGATGCGCCAGCGGTGCGCCTCTGCGGGATCCGAGCACAGCGAGTACTGGCGGGACATGCCTCCCGGCAGATCCACCTCGATGTGTGCGCCGGGCTTCCAGGCCGGCAGGGCGCCGCCGTCCGGGTGTTCGAGGACGAAGGAGGCCACGCCCTGCGACTCCTCACGCCGCTCGGCCACCCGCAGGGTGAGCCGGTGGGTGGTCCGTGCGAGGGTCCGGCGTCCGGTGTCCTCGGGGTCCCAGGTCACCGGCAGTGAGCGGCGTACCGGCAGCAGTGCCATCCGGACGAAGTCCAGCGGGGCGTCCTGGACCGGGCGCAGCGAGGGCAGGCGCTCGAACAGCACCTTGAGGCCGATAGCGCCCTGTACCCGGGCCAGGTCCTGGCCGAGGCAGGTGTGCCGGCCCTGGGTGAACGCCAGGTGCCCGCCGGCGTCGTGCCGGTGGATGTCGAAGGCGAACGGGGCCTCGGTGTGCTCCGGGTCGGTGTTGGCGCTGGCCAGCGCCAGCCACACCATGTCGTCGGCCTTGATCTCCACCCCGCCGATCACCGTGTCACGTACGGCCTGGCGGGAGGCGAAGGAGGAGGACGGACGACGGCGGACGGTCTCCTCGAAGACGGAGGACCACAGGTCGGGGTCTGCTTGCGCGTCGGCCAGCGCCTGCGGGTTGTCGGCGAGGAACAACACCGCGTTGGCCATGGCCTGGGCGGTGGTGTCGGTGCCGGCGGCGGCGAACTCGGCGAGGTGCAGGGCGATCTGGGCGCTCGTCAGGACCGGAGCGCCGTCCTTGTCACGGACTGAGGCCATGTCGGATATGAGGTCGGTGCCGGGGTTCTCACGACGCTCGTCGATGATCTCCCGGAGGTACAGGGCCGCCCGGGTGAAGCGTTCCCAGACCTCGCCGCGGCGCGGTTCGGGCAGCGGTTCCTGGGCGCTGGCGAGGACCTGGAAGAGGTCGTCGCGCAGCTGGCGCATCATCGGGTCGTCCTCGGCGCCCAGACCCATGTGTGCCATGATCGTCTGGGTGGTGAGCTCCAGGCAGTAGTCCTCCATGAGGTTGCCGGAACCGTTGGCCTCGAAGCGGTCGACGATACGGTGGGCACGGGCCTCGATCCCGGGGGCGAGCGCCTCCATCCGGGACCGGGTGAAGCCGCGCTGGGCGACCGCGCGGTGCCGGGTGTGGCTGGGCGGGTCGGAACCGACCAGCATCTGGGACATCAGGTCCGGGGGGATCACCGCCCGGTGCTGTTCGGGCACGTCGATCAGAGCGCTGTTGGCGGCGGAGCTGAACGCCTGCCAGTCGGAGAGTACGGCCTCGACGTCGGCGCGCCGGGTGACGATCCAGGCGTTGAGGTACGGGTAGAAGAACACCGGGTGTTCGCCGCGGACCTCGGCCAAGTGCTTGGCCGGGTCGGTGTAGTAGGCGTCGCCCATCGCGTCGAAGCCGTGAGCGACGGGACAGCGGCCGGGGGCGGGGGCGGGAGCTTCGGGGGGCGTCGTCATGCTGGTTCGGGTTCCTTCGTCAGAGCGCCGCGGCGACGGCCATGGTGGAGATCTTCTGGAAGCGGGCCACGTTGTCGCCCTCGTCCATCACGCCCGCCGACAGGAAGACGAGCGTCATGTCGCGCTCCGGGTCGACCCAGAACAGGGAGGAACCGGCGCCGTAGTTGCCGTAGGTGCGCGGGCTGGTGAACGGGCCGAAGAACGAGGGGTGGGTGCCGGTCCCGCTGAGCGAGAAGCCGAGGCCGAAGTTGCCGGGCGGGGTCTCCCAGCCGCGCGTCTGCGCGATACCGGCGTAGAGGTCGTTGACCATGTCGCCGGTCTGCAGCCGGGTCGCATGGTCCAGAACGGCGGGTGCGATGAGCTGCTCGCCGCTGTGCTCACCGCCGCGGCGCAGCATCTCGGCGAAGGCGAACACGTCCTGGGCGGTGGATACCGCGCCCACCCAGGGGAGTTCGGCGTCCTCGGAGATGCAGGTGTTGAGGCACTCGATGTCGTCCGGGGACAGCCAGCCGTCCTCGGGGACGTACACCTTGAGCGGCACGGCGCGTCCGGCCCACTTCCGGGGGAGACCGAAACGGGTGGAGTCCATGCCGAGCGGTGCGAACAGCCGGTCGTGGGCGAGCTGCCGGAAGGAGTCGTAGCCGTACACCCGGCGGACCATCTCGCCCATCAGTGCGTGGTTGACCGAAGGGCTGTAGTTGAGGTCGGTGCCGGGCTCGTTGACCGCGTCGACCGAGCAGAGCGCCTCGATCACGTCCGCGAGCACGCCGAACCGGTCCGGGCCGAGGCCCGGGTCGGGGGTGGCGGGCATGCCGGAGCGGTGGGTGAGCAGGTGACCCAGGTTGATGCGGTCCTTGCGGACGGCCCGGAAGCGGTCGGTGCCGAGGAACTCGGGGATCACGTCGACGACCCGGGTGGACAGCGCCAGTCTCCCCTCACCGATCGCCATCAGGGCGAGTGTGTTGGTGAACGCCTTGGTCAGCGACAGGATCCGGAAGACGGCGTCATGCTCCAGGGGGCGGGAAGTGGCGCGCTCGGCCTGGCCGATCACCGCGTTCAGGGCGATCTCGCCGTGGCGGGCCAGGATGAGGTGGACGCCGTCGTAGGAGCCGGCGTCGATGTCGCGCTCGATCTCGGCTGTGAGCCGGCTGAGCGCCTTCGCGTCGAGGTGCGCGGACATGGGTGTCTCCGTTGGCATGGTGCGAGATGTGCTGGTGAAGGGGAGGGGCGTCACAGCATGACGAGGCCGCCGGACGGCGAGAGCGTCTGCCCCGTGTAGTAGGAGCCGGCCTCGGACGACAGGAAGAGCACCGTCTCGGCGACCTCCTCCGGCGTGGCGGCCCGCTGGATGGGCTGCAGGCTCAGCAGGAAGCCGATGAACTCCTCGTCGCTCTGCCGGAACAGCGGGGTGTCCACCGCGCCCGGCGCGAGGGCGTTGACCCGGATACCGAACGGGGCGAGCTCAGCAGCGGCCTCGCGGGTCAGGCCCAGCACGGCGGCCTTGGAGGCCGGGTAGTACGCGGGCATGGTGACGGCCTGCAGCGCGGCGGCGCTGGAGAAGTTGGTGATCGTGCCGCCGCCGGCCTTCTTCAGCAGCGGAGCGGCACTGCGCATCGTGTAGAAGGTGCCGTGGAGGTTGATCCGCAGCGTACGGTCGAACTCCTCGTCGCTGATGTCCTCGAGGAACTCCGGGTGGTGGCGCCGTCCTTCCTTCATCGCCTCGAAGCCGAGCCGGTTCTGCTCGTTGAGCCGTTCCAGGGCGTCCTGACTGGGCGCGTTCACGCCCGCCGCGTTGACCAGCGCGTCCAGGGTGCCGCGCTCCTCCTCGACCCTGGCGAACGCGGCACGTACAGCGGTGCTGTCCGCGATGTCCAGCGGGACGGAGCGGGCGCCGGGTACGGCGGCGAACTCCCTGTCCAGCGCCTCGGCGGAGATGTCCGCCCCGTAGACGACGGCGCCTTCCCGGGCAAATGCGCGGGCGGTGGCAAGGCCCATCCCGGAGGCGGCTCCGGTGACGAAGACGGTCTGGTCCTGAAACTTCATCGTTGCTCCTAGAGCGGGCGGAGAGGTGCGCCGTCATCAGCGACGGGACGCCCGCAGAGCAGGAGACTGGCACTTCAGTAGACACGTGTCTAGTGAGTTGACATGTGTATTTTTAATTTTGCCGGACGTCTTCCCGGCCGCCCTCGGGCGGGTGACAATGCGACGGTGGACCGCAGGCCGGCTCCGGCCGGCGAGCCCCACCGCTCACCGCCGGTGCGACAGGCGTCGCCGGCGGATGAGCGCATCCCGGAGGGAAGGGTCAGGGGGTGACGAGGGGGAAGTCGGGATCGAAGTCGTCGAGGAGGCCGGCGAGGGTCTGCAGGACGGTCTTGTCCCCGTCGAGGCTGATCTTCCCGGCCCGGGCGAGCTCGGTCGCGCCCGCAGGCTTGAGGAGGGTGCTGACCAGGGCGGCCTTGGGCCCGGCGACGGTGAGGAGGGGGTCGAGGGAGGCGCCGGGGCGGGCGTTGAGGACGCCGCGGCGGATCCACATGGCCCAGGTCTCGTCGCCGTGGTCGGTGAACTGGAAGTCGATGCGCAAGTCGGCCTTGGCGGCCTTGTCCCCGATGAGGTGGACGGCTGCGAAGTCGAAGAGGATGTCGATCGGCATCGCGAGGACGGTGTCGGGGCCGGCGGTGGAGAAGGCGGCCGGGACCACGCCCTCGCGCAGCTCCCTGGCCGCGGTGAGGAAGATGCCGCGCCACTGCGGCCCCTCGGCCTGGTAGCCCATCTGCTCGTACGCGTCGGCCTGGATGTTCTTCGCCTCGGTGTGGCCGGGGTCGGCGAAGACGAGGGCGTGCAGGATCTGCGTGGCCCACCGGTAGTCGCCCTCCTCGAAGGCACGGCGGCCCTCGGCGAGGATCCGGGCCCGGCCCGCCGGGCAGCCCTCAGGGGTGGTCGCCCGGGCCGTCGGGGTTGGGGGCGAGCCGGGTGGGTGAGAGCGCGGTGTCCTCCTCGCCCTGCTCCAGCAGCGTGGCCGCGGCCCCCACGATGAGCGGGTCGGGGCGGCCGACGATATCGGGGTCCTTCGCTGCGTAGTCGATGCGGGCCAGCAGGCTGCGCATCGCTTCGAGACGGGCCCGGCGCTTGTCGTTGCTCTTCACCACGGTCCACGGCGCGTGGCCGGTGTCGGTGGCGCGGAACATGTCGACCTTCGCGGTGGTGTAGTCGTCCCAGCGGTCGAGGGAGTCGATGTCCGTGGGCGAGAGCTTCCACTGCCGCACCGGGTCGACCTGGCGGATGGCGAACCGTGTGCGCTGCTCGGCCCGGGAGACGGAGAACCAGAACTTCACCAGGATGATGCCCTCGTCGACGAGCATCTTCTCGAAGACCGGGCACTGTTCGAGGAAGAGTTCGTACTCCGGGGGCGTGCAGAACCCCATGACCCGTTCGACGCCGGCCCGGTTGTACCAGGAGCGGTCGAAGAAGACGAGTTCGCCCGGGCCCGGCAGATGCGCCACATAGCGCTGGAAGTACCACTGGCCGCGCTCGCGGTCGGTGGGTTTGTCGAGGGCGACGATACGGGCGCCGCGCGGGTTGAGGCGCTCGGTGAAGCGCTGGATCGTGCCGCCCTTGCCTGCCGCGTCGCGTCCTTCGCAGACCACCACCACCCGCGCACCGGTGTCCTTGCACCACCGCTGGAGTTTCAGCAACTCGATCTGCAGGGTGCGCTTGACGCGGTCGTACTCCCTGCGCCGCACTTTCCGGTCGTACGGGTAGTTCTCCCGCCAGGTCTTGATGGCCCGGCCGTCTTCGTCGAGCAGTACCGGCTGCTCCGGCCTGCTGGTGTCGACGGTCAGCCCGTCCAGCAGCTGTCTGCTCATCTCGTCACGGTCCACCGGGACAGGCTGTCACCCGTTCGCCTCATCCGCCACCCGGACCCGCCGGGGGGCGCGGACCCGCGGGTGCGGCCGGCGCGCCGTCGTTCCCGCGTGTCCTCGTACGGCCCGCGCCGGCGGACGGCATACGGCCCGCGCGCGTCCGCCGCCACGTGACCGGGCGCAGGTGAAATCGTTGTCCGGGTCCGGGTCCGGGCACGGGGCCGCCGGGGTGAGCCCACGCCGCCCGGGCCGGACCCGGTCCGATCACCCGGGCGGGCCGGAAGCACAGCTGAGAGGAACAGCACCCGTGAGTGAATGGCACCTGTCCGAGACGTTCCGCAGCACATCGGGCGAGGTCCGCTGGGGCAGCCTCGGGGAGCCCGGCCGGGACCCGGTCGTGCTCCTGCACGGCACCCCCTTCTCCTCGTACGTCTGGCGCGCCGTCGCCCGCGCGCTCGCCCGCCGCCACCAGGTGTTCGTGTGGGACATGCCCGGCTACGGGGCGTCGGAGATGTCCCTCGGCCAGGACGTCTCCCTGGCCGCCCAGAGCAGGGTCTTCACCGAGCTCCTGGAGCACTGGGGGCTGGCCGAACCCCTGGTGGCCGCCCACGACTTCGGCGGCGCCGTCTCCCTGCGCGCCCATCTGCTGCACGGTGCCCGCTACCGCGCGCTCGCCCTGGTGGACCCGGTCGCCCTGGCACCGTGGGGGTCGCCGTTCTTCCGGCTGGTCGGCGAGCACTCCCAGGTCTTCGAGCAGCTGCCGCCCGCGCTGCACCACGCCCTGGTACGGGAGTACGTGAGTTCCGCCAGCAGTCCCGGTCTGCATCCGGCGGTCCTGGACCGGCTCGTCCGGCCCTGGCTCGGCGACCTCGGCCAGGCGGCCTTCTACCGGCAGATCGCCCAGGCCGACCAGCGCCACACCGACGAGGTACAGGACCGGTACGGCGAGATCACCGTCCCGACGCTGGTGTGCTGGGGCCAGGACGACACCTGGATCCCCCCGGCCAGGGGGCGGGAACTCGCCGCCCGCATCCCGGGCGCCGGGCTCGAACCGATCGCCGGCGCCGGCCACCTCGTCCAGGAGGACGCGCCCGCCGAGCTCACCGCCGCTCTCCTCACCTTCCTCCGGGATCCGCGAGCGGACCGGGATCCGCGAGCGGGCCGGGGCCCGGCAGCACGGTGAGCCCGCCCGGCCGCGGCACCGCGTGCGACGGCTCGCGCCCCGCCCCACGGCGGCCGGGGCGCCTGACCGGCCCCGTGCCCGCCGCGGCGCGGGGCGTCCCGCCGTCCGTGGCTCACCGGACGCCATCGGCCATGCCGGCCGCGAGTGTGGTGCCGTCGGCGGGGTCGATCAGGAGGAACGAGCCGGTGCGCCGGGAGGCGGCGTAGGCGTCGAGGGCGAGGGGTTCGGCGGTGCGTATCACGACCCGGCCGATGTCGTTGGCGACCAGCTGTCCGGGGGCGGGGTGCTGGGAGAGGTCGTCCAGGGTGAGCCGCGAGGGGATGTCCTTGACGATCGCCTTGACGGTGCGGGTGGTGTGCTTGAGCAGCACCCGCTGGCCGACGGTGAGCGGCTGGTCGGCGACATGGCAGACAAGAGCGGTGACGTCGCGCGACAGGGCGGGCGCCGACGTACTGGGGGCGATCAGGTCCCCGCGCGAGATGTCGACCCCGTCGTGGAGCCGCACGGTCACCGACTGCGGCGCCCAGGCGGCGTCCACGGACCGGCCGAGCACGTCGATGGCCTTGACGGTACTGGTGCGGCCCGACGGCAGGACGGTGACCCGCTCGCCGACCCGGAACGCCCCGGAGGCGATCTGTCCGGCGTATCCCCGGTAGTCGGGGTGCTCGGCGGTCTGCGGGCGGATCACGTACTGGACCGGGAAGCGGCCCTGGGACGTGGTGAGCTCCCGCGCGACCGGCACCGTCTCCAGGTGTTCCAGGACGGTCGGGCCGCCGTACCAGTCCATGCGGGCGGAGGGTTCGACGACGTTGTCGCCGGCGAGTGCGGAGATCGGGATGGCGGTGATCTCGGGTACGCCCAGGGAGGCGGCGTATGCGGTGAACTCCTCGGCGGTCTTCGCGAAGACGGGTTCGGCGTAGTCGACGAGGTCCATCTTGTTGACGGCCAGGACGACGTGCGGGACGCGCAGGAGTGCGGCGACGGCGGCGTGGCGGCGGGTCTGTTCGACGACGCCGTTGCGGGCGTCGACGAGGACGACGGCGAGTTCGGCGGTGGAGGCGCCGGTGACCATGTTGCGGGTGTACTGCACGTGGCCGGGGGTGTCGGCGAGGATGAACCGGCGGCGGGGGGTGGCGAAGTAGCGGTAGGCCACGTCGATGGTGATGCCCTGTTCGCGTTCCGCGCGCAGTCCGTCGGTGAGCAGGGCGAGGTCGGGGGCTTCCTGGCCGCGGTTGCGGGAGGCGTGCTCGACGGCTTCCAGCTGGTCGGTCAGGACCGACTTGGAGTCGTGGAGCAGGCGCCCCACCAGGGTGGACTTCCCGTCGTCCACGGAACCGGCGGTCGCGAAACGCAAGGTGTCGATGGTCATGGCTAGAAGTACCCTTCGCGCTTGCGGTCTTCCATCGCGGCTTCGGACATCTTGTCGTCGGCGCGGGTGGCGCCGCGTTCGGTGAGCCGGGAGGCGGCGATCTCGGTGATGACGGCGTCCAGGGTGGTGGCGTCGGAGTCGACGGCGCCGGTGCAGGACATGTCGCCGACGGTGCGGTAGCGGACCTGGCGGACCTCGGTCCTCTCGTGGTCCCGGGGGCCGCCCCAGTCGCCGGCGGTCAGCCACATCCCGTTGCGGGCGAAGACCTCGCGCTCGTGGGCGAAGTAGATGCCGGGCAGCTCGACGCCCTCCCGGGCGATGTACTGCCACACGTCCAGCTCGGTCCAGTTGGAGAGGGGGAAGACCCGCACATGCTCCCCGGGGGCGTGGCGGCCGTTGTAGAGCTGCCACAGCTCGGGGCGCTGACGGCGGGGGTCCCACTGGGAGAACTCGTCCCGCAGCGAGAAGACACGCTCCTTCGCGCGGGCCTTCTCCTCGTCACGCCGCCCGCCGCCGAAGACCGCGTCGAAGCGGTGGTGCTGGATCGCCTCGGTCAGCGGCACGGTCTGCAAGGGGTTGCGCGTCCCGTCGGGACGCTCCCGCAGCTTCCCCGCGTCGATGTACTCCTGGACCGAGGCCACGTGCAGCCGCAGCCCGTGCTCCGCCACGGTACGGTCGCGGTACTCCAGGACCTCGGGGAAGTTGTGCCCGGTGTCCACATGGAGCAGCGAGAAGGGCACCGGCGCCGGAGCGAACGCCTTCAGCGCCAGATGCAGCATCAGGATCGAGTCCTTGCCGCCGGAGAACAGGATCACCGGCCGCTCGAACTCCCCCGCCACCTCACGGAAGATGTGCACCGCCTCCGACTCCAGCGAGTCCAGATGACTGAGCGCGTACGGGTGATCGGTGCCCTCCGGCACGGTGACGACGGCACTCACGCCAGACCCCTCTCGGTGAGCAGCGCGTGCAGCGCCGCGGCGGACTCCTGCACGGTCTGCCGGTGCGACTCGATGCGCAGGTCCGGCGACTCGGGGGCCTCGTAGGGGTCGTCGACCCCGGTCAGCCCGCTGATCTCGCCCGCCGCCTGCCTGGCGTACAGCCCCTTCACGTCACGGACCGAGCACACCTCGACCGGAGTCGCGACATGCACCTCCAGATAGGGCGTGTCGCTGGCCCGGTGCCGCTCGCGGACCGCCCCGCGGCTGTCGGCGTACGGGGCGATCACCGGCACGAGGGTGGTGATGCCGTTGCGGGCCAGCACCTCCGCCACCAGGCCGATGCGCTGCACGTTGGTGTGCCGCTCCTCGCGGCTGAAGCCGAGACCGGCCGAGAGGAACGAGCGGATCTCGTCGCCGTCCAGGACCTCCACGCGGCGGCCGTCGTCGCGCAACCGTCCGGCGAGTTCGAGGGCGAGGGTCGTCTTGCCCGCGCTCGGCAGGCCGGTGAGCCATACCGTGGCCCCCGGCCGGCAGGTGCATATCGCTTGCTGTTCCATCAGGTCCCTTCCGTTCGTGGTCGTGTCGGCCCCGGTCGCGCACGGGGGTCTCGGAGCTGCGGGCTCCTCTTCCGCCCGGTGCGTTCAGCCCGCGGACGGGACGGAGTTCCTGGGGGAGCCCGGGGCCGTGGCCTTCGCGCCCACGGAACTCTCCGGCGATCCCTCGCGGGGCAGCTGGAGGGTGAGGAACCCGAGAACCACCGCGACCACCGCGACCACGACGTAATACCACATGAAATCGCCGGTGATGTCCTTGAGGAATCCTGCCGTGTAGTTCCCGACGATTCCCCCTATTCCTTGCGTCACATTGGTGACGCCGAAGATGACGGTGGCCGCCGCCCCCGATGCCGACTTCGACACATAGGCGGGGACCAGTCCGTAGATCGGGTAGAACGCGAGGGCGAAGAGGACGCCGGAGACCATCGGGAGAAAACCGACCGGGGCGAGGACGAGCAGGACCGCAGAAAGGAAGAAGAGCGTGTAACACATCACCAGCGAGGCGCGTACGCCGATCCGGTCGGAGAGCCATCCGACGGCGAAACCGGCGAACATCCCGATGACGCCGATGGTTCCCCAGACCTGGGCTGCGAAATCGATGTCGAACCCCAGGCCTTCCCGCAGATACGGTGAGAGGTAGTTCTGGAACGGCATGCAGGCGAAGCCGTTGAGGAATTTCATCGTCCAGACGATGACCACCCAGCGCACCAGCACCATGCGCCAGCCGGCGCGGGCGCTGTCGTCCCCGCCGCCGGGCGCCGGAGCGTGGCCGCCGCCGGCCGGAACGGCGTCGTCCGGTGTGCCGGCGGCCGGACCGGCGGCCACGTCCTCCTCGCGGCGGAAGAGCCCGAGCCGGTGGAAGGTGAAGAAGGCCACCGCGGTCACCATCAGGGTGCCGGCCCCGACCGAGTACCACAGGCCCCGCCAGTTGTCGTCCCGGACGAAGCCCGGGACCAGGAGGCTGTTGACGAAGACCCCGTAACTGGTGCCGCTGGACACGAGCCCCAGCACCTTGCCCCGGTGCCGGTAGTCGATGACCCGGCCCACGATCTCGACCAGCGGTACGTACACGGAGGCCGCCGTACCGCCCATGACCGTCAGCAGGACCGCGATCACGACGATGCTGTCGGTCACCGGCACCAGCACCAGGCACAGGCCGCACAGCGCGACGGACCCGATCACGACCTGCCCGCCGCCCACGCGGGTCGACAGCCAGGTGCCGAGCAGGGCGAACAGCAGGAAGCCGAGCTGTCCCGCCGCGGTGATGGTCCCGACCACCGTGTAGTCGAAGCCGAGGTCTCTGCGCATGTCGGTGACGAGTTGCGCGAAGAGGTAGAAACCGAATCCGTAGGTCGCCGCCACAAAACTGGTCAGCAGCACGGTGGTGGCGAATCCGGCAAGCGTGCGGGACCGCTTTCCTTTGGTCTGCTCGGTAGTCACTGCCGTTGTGGCCTTTCTGGCTGCTTCACTGCTGACGGCTCAGGAGACGTACTTCACGGCTCACGGCTTCCGGGCCACGTGGATGACGAAATCGACCTCGTTGATGTCGAAGTCCTCCTGGAAGTCGCCGAAGGTCTGGATGGTGTCGAACCCCGAATCGATGAGCAGTGAAGAGAGTTCCGCCGCGAGAACGGGATAGACCTCCAGATGGTGCGTCCCGCCGTCCTGGAAGTCGTATCGGAAGCGGCACAGCTCCTCGTCCACGTGCGCCACGGTCACGGTCGCCCCGGTTCCGCAGTAGTAGTAGTTCCCGGTGCTCCGGTAGCGGTGCCGGCGGATCGCGTCGAAGTTCCGGTGGTCGACGATGAGGATCCCGCCGGGGTTCAACGCCTCGTAGAACTCCGAGAGAACCGCCCGGCGGTCGGCCTCCTGGAACAGGTGCGGGAAGGAACTGCCCAGGCAGACGATCGCGTCGTAGCGCCCGTCGATGTGCCGGCGCAGGCTGCGCCAGTCGGCCTGCAGGACCGTGAAGGACTGCCCGTGCCGTTCGGCGTTGCGCCGGGTGCGTTCGATCATCTGGGCGCTGCCGTCGGCGGCGGTGACGTCGAAACCCTGCTGCGCGAGGGTGACCGAGTGGTAGCCGGTGCCCGCGGCCACGTCCAGCACCCGGCGGGCCTCGGCGCCGTTCAGGAGCTCCACGAAGAAGTCCTGCTCGCTCGCCCGGCGCCGGTCCCAGTCGATCAGCTGGTCCCAGAGGTCCACGAGGGTGGGTATGTACTGGGCCTCGAAGTCGTCCGGGGCCGCGTCCGCCCGGTCCGGCACGTCCTGGGGGCGCGCGTCCGGGGTGCGGTGCGGGTCCTGTGCGAGGGGGGCGGTGCGGCTGACCCGGGCTGCGGGTGTGGACATGATGGTCCTCCGGCTCTCTGAAGGCGGTTGCGGTCCGCGCGGCTTTGCGGGCGTGCCGCGCGGACGGACGGGTGTACGCGGGGCGCGGACCGGGACGGGACTCTCCGCGCCGTGCGGGCTCAGCGGTACGTCGCGGCGAACGCCGCGTACTTCGCCGCGAGTTCGGCGGCCCATTCGCCGACGTCGCCGAGCTTCATGCTCCGGCACTCGTAACCGAGCAGCCGCTTCATGACCGCCATCTCCGCTTCGGCGAAGTAGACCGTCCCCTCGTCGTCGATGCGGTCGATGCCGTCGGCTCGCTGGCACTCCTCGTTGAGCCGTACCGCCTCCTCCCGTCCCAGGCCCGGGGGGAGGTCGAGGGTGCCGCCGCCGCGGTGGACGCGGACCGGGTAGCCGCCCGGCAGCCCGCCGGGTGCGGGGGCGTGTGCGAGCACCCTGCTGTCGGTCGCCATGCCTCTGAGCACCCGTACGGCGGAGGACGCGGTCAGCAGCTGGCCGTCGATCCCGCCGATCCGCTTCAGCCGGTCGTCGAGCTGGGCGAACAGCGCGTGGTGGTCCAGCTCCGCGGGCCGGCCCCGTACCGTGACCGCGAGGTGGTACGCGCCCTTTCCGGCGTCGCCGAAGCGCGGCACGTAGTGGCTGAAGTAGTGCTGCGCGGTGAGCCGGAGCTCGATGTCCGAGGGGTGCGCGTCCAGCAGGTGGGCGGCGCCCAGGGTGAGCGCGGGCACGATGTTGGCGACGTTGCCCACGCCGATCGTGGGGGCCAGGCCCACCTTGCCGAGGACCGGGCCCACCGCGTCGGGGAACGCGGCGTTGACCACCTCGGCGCCGGTGCCCGAGTTCCGTACCGCCTGCATCAGCAGGTGGTTGAGGCTCAGGTGCATCGGCAGCCACGGTCCGAACTGCGCTTCGTCGAGCTCCTCGAACACGTCCCGGGGCAGCGTGGTGATGACCCGCCAGGACTGGAGCGAACCGCCCATGAAGATGATGTCGGGGCGCACCCGGGCGAGGGTCTCGGCCGTGGCGTCCACGTCACAAAGATCGACGTGGACGGTGTCGACCGTGCCGTGCAGGCCGAGGTTGGCGGCGGTGAACAGGGCCAGGTTCCCGCGCCGGCGGATCGCCTCGGTGTCCCGCCCGGCCAGCACGACCCGGTTGGTCGACGGGTCGCCGAGGAGCATGGTGAGCACCCGGGCGCTCAGGTCGCCCATGCCCAGCAGCATGATGAGGGGTTTGTCCGGACCGTCGGTCGGGGAAGTCAAGGGGTGCCTCCATGGCGTGTGGAGAGAAAGCGGCGGCGGGTGCGTGCGGGGGACGCACCCGCCGGGGGCGGTTCAGCGCGGGTAGGAGCCGTTGTCCGCGCGCAGCAGCGCGCCGGTCAGGATCCGGGACCGGTCGCTGAGCAGGTAGGCGCACACATCGGCCACGTACTCGGGCAGGATGTCGCCGTCGAGCTGCTCCTGGCGCTTGTACTCGGCGTAGCGGTAGTCCGGTATCCGGTCGGCGATGGCGGTGTTGACGATGAGACCGGGCGACACGACGTTGACCCGGATGTAGGGGGCGAAGTTCATGGCGTTGGACTTGGTGAGGCCGATGACACCCGCCTTGACCGTCCCGTAGAGCGCGTCCGAGCTGCCCACCTCGCCCGCCACCGAGGCCAGGTTCACGATCGCGCCGCGCCGCTCGGCGGGCAGCAGGTGGGCGGCGAAACGACGGGAGAGCCACACCGGGCCCTTGATGTTCACGGCGATGACCCGCTCGATGGTGGCGTCGTCGTAGTCCTGGACCGGTCGGCCGAGGTAGAGGCCGGCGTTGTTGACCAGGCCGTTCACTCCGGGGTGCGCGGCGAGGACCCGGTCCATGAAGGCGTCGCACTCCTCGTGCGAGGCGACGTCGGTGACGTGCGTGTCCAGCGGCCGGCCCCGGTGCTCGTCGGCCAGCGACTTCAGGCCCGGCTCGTCGATGTCGCAGGTGATGACGGTCATGTCCGCGTCCAGCAGCCTGCCCACCAGGGCCCGGCCGACGCCGCTGGCCCCGCCGGTGACGATGACGGTGTCGACGCTCATGTGTGTGCCTCCTCGGCCGGCTGAAGCCGGTACTGGTCCAGGTGTTCGTAGAAAGGGCGGCAGTGGCGCTCGAACTCACGCAGGTCGGGCCGTGACTCGTAGGTGAAGCGGTAGGCCCCCCGGGGCCTGCTGAGCCCGTCGCTGGCCGCCACGTCCGTGTGCCAGCCGCTCCAGGTGGACCACTGCGGCTGCTCGCCCGCGCTCCACCGCAGGGCCTCGGGCAGGAAAGGGATCCCGACCGCGTCGCAGTAGGCGGCGAGGGTGGCCTCCGGACGGGCGGCGAGGTCCGCGGCGTTGACGACGACCGGTGTGCTGCCCGTCAGTTCCCGTACGAAGTCGAACGTCCTGGCCAGCTGTTCGTAGCCGAGCACCTCGCGGGTGAGTTCGGGGTGCACCGTGGCGTGGGAGAGGACGGCTTCCCCGGGGTCGCGGATCAGGAAGGTGTTCACCTGGCCCGACAGGTAGCCGGGATCGTCCAGCAGGTGGTCGAGGCAGTGGTAGGGGAAGTCCTTGTGGAACACCGGGCGTTCGAGGCGCGCGGTCTCCATCATCCGCTTGATCTCCGGATAGGTGAGCGGATGGTCCGGGTCCGGGTTCTTGTGCGGGATGGCGGCCCGCTCCTCGTGCATGAAGAACACGTAGGCGAAGGCCTCGTGGAAGACCGTGAAGTCGCGCCGTTCGATGAACGAGCGCTCCAGAGCGGTCGACATCGACCGGGGATGGCTCCAGAGGGCGATGGACTTGTGCATGACACCTCCTTGACGAGGGGGTACGGGGCCCCGCCCGCGCGCCGGGCGGGTGCCGGACGGCTCAGACCAGCAGCAGGGGCCGGGCGGAGGCGGTGACGGTCTGGAACTGGTGCGCGACGAAGTCGATCAGCTTCCGGGTGTTCGACATGACCTCGGCGTACGTCGACACGAACGGCCCGTAATGGGCGAACTCCTCGGGACGCATGCCCTCCGGCTCGTACGCGCGGTGGAAGGAGGGGAGCCACATCAGCTTCTCCAGGACGTCGGCCGGCACCTCCTGGTCGATGGCCGAGGGGTCGAAGACCGGCAGCTCGCTCTCACGGCGCATGACGTCCGCGATGAACTGCGGTTTGCAGGTGTACGCGACCGCGCCCCCGGCGCTCTGCTCCAGATGCATGCTCAGCGTGCCGCCGCCCTGACCGGGCTCGTCGACCTCCAGACTGGACAGCAGCGGCTTGACGGGGTGGCCGTTCTCCCGGATGAGCCGGTGGATGCGCTTGAGTACGGCGACCTCGGCCCAGCGCAGGTCGGTCCGGGTGAGCTCGATGTCGCGGATGGACGCCTCGTACCGCAGGTCGCTGTTGGAGCCGAAGCGGCCGATCATGTGGGTGAAGACGGCGCGCCAGCGGCCGGTGCCGATGCCCTGGGAGCGCGCCTCGGCCAGCCCCGCCTCCACGGCCCGGACGCAGGCGCTGAACTGGGGGACCGTGTAGGAGAGGGTGGAGTTGACGGAGATGCCGCGCGCCACCAGCTGCCGGACGACCCGGTAGCCCTGTTCGGTCCCCGGCACCTTGACCATGAGGTTCGGGGATATCCGCGCGATGCGCAGGGCCTGTTCCAGCATGCGGTCGGCGTCGAGCACGTGGCGGGGGTCGAGCTGGCCCGACACCCAGCCGGACTTCCCGTCGGTGGCGTGCCACATCGGCAGCATCTCGCGGGCCGCCCGGCGCAGGGCCTCCTCGTAGACGAGCGCGAAGGTGCTCTCGATACCGGGGTTCACCTGGTAGCGGATGAGTTCCTGGATGTCGCCGCGCCAGCTGTCCGGGGAGGCCAGCACGCTCTGCGCGACCAGGGACGGATTGGTCGTGACGCCGCGCACCAGGCACCGGTCGGGTGTCGCGGGACACAGGAACCGGTCCAGCTGCTCCTGCCAGCGGTCCCTCGTCTCCTTGTCGGGCGCGGCGGCCAGCTGCTGCCGGCGCCAGCGGGGGAAGTCGAGGGGCGAGGAGTCCCACCAGATCTCCGCCGACTCACCGGCCTGTTGAAGCTCGTGAAGAACACTCGGCATGCGGATCGTGCCTTTCCGACTCGGTGTCTCGGGAGGGGAGGACGGTGGTCACCGGAGCGCGCGGGCGGCCGGGAGCCGGGCGGCCCATCCGCTCAGCAGGCCGGGGAGCTCCTCCATCGATTCGAAGGTCACCGCCCCGGCGGCGGCGAGGCGCGTCGCCGTTCCGTTCCGCGGCGGCGCGTAGGCGAACACCGGCATACCGGCCGCGATGCCCGCCTGGACGCCGACGAGACTGTCCTCGACCACCACGCAGTGCTCGGGGAGCACTCCGCAACCGGCTGCCGCGTGCAGGAAGAGGCCGGGGTCGGGCTTCCACGCACCGACCTCGTAGGCGCTGTAGATACGGTCCTGGAAGTAGGGCAGCAGACCTGTCAGGCCCAGGGTGCCGAGGATCTTCTCGCGCGGTGCGCTGGAAGCCGTGCAGAAGGGCAGGGTGAGCCCCTCCACGACCTGCCGCACCCGGGGGACCGGCCGCAGCTCGGTGGAGAACAGTTCCGCGCACCGGGCGCGGAACTCCGGGACGAAGCGGGCCGGCAGCGCCCTGCCCAGCATCTCCTCCAGCTGGCCGACCCATTCGGCGACCTTCCGCCCCCGGATGAATTCGAGCGCCTGCTCCAGCGAGAAGACGGACCCTTCCTCGGCGGCCATGTCCCGCATGACACGCGCACTCAGTGTTTCGCTGTCGACCAGGACCCCGTCGCAGTCAAATATGACCAGACCCTTCGTCATGAAGACGCCTTTCCTTATCCGGATACCGGTGCCGGCATCGTGCGTGGGGGTTCCGATGCAGGGACCGGGACCTTCCGGCGGCGGGACGGCTCCAGTCAAGCAAGGCATTCTTACGATTCGCTCATCGCTCGATACCGAGACATCCGAAAGAGCGGCCATAACAGCCCAATCCGGGCGCGCGTGACAGAGTCTGCGGCTTTTCCCGGCGCGTCGCCGCCGTGCGGCTAGCCTCGGGACCGTCCTGCCCGACATTCCGGTGCGCGGCCCTCGTCCGGCCCCAGGCGCCGCCCCGTCGTCCCAGCCGTCCACCTCGGCCGTTGGATTCTTCGACCAGCCGTCCGGTGCGAGAGGATTCCCCATGAAGTTCGCGGTTCTCGGCCCCCTGTCCCTCACGGACGGAAACGGGTCCCTCCTCCCGACCGCGCCCAAGACGCGTCAGCTGCTGGCCCTTCTGCTGCTCCACGCGAACTCCTTGGTGACACTGGAGACCTGCCTCCAGGAACTGTGGGGCGAGTCCTCGCCGCGCAGCGCCGTGCAGAGCGTGCACACCCGGGTCTTCCAGATCCGGCAGGCGCTGGCCGGCGACCTGTCGGGCCGGACGACGGAGGAGAGCAAGCGCATCCTGAAGACGCATCACCAGGGCTATTCACTGGAGGTGGAAAAAGGGTCCCTCGATCTGGACGTACTCGAAACACACCTGACGAAGTACCGTCGGGCCCAGTCGCGCCAGGACGATGTCGGAGTTTCCACGGAACTCCGCGCCGCGCTCTCCCTGTGGCGCGGCCGCACTCTGCTGGACATCCAGCAGGGGGAATGTATACAGGCTTATGCGACGGGCATGGAAGATCTCCGTATGACCGTGCTGGAACAGTGCATCGAAGCGGAATTACGGCTCGGTATGCACCACCGTCTTCTTTCGGAACTGAGCACGCTCGTTTCCCGGTACCCGGTGCACGAGAACCTCCATGCCCAGTACATGATCGCCCTGTACCGGTCGGGCCGTACCGTGGAATCACTCAGGACCTATCACCGGCTCCGCAAGACCCTCACGGAAGAACTCGGAATCGAACCTTCCCACCGGGTCAGGCAGTTGCAGACCGCCGTACTGGCGAAGAGCACCGAACTCGACGTGGTGCCGCAGGACAGGGCGGTCCTCTCGATGAGTCTGATGTCGGGCCGTTGACGGCGCTTCGCACCGGGACCCCTCTTCGCCGCAGGCCTTCGACAGCCGTGGCACCGCCGACCGAGGAGAGCGTACGTGTCAGCCGTGGATGTGCACTCCGCGCCCGGTCACGGGCCCGGCCCCACCGGGAAGGAAGCCAGACGGATCCGCCGGTTCGAGACCCGGATCGCCGTCTGCGCGGGCGGCGGCGAGATCTGCGACGGGTGGGTGCTCGGCGTCGTGGGGGCGGCGCTGCCGCTGGCGCGCGACGACCTGCGGCTCACCCCCGCATGGGTCGGCCTGATCGGTTCGGCGTCGCTGATCGGCCTGTTCCTCGGCGGCCTGGTCTTCGGATGGCTGACCGACAGGATAGGCCGGCAGAAGATGTACCTCATCGATCTGCTGGTCTTCCTGATCGGTTCCCTGCTGCAACTCGTGGTCCAGGACCCCGTCCAGCTGCTCGCCGTACGCCTGGTCATGGGAGCGGCGGTGGGCGCCGACTACGCCATCGCGGGGGCGCTGGTCGCGGAGTTCGTGTCACCCGCGCGACGAGGACGCCTCCTGGCCTCCCTCATCGTCTTCTGGTACGTCGGCTACACCCTGGCGACCGGGCTCGGCATCGCGATGGCGTCCCTCACCGACGACGCGTCCGCGTGGCGGTGGATACTCGCCAGCAGTGCGCTGCCCTCCCTCGTGGTGCTGCTCGCCCGGCTGGGAACCCCGGAGTCCCCGAGCTGGCTGGCGAGCAAGGGCCGGATCGCGGAGGCGGAGGCGATCAGCCGGCGACGGCTCGGCCGGGAACTCGAACGGCCCGCGGCCGAGGACCCGCCCGTACGCACCCGCCACACCACCCTCTTCGCCCCGGAGTATCTCCGCCGCACCCTGTTCACCAGCCTGTTCTGGCTCTGCCAGGTGACCCCGTTCTTCGCCATCTCCACCTTCGCGCCCCAGGTGCTCGGCCTGCTCGGCGCCCCGGACAACGGTCTCGGCGAACTGCTGCTCAACGTCTTCCTGCTGGTGGGCTGCCTGACCGGTATGGCCGTCATCGACAGGGTGGGCCGCCGGGCCCTTCTCCTGTGGCCCTTCTGCGTCACCGCCGTGGCCCTCCTCGTCCTCGGGCTGTGGCCCCAGGCGCACCAGGGGGTCGTCGCCCTCTGCTTCGGGGTCTTCGCCCTGTTCCACGCGGGGTCGAGTGTGCTCCAGGCCGTCTACCCCAGCGAGGTGTTCCCCACCGCGATCAGGGCCACCGGCATCGGGCTGGCCGCCGCGGTCAGCCGGATCGGAGCGGCAGCGGGCACCTTCCTCGTCCCGCTGGGGCTCCAGGCCTGGGGGGTCGGCGCGGTGATGCTGCTGGGCTGCGCAGTCTCCGTGCTGGGGGCCCTGGTGACGGCCGCTTGGGCACCGGAGACCGGCGGCCTGGAACCGGCCCGGGCGAGCCGCCCGCGAAGCCGCTGAGCGGACCCGCGGCACGGCCCGCCCCCCGTACCCCCAGCCCTTCACCCCGTATCCCGAACCCCTCTCACCAGGAGTGCCATGTCCCGCCGTCTCTTCACCTCGGAGTCTGTCACCGAGGGTCATCCCGACAAGATCGCCGATCAGATCAGCGACACCGTTCTCGATGCGCTTCTGCGTGAGGATCCTTCTTCGCGTGTGGCGGTCGAGACCCTGATCACTACGGGTCTCGTGCATGTTGCGGGAGAGGTCACGACCAAGGCTTATGCCGATATTCCCACTCTTGTGCGTAACAAGGTGCTGGAGATCGGTTACGACTCCTCGAAGAAGGGTTTCGACGGGGCTTCGTGTGGTGTTTCGGTGTCCATCGGGGCGCAGTCGCCGGACATCGCGCAGGGTGTGGACACCGCGTACGAGAAGCGGGTCGAGGGGGATGAGGACGAGCTCGACAAGCAGGGTGCCGGTGATCAGGGGCTGATGTTCGGGTATGCCTGTGATGAGACGCCGGAGTTGATGCCGTTGCCGATTCATCTGGCGCACCGGTTGTCGCGGCGGTTGTCGGAGGTGCGTAAGAACGGGACGATTCCGTATCTGCGGCCGGACGGCAAGACGCAGGTGACGATCGAGTACGACGGTGACAAGGCGGTGCGTCTGGACACGGTGGTGGTGTCTTCGCAGCATGCTTCGGACATCGATCTGGATTCGTTGCTGGCGCCTGACATCCGTGAGTTCGTGGTGGAGCATGTGCTGGGTCAGCTGGTGGGGGACGGTATCAAGCTGGATACCGAGGGTTACCGGTTGTTGGTGAATCCGACGGGGCGTTTCGAGATCGGTGGGCCGATGGGGGATGCGGGTCTGACCGGGCGGAAGATCATCATTGACACCTACGGGGGTTATGCCCGTCATGGTGGTGGTGCTTTCTCGGGGAAGGATCCGTCGAAGGTGGACCGTTCGGCGGCGTACGCGATGCGGTGGGTCGCCAAGAACGTGGTGGCCGCGGGGCTGGCGGCGCGGTGTGAGGTCCAGGTCGCGTATGCGATCGGGAAGGCGGAGCCGGTGGGTCTGTTCGTGGAGACCTTCGGTACGGCGACGGTGGACACGGAGCGGATCGAGCACGCGATCGGTGAGGTCTTCGATCTGCGTCCGGCGGCGATCATCCGTGATCTCGATCTGCTGCGTCCGATCTACGCGCAGACCGCGGCGTACGGTCACTTCGGGCGTGAGCTGCCCGACTTCACGTGGGAACGCACCGACCGCATCGACGCACTGCGCGCCCTCACAGGGGGTGTGGACCGTGGAGCCGCCGCCGTGTAGGACGCCCGCCGGCCCCCCGCCCCCGGGGAGCGGCGCCCCCTATGCCTTCTCCTTCGAGTTCTTCCCGGCGAGGACCGAGGCGGGGGAGCGGGCCCTGTGGCAGGCGATCCGCAGGGCCGAGCCGCTGTCGCCCGCGTTCGTGTCGGTCACCTACGGGGCGGGCGGCTCCTCCAAGGCCCGCACGGTCGAGGTCGCCCGGCGCATCGCGGCGGAGACGACGCTGCGGCCCGTCGCGCACCTCACCGCGGTCGGCCACTCGGTGGCCGAACTACGGGGCATCGTCGGCCGGTACGCGGACGCCGGCGTCCGGGACGTCCTGGTGCTCCGCGGGGATCCGCCCGGGAACCCCCGGGGGGAGTGGACGCCGCACCCGCAGGGCCTGCGACACGCGTACGAACTGGTGGAACTGGTCCGGTCCCTGGGGAACTTCACCATCGGCGTCGCGGCGTTCCCCGAACGGCACCCGCGGTCGCCCGACTGGGACAGCGACATCCGGCACTTCGTCGCCAAGTGCCGGGCGGGCGCCGACTACGCGATCACGCAGATGTTCTTCGACGTGGAGGACTACCTGAGGCTGCGTGACCGGGTGACGGCCGCGGGGTGCGACATCCCGCTCATCCCGGAGATCATGCCGGCCACCGGCATCCGCCAGGCCGCCCGGTTCGCCGAACTCAGCGGCGCCGTGTTCCCCGCCGGTCTCGCGCGCCGCCTGGAGGCGGCCGGGGACGACAGGGACGCCTCGTACCGGATCGGCGTGGAGCACGCGACCGCCATGGGCCGCCGCCTGCTGGCCGAAGGCGCGCCGGGACTCCACCACATCACGCTCAACCGCTCCGGCGCGGCCTTCGACGTCCACCACGGCGTCCTCGGCGCGGGGGAGGAAACCCTTGTACCGCCCCCCGCGCGAGCGGCGCGTGCCGTGCCCGGACCGCCCTCCGCGGCCACCGGGCCCCGGCCGTGGTGACCACGCGGGCGGGCCCGGCCCCCGCCGGCCCGGACCGGACGGAGAGATCCGGTCAGGGCCCGCCGGAAAGCGGACCGGCCCATGACGACCACCGGACACCCCTGGGGGACGACACCGTGCGTATCGCGATCACCGGTTCCATCGCCACCGACCATCTGATGACCTTCCCCGGCCGGTTCACGGAGCAGCTGGTACCGGGCGGGCTCGGTCACCTTTCGCTCTCCTTCCTCGCCGACGACCTGGAGGTGCGGCGGGGCGGGGTCGCCGCGAACATCGCCTTCGGGCTCGGCCGGATGGGCCTGACGCCCCATCTGGTCGGCGCGGTGGGAGCGGACTTCGACGACTACCGCAGCTGGCTGGAGGAGAACGGCGTCGACACCGGGTACGTCCGCGTCTCCAGCCGGCTGCACACCGCACGCTTCACGTGCACCACGGACCAGGACCAGAACCAGATCGCCACGTTCTACGCCGGGGCCATGGCGGAGGCCGCGCGGATCGACCTCACCGGCCTCGCCGCCCGGCCGGGCGGGCTGGACCTGGTGCTGGTCGCGCCCGACGCCCCCGACGCGATGATCCGGCACACGAGGCGGTGCGCGGAACTGGGCGTCGCGTTCGCGGCCGATCCCTCGCAGCAGCTCGCCCGGCTCACCCGTGACGAGGCGCGCCTGCTCGTCACCGGGGCGCGCTGGCTGTTCACCAACGCCTACGAGGCCGGCCTCCTGACCGAACTGAGCGGCTGGGACCGGGAGGAGATCCTCTCCCGGGTGGGGGCCTGGATCGTCACACACGGTGCCGACGGGGTCCGTATGGCCACCGCCGGCGGTGTGCGGGAGTCCTTCCCGGCCGTGCCGTCCGGGAGCGTGGTGGACCCCACCGGCGCCGGCGACGCCTTCCGTGCCGGCTTCCTCGCCGCCACCAGCTGGGGGTTCGCACCCGACACGGCGGTCCCGCTCGGCTGCGCCCTGGCGGCCGAGGCGCTGGAAGCCGTGGGATCCCAGCTCTACCGGGCGTCCGGGAAGGACCTGCTGGCGCGTGTCACGGCGACGTACGGGGAGTTCGTGGGCGCCCGCCTGGCCCCGCACCTGGAACAGCTGGGGTGACGGTGCGCCCCCGGGCGTCCCCGGTGCCGGGCCCCGGCACCGAGGACGCCCGACGAGAGGAGAAGTGAGTGAACAGTGGACGAAGCAGAGACGGCTCGTAGCGGCTCCGCTCTGTCGGACCTGGCCCATGAAGGGGTCTCCGTCTGGCTGGACGAGGTCACCCGCCGGACCCTCACCGACGGGACTCTGAGCCGCCTGGTCTCGAACGCCTCGGTGACCGGCGCCCTCCTGCCCCTGCGGGAGCTCGGGCGCGAAGTGCGGGAGGGCACCGCCTACCGCGGGCAGATCGGCGCGCTCGGCGAGCGGGGCGCCGGAGCCGAAGAGGTCCTGCGGGCACTGCACCGCCAGGACGCCCGCCGGGCCTGCGACATGCTCGCGGCACGGTTCGCGTCCACGCACGGGGCGGACGGATGGGTGTGCGCCGAACTGGACCCGAGGTCCGCGGACGACGTCCGCGGCTCGCTCGCCGAGGCGCGCGGCCTGGTCCGCGCGGTGGACCGTCCCAACCTGCTGATCACGGTGCCCGCCACCGCGGCGGGCCTGCAAGTGGTGAGCGGCTGCCTCGCGGAGGGGATCGGGGTGAACATCAGCCACCTCTACGCGCCGCGCGCGTACGAGGAAGCGGCCGACGCCTGCTTCGAAGGGCTCGAACGGGCCCTCGCCGCCGGGCGCCC
Source organism: Streptomyces nitrosporeus (assembly GCF_008704555.1). Classification (NCBI taxonomy): domain Bacteria; kingdom Bacillati; phylum Actinomycetota; class Actinomycetes; order Kitasatosporales; family Streptomycetaceae; genus Streptomyces; species Streptomyces nitrosporeus. The sequence goes on from NZ_CP023702.1 coordinate 6,624,689, forward strand.
GCCGGTCCGCGGCTCGGTCGCCTCCTTCGGCGCGGTCCGGATGGAGACGGCGCTCCGCGAGCGGCAGGGGCGCACGGTGCCGCACGGCCGCTTCGCACTGGCTCTCGCCCGTGTCGTGTACCACCTGTACGAGGAACGCCTCGGTACGAGCCACTGGCGCAGGCTCCGCAGCGCGGGGGCCGGGCAGCAGCGGCTGCTCTGGTCCGGCGCCGCGGAGGCGGACGGCGCGACGGCGGTCCGCCGGGCGGAGGACCTGGTGGCGTGGAACACCGTCCAGGCGATGCCGGCGCGCACCGTCGACGCGGTGGCCCGGCAGGGCCGGCTGCGGGGCGACACGCTCTTGGGGGAGTCCGCGGCCGCGCGGAGAGACCTGTCGGAACTACGGGCCGGGGGTGTGGACATCGAGGAGCTCGCGGGGGAGGTGGCGTCCGCGGAGCTCCGCGGGCGGGCGGAGGAGCGGGCGGCACTCGCCGGATCGCTGTGGGAACTCGCGGCAGGAGCCGGGGGATGAGGGACGCGGGGCAGGACGGACGAGGCCCTCCGACGGGCGGGCACGGGACCGGGCGGGTGCGGGGCCGGACCGGCGCCCGCCCGCCCCCGCCCCCGGCTCCGGCCCCGTGCGGATTCGCCTCAGGCGGGACGCGTACCGGTGGAGACGTTTTCGGAGGCGGTGTCGCGGCCGGGGAACACGGCTCCCAGCAGTGCCAGCAGCGGCGCCGCCTTGACGGCCGTCTCCTCGAACTCGGCCTCGGGGTCCGACAAGGCGGTGATCGCCCCGCCGATGCCGTACCTCACCAGGCCGGGCGTGAGGAGGGCCGTACGGATGGCGATGCTCAGATCGGCCGCCCCGGAGAGCGAGAAGTACCCGATGGCTCCCGCGTAGACGCCGCGTGGGCCGCCTTCGAGCCGGTCGATGATCTGCATGGTCCGTTCCTTGGGGGCTCCGGTCATGGAGCCGCCCGGATGCGCCGCGCGCACGCAGTCGACGGCACTGCTGCGCGGGTCCAGGACGGCGGTGACGGTGCTGACGAGCTGGTGGACGGTGGCGTACGTCTCCACACGGAAGACGTCGTCGGCGGCGACCGAACCGGTTCGCGCGCACCGGCCCAGGTCGTTGCGGACCAGATCGACGATCATCAGGTTCTCCGCCAGCTCCTTCTCGTCGGTGCGCAGTTCGTCGGCCAGGGCGGCGTCGTGCTCGGGTGTGCTCCCGCGCGGCCTGGTGCCCTTGATGGGCCTCGACTCCGCCGTACCGTCCGCGCCGACGCGCAGGAAGCGCTCGGGGGAACTGCTCAGCACCGACAGCTCGTCGAACTTCAGCAGCGCCGCGAACGGGGCGGGTGCGAAGCGGCGCAGATACCGGTAGCTCCGCCACGGGTCGAGGTCCACCCGTGCCGAGGCCATGTTGGTGAGACAGATCTCGTACGACTCACCGGACCTCAGCTCCGCCTGGCAGGCCCTGATGAGGTCCAGGTACTCCTGGCGGCTGTGCCGCAGGTCCACCCGGACACCGTGGGCGGGCGGCGCGGGGGCGGGTGCCGGTCCGTGGCCCGCCAGGGCTTCGAGACGGCGGGCGGTCCTCGTCAGCCACGCACGTGCCGTGTCCCGCTCCCCGGCGCCCTCACCGCCAGGGTCCGTGGGCGCGTCGCCGCCGGGGGCCGCCGGTGCCTCGCCCTCCAGGGCGAGGAGGTACGTCATGCCCTCGCGGTGGTCGAGGACCACGGCACGGTCGGCGAAGAGCATCGCCGCGTCCGGCTCCCGCGAGGGGTGCGCCGCGGCCCTGCCGGAGACGGGGGTCAGCCCGTACCCCAGACAGCCGACCCAGCCGAGCGTGAAGTCGAAGGGGAGCCCGGGCACCCGGGTGTCCGTACGGCGCAGGTCCTCGTCGAGCCAGCTCAGGAAGTCACCGGTGACGATCTCCGTGCCGGTACGGGAGTCGACGCGCACCGTGCGGCTGGACACGTCGGCCGTGGCGACGCGGGCGAGGGGGCCGGAGGCGTCGCCCATGAACGAGAACCGGTCAAGTTCGCCGGTGGCGGTGGCACTGTCCAGCCAGAAGGAACGCGGGGCGGCTCCGTACAGGTCCTGGAAGACGGCTTCGCCGTCCCACCGGGTCCGCAGCCGTCGTGCGCGGACCCGCAGACGGCGTCGTGGGGGCCGGTTCCGCTCCGGGCCGGGCGTCTCCTCCCGCGGGTTTCCGGACTCCCGCGGCCGGGTGGCGCCGAGAGGGCCTGAGAAGAACGTCCTCCGGCCCGGGGAAAGGTCCACGAAATTCTTCAGGAGCTGCATCCCGTATTCGGTCCCGATCGACTCCGGGTGGAACTGGACTCCGTGCAGCGGCCGGTGCCGGTGCTGCATCCCCATGAGAATTCCGTCAGACGTCCATGCTGTCGCCTCGATCTCCTCCGGGAGCCGGGTGACGGCAAGCGAGTGGTACCGTGCGGCGTCGAACGGGGAGGGAAGGCCGTCGAAGACCCCTGCCCCCGTGTGCACCACGGAAGAAATCCTCCCGTGGCAGGGTTCCGGCGCCGGGGACACCTTTCCGCCGCCGGCCAGAGCGATTCCCTGATGCCCGAGGCACACACCGAGCAGGGGAACCGCGGCCTCGCGTACGATGTCCTCGCATATTCCGAAATCGGCCGGGCGCGCGGCGTTTCCGGGGCCCGGTGAAACAACCACCCTGTCGAAATCCGCGAGATGCCCGGAACGCCATCCCGGGTCGTCGTTGCGGACGACCGTCGGCTCCTCACCGGAAATCTGTGCCAGGTAGTCGAACAGGTTGTAGGTGAACGAGTCGTGATTGTCGACCAGCAGAGTGCGCATCGGTGGTGACGTCTCCTGGAAGTCGTGGCCGGCCGGACCGCGGCGGTGCGGGAGTCAGCCGCGCACCGGCAGGCCGGAGGCGGTGTCACGGGCGCCGCTTTGGGCGTGCCGGCCCGCCGGACGCACTTCGAGCAGGGTGTGCTCGACCGGGTCGGTCCCTTCGAGCACCGTGCGGCGGCGCAGGACCCGCAGTTCGCGCCCGGTCTCCTCGGCGATGCCCGCCAGCCCGGCCGCGTCGCCCCGTTCGCAGAAATGCAGCAGCGCCGAGCCGGTGTCGGTCAGGTGGTGCACCGCCTGCTCCAGGTATCTGCGGTGGGTGCGGTATCCGGCGTCCACGTAAGCGCGTTCGTGGACCGATCCGTAGCGGTAGTCGGCCGGGGCCCTCACGTAGTTGGAACTCCAGAAGACGCGGTCGAACCGGGCCCCGTCGTCCAGTGCGTCGAACAGGTCGCTGTGCAGCACCGTCAGGCGGTCGGTGACACCGTGCCGTTCCGCGTTCATCCGGGTGTTCTCGACGGCGCTCCGGTTGATGTCCGCCGCCACGGTCGTGCAGTTGGAAAGGGCGGCCTGAACGGAAATGACCCCGGAGCCGCAGCCGATCTCCAGCAGGGAGGAAGGTGCTGCCCCGGGGTCCGGTTCGGTGAGTCCGAGGAAATCGAGAGCGATGCTCGTCGAAGGGGAATGGATCGGTGCGAAAACCTCGTCCAGTAAGTCCCATTCACGGCCGGCGAGGGAGAAGACGCCGGGGCGTTTTGGGTCGGACCTCGAAAGCCTGCTCCGTTCCAGGGATTTGAGGTGGCTTCGCACGTCGGACATCGGACCTCCGGAACTCGGGGGTGAATCCTGTCTGGCACATTACTCTTCTACGAATTCCCCCGCCGAGGAAGGTGATCCGGTGACACGTCTGACGGCGGTGGTGGTGACGGGAACACCGTCCATGATGTGTGATGCACATCACATGGGGTGATGCGGCCCCCTCGCAGGGAAGGTGCTCGCAGAAAAGTCGTGTAATCAGCGGGTGCGATCGGGAATCGCGCACGCCCTGTCGGACAAGGCAGCCAATAGATGAATTCATCAGGATGTTCCGGTATGCGACAGATGCTCAGTGTTCTCGAACTGCTCGCCGCGGAGGCGCCGCTGACCGATATCGAGGACCTGCTCCGACAGGCCCGGAAGGACGCGGGGGAGACCGGTGCGGCGCGGTACCTGGAGAGGGCCGGAGACATGGCGGCCGGGATCCACGCCCTGTTCTCGCGCCGGCAGCAGCGCGAGAGCGAACTGTCCGCACTCGTGGACACCGCGCGCGACCTGATCCTCCCCTACGACCTGGACGCCCTGCTGGCGACCATCACCCGTCGTACCCGTACCCTGCTCGGCCTGGACATGTCCTACATCAGCTTCCGCGATCCCGGGGCGGGCGACAGCTTCGTCCGCACGGCGGACGGCCACGCGTCCGCCCTGACCGTCGGCTACCGCGTCCCCTACTCCGCGGGCCTGGGCGACGAGGCCGTCAAGCAGTCCGTACCGATGTGGAGTGCCGACTACCTCGCGGACGAACGGCTGCGGCATACGAGGGTCCTGGACGAGGTGGTCCGGGCCGAGGGGCTGCGGGCCGTCATCGCGGCCCCGCTGAAGTTCGGCGAGGAGGCGTTCGGGGTGCTGTACGCCGCGGACCGCAACGTGCGGCACTTCACCGTCGGCGAGGTGTCCCTGATGAGCTCGCTGGGGGACATGGCCGCCGTGGCCATCGAGAAGACGCGCACCCTGGAGCGGAGCCGTGCCGAGGTGCTTGCCCTCCAGTCCGAGACGGCACGGGTCACCTCGCGGCTGAACGGGCTCAGGGAGCAGGCGGAACGGCACGCCGGGCTGGTGGACCGCGCTCTCGGGGGAGGCAGCCTGGGCGTCCTGGTCTCCGGGCTCGCCGAGATGTTCCACGGAGCGGTGGGGGTGCGGGACATGGAGTACCGGCCGCTCGCGGCCTGCGGGACGATACCCGAGGCGGACGGGGCCGAGGTACGGGAGGCCTCCGGCAGGGTGTCCGTACGGCGCGGGCCCGTCCTCCTGTCCACGGGCACCTGGGCCGTGCCGGTGGTGGCGGGAGGCGAAGAGCTCGCCGTCCTGCTCGTGCACCCCGGTGAGCCGCTGGACGGCCCGGACGGGATCTCGCTGCGGCTGGCGGCCCAGTCGGTCGCGGTGCTGCTCCAGACGCACCGCGGGGAGGCGGCCGCCGCGAGCCCGTTCCGGGACGAACTGTTCGAGGACCTGCTGGCCGCGCCCCACCGGTCCGCCCAGCAGTTCGTCCAACGCGCCCGAAGACTGGGCGTCGACCTCGAAAGGCCGCATGTCGTCGTGGTCGTACGCCCCGAGGGCGGCGCCCAGGGCAGGGTCGCGAGCTGGGCGGCGGCCTACGCGCGGCGGACGGGCGGGCTGAGGAGCATGCAGAACGGCTGCATCTCCCTGCTGCTGCCCTCCCGGGACTCCAGCGTCACGGCCGCCGAGGTCTCCACCGAACTCGCCCCCCTGCTCGACCACCCGGCGACGGTGGGGGCGGCGGGCCCGGTCTCCAGCCCCGCCCTGGTCCAGCAGGTCCACCAGGAGGCGCTGCGGTGCCTGGACGCGCTGGTCTCCCTCGACAGGGTCGGCGCCCACGCCTCCACGGAGGACCTCGGTTTCCTCGGTGTGCTCCTGTCGGACGACCGGGACGCCGCGGGCTTCATCGCCGCCACGATCGGACCGGTCCTCGACTACGACGCCCAGCGTTCGACCGAACTCACCAGGACCATCGACGAGTACTTCGCCGCCGGAGGCAGCCCGCGCCGTGCCGCGGAGGCGCTCCACGTCCACCCCAACACCGTCTCCCGCCGGCTGGAGAGGATCACCGAACTGCTCGGTGCCGACTGGCTCGGGCCGGAGCGGGCCCTCGAGGTGCAGGTGGCGCTCCGGCTGCACCGTACGCACGGCGTGCTGCTGCAGAAGAAGGACGACGCGAGCGGTCAGGCGACCAGGGAGGAGCCGCCCGAGGACCCGGCGGACCGCAGCTCCGCCATCGCGTAGGCGCAGGAAGCCAGGGTCATGTGGCGGTGCCACCCCCGCAACGAGCGCCCCTCGTAGTCCCGCAGTCCGGCCTGCCTGCCGCGGGTACGCCACCCGGCACCGACCGCGCGGGCCAGCCGTGCCGCACGCAGCAGGGACGACGGCGAAGGGGCGCCGGCGTTGGTGAGCCACAACTCGGCGGGGTCCCCGCGGAGTTCGTTCCACACGCCGACGAGGGCGAGACCGTCCGCCGGTCCGGGGCGCCCCGCGTCCGGCGGGCCCGGGAGGCGTACACGCGCCGTCGCGGTCGAGAGCGGGCTCTCCCTGCCCCGCCCCGGGCACCCGGAGCGCGTCCTGCGCGCCCGGTCGAGAGCGGAGTGCGCCGGAGCGAGGCGCTCATGGCGCCCGGCTCCCGGGCGCCGGGTGTCCACGGCGAGCAGCGTGTGCCCGCTGATGCGCACGGCGAGAGGGGACGTACGTCCGAACAGCCGGGCCACCCGCTCCTGCTCGTCGTCGCCCCGGGCGTCCGTCACGAACAGCCGCGGGTGGCCCTGCCAGGCGCAGACGTCGTCCAGGAGATCCGTGACGCAGTCCCGCGCGCCGGGGACACCGGCTTCGCGCGGGAGTTCCCGCCCGGAGCCGGAGCCGGAGCCGGAGCCGGGCAGGCCGAGCCGCCAGCCGACCGGTGCGATCATCTGTTCGGAGGCGTACCACACCCCGTAGGCCCGCTGCCCGACGATCCGGTGACCCTCCTCGACGGAGAAGTGCGGGGACACCCCCACCATGTGTCTGCCCGTCTTGGGTATCGACACCGGCAGGGCGACCCAGGCCGAAACGGGGGCGTTCCCGCACAGGAAGGCCGCGAGCGCCCTGCGCACCGGGCCCACGGCCCAGCGGGAGCTGCTGACGAAGTGGTGCAGCCGCTGCTCGTCCCCCGGCACGCCGGCCGAGGCCGCGATGTTCGCGATCGACTTGCGTCCCTCGGCCCGGAGCAGCCCGTCCATGTACTGCCGTGCCAGGACCCGCTGGTCGTAGCCGCAGAACCCGGCGAAGAGAGCGGCGCAGAGGTCGGTGACGGTGTCCGCGGGGGCGGCGGGGTGAGGGCGCGCCGGACGGGCGGGGCGGGCGAGTCGCCGGAGTGACGGGGTGTCGGGCATGGGGGCGCCTCCCGGAGCACGAGATGTCCTGCGTACGCACACCAGGTTTCACGCGACGGGCCGCCCGCGGCGAGGTGCGCCGGCGACACCGTGCCCGGCCGGTGTGGTGGCCGGACCACCACGGAAGGCCCCGTCCGCGGTCCCGCGGGGCCGGGAGGAGCCGCGCGGGTGGTGACCGGGTCACACACCACCCGCCTCGTGCCCCCTTCGCCGGTTCACCGCGGGCCCCGGCCGCCCCCGCGGTCCGGGCGCCTTTCGCCCTCCTGGTGGCGGGCCCGGTAGTTGGCCACGTTCTGGCGGTTCCCGCACAGGCCGGGCATGCAGTAACGGCGGCGGCCGGCCTTGCTGGTGTCGATGAACATGCCCTCGCAGACGGGGGAGGCGCAGTGCCGGAACCGGGTGTGGCCGAGGGTGCGCAGCACACCGAGCAGCCCGATCCCCACGAGGGCGCCGAGTTCCTCGGCCGCGGAGGCCCGCGGACCGGTGGTCATGTGCCACTCCCAGTTCCCGGCGGGGTCCCGGAGCAGGGACAGGCCCGCGGACGCCCGTGCGACCAGTCCGTTCGCACCTTCGGCCACCGCGTCCTCGTGCCCGGCCTCCAGCAGCGCGCGTGTCTCCCGGCGTAGCGCGAGTGTCTGGGCGAGATCGGTCCCGGTCGGCGGACGGCCCCGGGGCAGGGCGTCCAGCCGTACCTCGTGTTCGTGCAGAAAGCGTTCCAACGCCCCCGGCCCGGTGAGGACTTCACCGGTGCTGAGCCGGACGGCGGCTGACGTGTTGACGAGGTCGGTGGCGACACCGGCCCCGAAGCTGTAATCGGAAAAAATAATCTTCACGCCTTACCCCCCATGCTACGGTAATGAGAGAAAATCGATTATATCCATTACGCGTTCCCTGTCCTGGAGCCGGGCCCGGGCCGCGGGCGCCGGTTCTGCGCCCCGGACCGCCCGCAGCGCGCCCGGGGCGCGCCCCACAAGGAGAGACTCCGTGAACACAACCGCGTTCCTCGCCTACCTCGACGGCCGCCAGGTGCGCTGGAAGCTCGTTCTCGACCGGTGCGCGAAGGCCGCGGACCAGGACCCCCGCGCCCAGCTGGTCGCGGTCTTCGACGCACTCGGGGAGTGGGCCCACGCGCCGTGCGACGGCCTCCGCAGCAACGCGTTCGTCAACGCGCAGGCGGTGCTGGCCGAGGACGGCGGTGTGGTCCGTACGGCCGCCGCCCGGCACAAGCGCGCGCTGCGCGGCAGGCTGGCCGCCCTCGCCGGGGAGGCGGGGGCGGCCGACCCCGGTCTCCTCGCGGACCAGCTGCTGCTGATCTTCGAAGGGGCGGTCCTCGCCCACGCGCTGGACAGCGTCGCGGAGCCCGTGGAGAAGGCGCGCCACACGGCCTGCCGGCTCATCGCCGCCGCGACCACCCGGACCCCCGGTGTGCGGGGGGCGACGGGGCGGGGAGCGGAAGGCCCCGGGTTCTGACCGCACCGCCACCGTGCCCCGCCCCGCCCGCCCCGGCGGCCGGCGCGCCCGGGGCGGACGGGCCGGGCGGGCGGCCCCCGGGGCGCGTGTGCGAACGGAGAGGCGCCCGAAGGCCCGACGGGCGAGGTACACGGGTCTGTGTCATGCCCCACAGCGGCCAACCCTCCCCGCCGCCCGGAGCCGTACGGGAACAGGGGACCGTGCCCGCCGCGTCCCCGGCGTCCCCGTCGCTGTGACGCGGATCTCTACCGTGCCGCCCCGGTTCGCTGGCACTGTGTCCGGGTCACGGGGGGACGTCCGACACCGAACAACCGAGCGAGATGCCATGACCGCGACCAGCTCTGCCGAGAACCTCCGCCACGCCCGCACCGGCGGCCCCGAGGACGGGCCGAAGATCCTGGAGCACGTCCTGGGCTGGACCCTCGTCGTCGTCCTCGCCGTGTTCGTCACCCAGGCGGGTCTCATGTGAGCCCGGCCGCGCGGCTCTCCTCCCGCGCGGACTCCACGGGTGGCGGGCCCGCCCCGGTTGACGCTTCGTCAACCGGCCGTGGCCGCCGTGCCCGTACCGCGACCGCCCCGTGATCATCAGGGCTCCGGAACCCGGTGACGGGGACGCTCCTATCGGGCATACTCAAGCCGCCACAGTTGCTGGTCAGCACCCCTCGTGATCCGAGCGGGCGGGATCGGCCGGGCAGCCACAGATCTCCGGGCACCGCCCGGGACCACCCGGCGGCGCCGCTCACACCCCGCGCGTGCGACCGTCGCAACGCCCGTCAGGGAGGAGAGCGCCGTCATGTCCGACCGTGCCCCGCAGCCGGTGGAACGCCGTCTGCCCACCGAGGAGTCCCGGCAGCTCGTCGCGCTGGTGCGCGACATCGTGTCGAAGGAGATCGCCCCGAGGGCCTCCGAGGAGGAGGAAGCGGGCCGCTTCCCGCGTGAACTCTTCACCCTGCTCTCCGAGGCCGGTCTCCTCGCCCTGCCCTACGATTCCGCTTTCGGCGGCGGCGACCAGCCGTACGAGGTCTACCTCCAGGTACTCGAAGAACTGGCTGCGGCCCGCCTCACCGTCGGCCTCGGCGTCAGCGTCCACTCGCTGGCCTGCCACGCCCTGGCCGGCTTCGGCACCGAGGAGCAGCGGCTCGCCCATCTTCCGGCGATGCTCTCCGGAGGCCTGCTGGGCGCCTACTGCCTCTCCGAGCCGGCCTCCGGTTCCGACGCCGCCTCGCTGCGCACCAGGGCCGTGAAGGACGGGGACGACTGGGTCCTCACCGGCACCAAGGCATGGATCACCCACGGCGGCGTCGCCGACTTCTACACGGTCCTGGCCCGCAGCGGCGGCGAGGGGCCGCGCGGCATCAGCGCGTTCCTGGTGCCCGGGGACGCCACGGGGCTCAGCGCGGCCCTCCCGGAGAAGAAGATGGGCATGAAGGGCTCGCCCACCGCCCAGCTGCACTTCGACGGCGTACGCGTCCGCGGCGACCGGCTCCTCGGCGCCGAGGGCCAGGGCTTCGCCATCGCCCTGTCCGCGCTCGACTCCGGGCGCCTGGGCATCGCCGCGTGCGCCGTCGGAGTGGCCCAGGCGGCCCTGGACCAGGCGGTCGGATACGCCGCCGAACGGCGCCAGTTCGGCCGTCCCGTCGCCGACTTCCAGGGCCTGCGCTTCATGCTCGCCGACATGGCCACCCAGGTCGAGGCCGGGCGTGCCCTCTACCTGGAGGCCGCCCGGCTCCGCGACGCGGGCCTGCCGTTCTCGCGGCAGGCGGCGATGGCCAAACTCTTCTGCACCGACGCGGCGATGCGGGTCACCACCGATGCCGTCCAGGTCCTCGGCGGCTACGGCTTCACCCTCGACTTCCCGGTCGAACGGCTGATGCGCGAGGCCAAGGTGCTCCAGATCGTCGAAGGCACCAACCAGATCCAGCGGATGGTCATCGCCCGCCATCTCGCGGGGCCCGAGACGCGCTGAGCCGCGCCGGCCGGCCCCGTCCGGGGCGGTGCCCCCACGGCCCGGTCCCCACACGGCCGTGACGGCCCGGCACCCTCCGGGGCCGGGCCCGCAGGGCCCGTACGCCGCCGTGCCGGACGCGCGGCGGCGCAAGGGGCAGCCTCTCAGGCCGCCTGGCGGCGGCGCTGCACCGGCAGCCGCAGCGGGCGCGAACCCGGGCCGCCGGCGTGCGAGAAGGGCTGCATCCGCCAGTCCAGCCCCTGCGGGAGCGTCAGCAGCAGCCCCGCCTCCTGCTCCCGGTCCTCGGGCGACTCGTCGGCCGGGCGCGCCAGCGAGGCGGTGGTGCCCGTGCCGGGGCACACGGTGAGCACGAACGGGTTCCACGGGGTGGGGCACAGCGCGTGCTCCGGCAGGACGTCCTCATCGGCCGGCAGGGCGATGGGCCGCGTGCAGGCCGGGCAGATCACCCGGTAGGTCTCGACGTCGTACGCGTCGTCCTCCGGATCCTCCTCCGTATCGGCGGGGTCCGCCTCGAAACGGCCGGTGAGCTTCAGGCTCTGCATGGGAAATTCCCCCCTCGGGTGGGCCGGCTCTTCGCCACGGCCTCGACCACAGCAAGCACTTCCCACCGGATGCCGGCCGTAACCGCCGGTCCGGTGGCTACTGATCCGTAGCTGTGTGGCGTTGGTCACATGCCGTCCGAACGTGCCCTTCCAGGGCCCTCGCGGCTGTGCCTGGAGGGGGTCGTGGCCATAGGTTGATCCGCATGGAGGAGCTGGACCGTCAGATCGTGGAGTTGCTCGTCAAGGACGGGCGGATGAGCTATACCGACCTGGGCAAGGCCACCGGCCTGTCCACCTCGGCGGTTCATCAGCGCGTCCGCAGGCTGGAGCAGCGCGGGGTGATCCGCGGTTACGCCGCGGTCGTCGACCCCGAGGCCGTCGGCCTGCCCCTCACCGCTTTCATCTCGGTGAAACCCTTCGACCCCAGCGCCCCCGACGACATCGCCGAACGGCTTGCCGGGATCCCCGAGATCGAGGCGTGCCACAGTGTGGCCGGGGACGAGAACTACATCCTCAAGGTCCGGGTGGCCACGCCCCTGGAACTGGAGCACCTCCTCACCCGCGTCCGCACCCTGGCCGGCGTCTCGACCCGTACGACCGTCGTCCTGTCCACCCCGTACGAGGCACGTCCTCCGAGGATCTGAGGCACGGGCCGCGAGGCGCGCCGAGAGGGGGGCGCGGACCGGTCCGTTCCGGGCAGGCGGGAAACTGGTCCCATGACCGAGAGCACCGCCCCCCAGGGCGAACACCGCACCGTGCTGCTGCGCGGTGGAGACGTCCACAGCCCCGCAGACCCGTTCGCCACCGCGATGGTCGTCGAACGCGGCCATGTCGCCTGGGTGGGATCGGAGGGAGCGGCCGACGCCTTCGCGAGCGGCGTCGACGAGGTGGTCGACCTGGAAGGCGCCCTGGTCACCCCGGCGTTCACCGACGCCCATGTGCACACCACCGCGACCGGTCTCGCCCTCACCGGGCTCGACCTCTCCGCGGCGCGCACCCTCACCGAAGCCCTCGATCTGGTGCGTGCGTACGCGAACGGCCGCCCCGCCGGCGAACGCGAGGGGATCGTCCTCGGCCACGGCTGGGACGCGGCGCGCTGGCCCGGACAACGGCCGCCCGGCCGTGCCGAACTCGACGAGGCGGCCGGCGGCCGCCCCCTCTACCTGACCCGGATCGACGTCCACTCCGCCGTCGTGTCCACCGCGCTGCTGGACCTCGTCCCCGGTGTCAGGGACCTGGCCGGCTACCACCCCGACGCCCCGCTGACCGGCGCCGCCCACCACGCGGTACGCGCCGCCGCCTACGCGGCCGTCACCCCGGCCCAGCGCGCCGGGGCCCAGCGCGCCGCCCTGGCGCGCGCGGCCTCGCTCGGCATCGGCTCCGTGCACGAGTGCGCGGGCCCGGACATCTCCGACGAGGACGACTTCACCGGGCTGCTGCGGATCGCCGCCGAGCGCTCCGGGCCCCGGGTCTTCGGTTACTGGGCCGAGGCGGTCGAGGACGAGAAGGACGCCCGGCGGATCCGGGAGCTCGGCGCCGTCGGGGCGGCCGGAGACCTCTTCGTCGACGGCTCCCTCGGCTCGCACACCGCCTGCCTCCACGAGCCGTACGCCGACGCGCCGCACACCGGCACCGCCCAGCTGGACGCCGCACGGATCGCCGCCCATGTCACCGCCTGCACCCGGGCCGGACTGCAGGCCGGCTTCCACGCCATCGGCGACGCGGCGCTGAGCGCCGTCGTCGCGGGCGTACGCGCCGCCGCCGAAACGCTCGGGCTCGCCCGGATCCGCGCGGCCCGGCACCGGGTGGAACACGCCGAGATGCTCACCCCCGAGACCGTCGCCGCCTTCGCCGAACTGGGGCTCACCGCCTCCGTGCAGCCCGCCTTCGACGCCGCCTGGGGCGGCGGGAGCGGTATGTACGCCCAGCGGCTGGGCGTGGAACGGGCCGCCACGCTCAACCCGTACGCCGCGATGCTGCGCGCCGGAGTGCCGCTGGCCTTCGGCTCCGACAGCCCGGTGACACCGCTGGACCCCTGGGGAACCGTCCGCGCCGCCGCCTTCCACCGGACCCCGGAGCACCGCGTCTCGGTACGGGCCGGCTTCACCGCGCACACCCGGGGCGGCTGGCGGGCGGTCGGCCGTGACGACGCGGGCGTGCTGGTCCCCGGCGCACCGGCCGACTACGCCGTCTGGCGTACCGGGGACCTGGTGGTCCAGGCCCCCGACGACCGGGTCGCCCGCTGGTCCACCGACCCGCGCTCCGGCACCCCCGGCCTGCCCGACCTCACCCCGGGCGAGGCCCTTCCGGTGTGCCTGCGCACCGTTGTCGGCGGCCGGACCGTCCACGAGGGGCCGAACGGGTGACGGCGAGGTGCCGGGTACAGCCGATCGAAGGCGCCCGCGCCCCCCGGAGGCTGCCCACGCGCGGGCACTGACCTGGTGCTTTCGGGAGAAACCGCAGGTCGCACAGGTGTTGACAGGGTGCGCCCGGAGGCGGGTAGGTTCGGCCGGGTCCACCACTGGACGTCCGGCCGGGCAGACCTCCACGCAGTCGTCGAACGCCGCTGGGTCACGGGGTCGGGGCGCCGCACCGGCACCCCGCCACTGGCAGCCAGGTTCAGCGCCCGCGCCTCGGGGGCGAGGGAGGGTACCGCCCGGACGGCAGGTGAGACCCGGACGGGGCCCGGAGTTCAGTAGACAACGGCTCTCGGTCGGCCCGCAGCCAGCGGGCCCCAGGCCGGCCCGAAGGACACCGGGCCCCATCCGCAGCGCCGCCCGGCAGGCCCGGCGGGACACCGGCCCCCGCCCGCGACGGCGCCCGGTCTGTCCGCGTATCCACGCTTCTCACCGGGCCGCCGGGAGATCCGGCGCCGAACCTCCCCACCGTGTCTCGGTCCGCCGGCCCCACGCTGGATATGGTGTGCACCTGCGTACGGAGATTAAGGGGCAGTAGTGAACGACGGCGGTCAGAGGCAGTTCGGCCCGCTCGGCAAGGTCCTGGTGATCATTCCGACCTACAACGAGGTCGACAACATCAGGCTGATCGTCGACCGGGTGCGCACCGCGGTCCCGGACGCCGACATCCTGGTCGCCGACGACAACAGCCCCGACGGCACCGGCAAGGTCGCCGACGAACTCGCGGCGGACGACGGCCAGGTGCACGTCCTGCACCGCGAGGGCAAGGAGGGCCTCGGCGCCGCCTACCTCGCCGGTTTCCGCTGGGGCTCCGAGCACGGCTACGGCGTACTCGTCGAGATGGACGCGGACGGCTCCCACCAGCCGGAGGAACTGCCCCGGCTCCTCACCGCGCTGAAGAGCGCCGACCTGGTGCTCGGGTCCCGCTGGGTCCCCGGCGGCCGGGTCGTCAACTGGCCCAGGCACCGCGAGATGATCTCCCGCGGCGGCAGCCTCTACTCGCGGATGCTGCTGGGCCTCGCGGTCCGCGACGTCACCGGCGGGTACCGCGCCTTCCGCACCCCCACCCTCCAGGGCCTCGGCCTCGACGAGGTCGCCTCCCAGGGCTACTGCTTCCAGGTCGACCTGGCCCGCCGCGCCGTCGAGGCCGGCTACCACGTCGTCGAGGTACCCATCACCTTCGTCGAGCGCGAGATCGGCGACTCCAAGATGAGCCGCGACATCCTCGTCGAGGCGCTGTGGCGGGTCACCGGCTGGGGCATCACGGGCCGGGCCGACAAGCTCCTGGGCCGCAAGAAGCCCTGACCGCCCCCGCAGGCGGGCCGCCCCCGGCAGGAGCAGCGAGAGCCCCCGGAGCGGTACCGCGCTCCTCGGGAGCCCGGCCCGCTTACGCGGCGCGGACGCCGGTACAGGCACACTGGGGGCATGACGACCGGCACCCCGCCCACCCACCGTCCACGGCGCTCGCGCGCCCGTACCCTCCTGCCGCTGTGCCTCGCCGCCTGGCTGGTGCTGGAGATCTGGCTGCTGACGCTGGTGGCCGGCGCGGCGAACGGCTTCACCGTGCTGCTGCTCCTGGTCGCCGGAGCCGTGCTCGGCGCCCTGGTGATCAAGAGGGCGGGCCGCCGGGCCTTCCGCAACCTCACCGAGACGCTCCAGCAGATGCCCGGTCAGCCCGGCGCGGGCGCCGCCCCGGCCCCGCCCGCCTCCGGGAGCAAGGGCAACGGCTTCCTCATGCTGGGCGGCCTGCTGCTGATGATCCCCGGCATGATCTCCGACGTCGCGGGGCTGCTGCTCCTGCTGCCGCCCGTACGCTCCCTGCTCGGCCGGTACGCGGAGCGTTCGCTGGAACGCCGGATGCGCGACTCGGTGCCCGGAGGGTTCTCGGACGCCTTCCAGCAGGCCCGGATGCACCGCCCGGACGGAAAGGTCGTCCAGGGGGAGGTCATCCGCGAGGACGGCGCCCCGGCCCGTCCCGACGACGGCACCGGCGACCGGCGTCCGCCGCTCGGCCGCTGACCTCCGGCGACGGCCGCACACAGAAGCCGCGGGCCGTGACACCTTGTCGGTGTCACGGCCCGCGGCTTCTGTGTGCTGTTCTGCTTACACGGGTCAGGCGGACTTCCTGCTGTCCCGCGGGTGCACGGCGATGTTCATGGCTCCCGAGCGCAGGACGGCCAGCCTCTCGGCCAGCACCTCCTCGAGCTCCTCACGGGTACGCCGCTCCATGAGCATGTCCCAATGCGTACGCGCAGGCTTGCCCTTCTTCTCCTCGGGGCCGTCCCCGTCCACCAGGAGTGCCGTGGCGCCGCACGCCTTGCACTCCCACTCCGGCGGAATCTCCGCCTCTACCGAGAACGGCATCTCAAATCGATGTCCGTTCGGGCATGCGTACTCCACCGCCTGGCGCGGGGCCAGATCGATGCCGCGGTCCGTCTCGTAGCTGGTAACCACGAGTCGCGTGCCGCGGAGAGCTCGCTCACTCATGAATCGTGCCTCCCGGGCTTGTCGCCCACAGGACATGTGTCGCTGTCGTCGTCATCCGGTCAACGTCCGGTCGGCGGTAAAGATTCCCGTTGCCGGTCCTGCGTCGCCCGTCGTGCCGCTGCCTTTGTCAGGGTCCAGTACCCATCACCGCCCGGTTTGTCACCTCTGACGGAAGATGTCACCCAACGGTTCGGTGTCATCCACTCGCAGTAACGGTCCTCCGGGCAGGCCAAAGGCGTACACTACCGGCCTTTCACTTCAACGTCTAAATCCGGTCCGGAACGGGGTTGCCCGCGGCGGCCACGCCCGCACGCACGGGAACCCGCGCCAGCAGCACGGCACCGAGCACGAAGAAGATCACCAGGGACAGGATGGCATCCCGGTAGCTGCCCGTCAGCTGATATCCGAGACCGAACACCAGTGGCCCGAGCCAGCTGAGCCCCCGGTCGCTCATCTCGTACGCCGAGAAGTACTCCGCCTCCTTGCCGCGCGGCACCAGATGGGAGAACAGCGAACGCGAGAGGGCCTGGCTGCCGCCGAGCACCAGGCCGATGGCCGCGGCCAGGACGTAGAAGAAGGCGGGCGTGCCGGCGGGCATCGCGAAGGCGCCGGCGAGGATCAGCGTCCAGACGGCCAGGGACACCAGCACCGTGCGCTTCGCGCCGTACACCAGGGCCAGCCGGCCCATGCCGAGCGCTCCCGCCACCGCCAGCACCTGCACCAGCAGCACCGCGGTGATCAGCGTCGTCTGGCCGAGTCCGAGTTCCTCGGAGCCGTACACCGACGCCTGGGAGATCACCGTCTGGATGCCGTCGTTGTAGACGAGGTAGGCGAGCAGGAACGCCAGGGTGACGGGGTGGCGGCGCATGTCCCGCAGCGTCGCCGCCAGCTGCCGCCAGCCGGAACCCGCGGCCCCCTCGCCGTCCGGGGCCACCCGCCGGTCCCGCAGGCGGCGCAGCGGTACGAGCGTGAAGGCGCCCCACCACACACCGGCCGACGCCAGGCAGATCCGGACGGCGTCGCCCTCGGAGAGCCCGAAGGAGTCGTGGCCCGTGTAGAGGACCAGGTTCAGCACCAGGACCAGCGCGCCCGAGGTGTACCCGAAGGCCCAGCCGCGCGAGGAGACCGCGTCGCGTTCGGCGGGCGTGGCGATCTGGGGGAGGTAGGCGTTGTACATCACCATCGACACCGCGAGCGACGCGTTCGCGACGATCAGCAGGAAGGCGCCCAGCAGGTAGCGCTCCCCGCCCAGGAAGAACATCCCGGTGGTCGCCGCCGCCCCGGTGTACGCGGCGGCGGCGAGCAGGGGCTTCTTCCGCCCCGTCCGGTCGGCGGCGGCCCCGGCGAGCGGCATCACGAGCACCGCGAGCACGAGGGACGCCGAGACGGAGTACGGGAAGAGGGATCCCGCGCGCACCGGTATCCCCAGCGGGTGCACATACCCCTCGGCGTCGGCCGCGGCCTTCGCGACCGACGTCAGGTAGGGGCCCAGGAAGACGGTCAGGACGCTCGTGGAGTAGACGGAGCAGGCGAAGTCGTAGAAGTACCAGCCGCGTTGCTCCCGCCGCCGGCCGGCCGGTGCCTCCCCGGCGGGCCCTGCCGCCTCTCCGGTCCCCGTACCCGTGCCCGTGCTCACCTGGCGCCCCCCGCTCGTCCCGTGCGCGGCCGGAGCGGCGTCAGGCCCACGCCCCCCGCTCGTCCAGCACCGTACGCAGCGTCTCGATGTGATCGGTCATGATGCCATCCACCCCGAGGTCCAGGAGAGCCGCCATCTCCTCCGCTTCGTTGACGGTCCACACGTGGACCTGCAGGCCGCGCGCGTGCGCGGTGCGGACGAACGCGCGGTCGACGACCCGGATGCCGCTCCGGCTCCGGGGCACCTGGACGCACACCGCCCCCGCCCGCACGGCCGCCGGTACGCCGTACGAACGCAGCCGCAGCCCGAGCACCCCGCGGACGCCGTAGGAGGTCGCCAGACGGGGGCCGGCCAGGCGGTGCGCCCTGGCCACCCGCGACTCCGAGAACGACCCCACGCACACCCGGTCCCAGGCCCCGGTCCTGCGGACCAGGTCGACGAGGGGCCGCAGCGCGGGCTCCGCCTTGATGTCCACGTTCCAGCGGGCCGCGGGGAACTCCTCCAGCAGCTCCTCGAAGAGCGGCAGCGGCTCGGTGCCGGCGACCCGGGCCCGGGACACCTCGCTCCACGGGAGTGCGGCGATCGGCCCCCCGGCGTCCGTCACCCGGTCCAGGGTCGCGTCGTGGAAGGCGACGAGCCGGCCGTCGGCCGTGGCGTGGACATCGGTCTCGAAGTAGCGGTAGCCCGCGTCCGCGGCCCGCCGGAAGGCGGCCGCGGTGTTCTCCAGCCCGTCCGAGGCCCCGCCGCGGTGGGCGAACGGGATCGTCGAGGGGTGGTCCAGATAGGGGTGGCGCCCCGGAGCTGTGTTCACCGCGGAAGTATCGCTCCCCCCGGTGTCCGGCCGACGGCACCCCGGGGGCCGGCGTCCGGCTCCGGGAGGGCGAACACACGCAGGAAGAACTGGGCGAGCGGGCCGATCGACAGTGCGTACAGCAGGGTGCCGGCCCCCAGCGACCCGCCCAGCAGGAACCCGGTCACCACGACGGCCGCCTCGATCGCCGTCCGCACCAGCCGGACGGACCGGCCGGTCAGCCGGTGCAGCCCGGTCATCAGCCCGTCGCGCGGACCGGGCCCGAAGCGGGCGGAGATGTACAGCCCGGTGGCCGCCCCGTTGAGCACGATGCCCGCGACCGCCAGGGCGACGCGGGCCGCCGCCCCGTGCGCATCCGGTACGAGGGCCAGTGTGCCGTCCATCGCGATGCCCACCGCGAAGACGTTGGAGACGGTGCCCAGCCCGGGGCGCTGCCGGATCGGTATCCACAGCAGCAGGACGACGGCCCCCACGACGACCGAGACGGCACCGATGGAGAGGCCGGTCCGCTCGGCGAGGCCCTGGTGCAGCACGCCCCAGGGTTCCAGGCCGAGTCCGGCGCGTACCAGGAGAGCCGAACTCGCCCCGTACAGCGCCAGCCCCGCGTAGAGCCGGGTGAGCCGGCGGGCGAGCCGGGCCTCGCCGCCCCGGGCGGTCTGGATGGACACGTGGTACCCCCTGTGGTGGTAGTGGACTGCTCCGTGCCACTCTGTGGCGGGGGAACAGCCGCCAAGTAGGGCCAATTAGAGGAAGGTGGACTGATTTCATGGCGCAGTGGACTTCAAGTGTGGGTGCCGCCCAGCTGGCCCGGCAGCTCCGCGCGCAGCAGCCCCGCCCGGTGCCACCGGGCAGCCGCAGGCCGCCCGCCTACCGCGCGCTCGCCGACGGCGTCCGGCTGCTCGTCCTGGAGGGCCGCGTGCCGGTCGCCGCCCGGCTGCCCGCCGAGCGGGAACTCGCGCTCGCCCTCTCGCTCAGCCGGACCACCGTCGCCGCCGCCTACGAGGCCCTGCGCACCGAGGGCTTCCTGGAGTCGAGGCGCGGGGCCGGCAGCTGGACGGCCGTCCCGGCGGGCAACCCGCTGCCCGCCCGCGGCCTGGAGCCGCTGCCCCCCGAGTCACTCGGTTCCGTGATCGACCTGGGCTGCGCCTCACTGCCCGCCCCGGAACCCTGGCTGACCCGGGCCTTCCAGGGCGCTTTGGAGGAACTCCCGCCCTACGCGCACACACACGGCGACTATCCGGCGGGCCTGCCCGCGCTGCGGCGGACGATCGCCGACCGGTACACCGGGCACGGCGTCCCGACGATGCCGGAACAGATCATGGTGACCACCGGCGCGATGGGTGCCATCGACGCGATCTGCCACCTCTTCGCGGGGCGCGGCGAGCGCATCGCCGTGGAGTCCCCGAGCTACGCCAACATCCTCCAGCTGATGCGGGAGGCGGGCGCCCGGCTGGTCCCGGTCGCCATGGAGGAAGGGCTGGGCGGCTGGGACCTGAACCGCTGGCGCCAGGTCCTGCGGGACGCGGCGCCCCGGCTGGCGTACGTCGTGGCGGACTTCCACAACCCCACCGGCGCGCTGGCCGACGAACAGCAGCGCCGGGCCCTGGTCGAGGCCGCGCGCTCGGCGGGGACGGTGCTGGTCGCCGACGAGACGATGCAGGAACTGCGGCTGGACCCGGAGGCCGGCATGCCCCGACGGGTCTGCGCCTTCGACCCCGCGGGCAGCACGGTGCTGACCGTCGGATCGGCGAGCAAGGCGTTCTGGGCCGGGATGCGGATCGGCTGGGTCAGGGCCGCCCCGGACGTCATCCGCAGTCTGGTCGCCGCGCGCGCCTACGCCGACATGGGGACACCGGTACTGGAACAGCTCGCCGTCAACTGGCTGATGGGGACCGGAGGCTGGGAGCAGGCGGTGACCGTCCGGCGCGCCCAGGCGCTGGAGAACCGGGACGCGCTGGTACGGGCGCTGCGCCGGGAGCTGCCGGAGTGGGAGTTCGAGGTGCCCCGCGGCGGGCTGACCCTCTGGGTGCGCACCGGCGGACTGTCCGGCTCACGGCTCGCGGTGGCGGGCGAGCGGGTGGGGGTACGGGTCCCGTCGGGGCCCCGGTTCGGGGTGGACGGTGCCTTCGAGGGCTATGTGCGCCTCCCCTTCACCGTGGGCGGGCCGGTGGCGGACGAGGCGGCGCTGCGGCTGGCCGCGGCGGCGGAACTGGTCGGCTCGGGCGCCGGCGCGGGAGTGGAGTCCCCCCGGACGTTCGTGGCCTGAGGCGTTCGAAGTGCCCTGAGGTCTCCTGAAGTGTTCCGGGGTCACCCCTCCGCGGTGGCGGGTGCCGCCACCAGCGGGCCCGTGCGGCCGGGCGCGGGCTCCCGCCCGTCGCCCTCCGCAGCCCGGCCGGCCGGATCCGCCGCGCCGGGCAGCAGACCGAGCACGGCCTGCCGGTGCGCCTCACCGGTCGCCTCGTCGTACGGGTCGGGGGTCGCGGGCACCTGGAGCCGCAGCACGGGCCCCGCGCCCAGCCGGGCGTACCCCCGGCCCGGCGGTACCTCGGGCACCGGCGTGGTGTGGGGCGGGACGCCCAGCACGGCCTCGGCCTGCTCGCGGGTGGCGGGGCCGAGCACGGCACGGGCCCGGGTGTGCCGGAGTACGGCCTCGGACAACGTGTCCAGGCTGTCGAACTGCTCCGCGACGACGACCGTCACCCCGGCCGCCCGGCCGTGCCGCAACGGCACCTGGAGCAGCTCCTGCGGCTCGGGCCGGCCCTCGGCCGCCGCCAGGTGGCCCAGGGCGCTCGGCCGGTCCAGCAGGATCCACAGGGGCCGGCGGATGTCCTCCGGCTCGGGGTGGCCGGCCTGGCGGGCGCGGTCGGCGGCGATCAGCCGGCGCTGTGTCTCGTGCGCGGCCCATTCGAGCGTGGCCAGGGCCCCGGACAGGCCGCACTCGACGGCCAGGACGCCGTCGCGCCCGTTCAGGAAGCCGTACCCGCCGCTCCCGCCGCCCTCCACGACCAGCAGGTCACCGTGCTGGAGGGCCTGGAGGGCCAGCGAACGCAGCAGGGTCGTGGTGCCGCTGCCGGGGTGCCCGACGGCCAGCAGATGGGGTTCGGTGGAGCGGGTGCCGGTGCGCCAGAGGACCGGGGCCGCGTCGCGGGTCCCGTCCCCGTCCCGTACCGGGACCGTGCGCCGCACCGAGCCGTCGTCGGTGAAGCCGAGGACCGTCTCACCCGGGGCGGCCACGAAGCGCTGGGCGGCGATCGTGTCCGGCAGCGGGTCCAGCACCGTCATCAGCAGGCGGTTGTTCTCCTCGTCCCAGGCGAAGTGGTACTCCCGGCCCCGGCCGGCCTTGGCGTCGAGCACCTGCTCGACACGGGCCCGCAGGGCCGGGTCGCCGTCGGCGACGTACGCGGGGTAGCTCACCTCCAGACGGGTGAGGCGGCCGTTCCCGTCGAACGCGAACGAGGTGCCGAAGGCTTTCTCCCAGTCGCCGCCGTGGGCGAACAGCGGGCCGGGGTCGTCGGCTGCCGAGAAGTGCGGCACCAGGGCCTCGTAGAGCGACCGGAGCCGCGCGGCCTCCGCCTCGCCCGGACCCTTCACCGCGGGGGCCCGGTCCCTGCCCCTCCACGCGGCGGCGCCCATCAGCGAGACGGCCGCCAGCAGGAACCCGTACGGGAGGAGCGCCACGCCCAGGACGCAGGCCGCGACGAGGAACAGCACGTGCCCGCGCCGGTCCCCGGGTGTCGCGGCCCACCTCCTGCGCCCCGCTCCCGCCAGCAGCCGCAGGCCGCGGACGATTGTGATCAGCGGATGGAGGACGTCGGTGGCACCGCCGGCGGCGGTGCGCGCGAACGCGCGGCCGCGCGTGATCGAAGCGCTGCCACCGGTCAGGATGCGGGGGAGGGGTCGCCGGGCCACGTCGGTCTCCTGGAGGGGGCGGGAACGGATGCGGGGTGTCAGAACTTGATCCCGCCCAGCATGCCGGCGAGGCTCGCCCCGCCCGCGGTGATGCTGGGCGCGATGGCGGTGCCGGCCAGGTAGAAGCCGAACAGGGCGCAGATGAGGGCGTGGGACGCCTTGAGCCCGTCCTTCTTGAAGAACAGGAAGACGATGATGCCGAGCAGGACCACGCCCGAGATGGAGAGGATCATGAGCAGTTCTCCTGGTTGAGGGGACAGTCACCATGAGTACTTACAGCATCACCCGGTGCGTCTATATGAAAATAGATCCAATGGGGTGAAAGGTGATGTTTTTCACCCGGGCGGTGGGGAGAAGGCGGCTGCCGCCGGCCGCGCCCGCCCGGGGAGACCCGGGCCGGGCCGCAGGTGATCTTTCGCCGCGCATGGGCAGGATCACCGCGTCCGCGGGGCAGTACCCTGTCGATTCACTCGTACGGCCCTGTGCCGTACCCCACCAGGTCGGCAACGGCGAGAACGGTTATGGAAGGCGGCCCGTCCGATGAGCGAAACCCCCGACCCCGAGGTGGTCGAGCTGGCGACCAAGGTCTTCGACCTGGCCCGCCGCGGTGAGGCGGACGCCCTGGCCGCCTATGTCGACGCGGGCCTCCCGGCGAACCTCACCAACGACCGGGGCGACACCCTGATCATGCTCGCCGCCTACCACGGCCACGCACCGGCCGTCGCCGCCCTCGCCGCCCGCGGGGCGGACCCGGACCGGGCCAACGACCGGGGCCAGACCCCGCTCGCCGGCGCCGTCTTCAAGGGGGAGCGCGCGGTGATCGAGGCGCTGCTGGCGGCGGGGGCCGATCCGGCCGCCGGAACACCCTCCGCCGAGGACACCGCGCGCATGTTCGGCAAGGACGACCTGCTGGAACTCTTCGGTGCGCGCTGAGGCGCCCACCGGGCGGGCGGTGGACCGGTGTGCCGTAAATGTGGTCGCGTCGGCGAAATGGCTGGGCCATCATGACGTCGCGGGTCCGCTCAGGACCACCGACGAGAGGCAGAGGAAGATGAGCACCAGGCTAAAGACGGCGGCCGGCCGGTCATGTTGTCGCGCGGCCTAGTCCCCCCGGTACGTGAACAGCACGGTCCCGGTCGCGTCGACAGCTTGATGTGAGGCTTTCCCCATGTTCGATCCGTTCATAGCGCCGAGCGGCACTCTGCTCGGTCTGCTGCAGAGGGGCCGCGGCGACGGCACACTCCACGCACTCGCAGCACCCCGTACCGAGGCCCTCGCGGCCCTCAACCACTGCGTCCTGAGCGACCCGCGCCACGACTGGCAGGTCGAGAACCGCTCCCTCTACTACGCCCGCCTGTACATCGATCTCGACGGCGGCACCGAGGAGATCGAGCGGCACCTGTGGGACGCCGAGGACCGCCTCGACACCGACGAGTCGCGCACGGGCCTCGCGCTCTCGGTCCTGGGCCACCTCGCCTCGTACGGGCGTGACGACGCCCTCACGCTGCTGCGGCGCTACGCCGCGACCGGCACCAACTGGGCCTGGGCCCTCGACGAGCTGGCGCTGCGCGACGACGACGCCGGGCTGCGCTCACTCGCCGGGCCCGTGCTCGCCCGGTTCCCCGCCACCCCGCAGGGCGCGGCCGAGCTGGCCGCCGCCGTGCGGGACGCCTTCGAGCCCCGGCCCTGGCGGCTCTGGGCCGACGACCCGCGCGAAGCGGTCGGCGCCCGGGTGCGCGCCGCCGGCGAGCAGGGCTCCTTCGACCGGTGGCAGCGGCAGATGCGGCCCGCCGGGCCCCGGCCCGGCTGGAGCGTCCAGGCGGTGTTCGACTGGGCCCAGCAGGGACTCGAACGCGGCAGCGTGCTGCATGTGCCCGCCGCCCGCTGCCTGTCGGCCGTCGCCGGCACCGAGGACCGGCCGCGGATCGTCGAGGCGGCCCGGAGCGGCCCGGACGGCGCCCGCTGCGCCGCCCTGCACTACCTGGCCGAAGCCCGGGACCCCGTCGTGCTGGACCTGATCGAACAGGCCGCCGCGGACCCGTCCCCCACCGTGGCGGAAGCCGCCGTGGCGGCCTTCGAGCGCATGTGCGACGAGACGGCGGTCGACCGTGCGCGCCGGTGGGCCCGCCGGCCGGACGCCCTCGGCGTCTCGGCGGCAGGTGTGCTGGCCTGCCGGGGCACGGCCCAGGACGCCCCGCTCGTCCTCGCGGCCCTGCGCGAGGCCGTCCGGGGCGACGGCCCCGACGGCCGGAGCCTGTGGACCCTGGTCGACGGGGCGGGCCGCCTCGGCATCGCCTGCGCCGCACCGGTGCTGCGCCACGTCTACCGCGAGACCTCCTCCTCCCATCTGCGCGGCCGGACCGCCCGCGCGCTGGCCGCGACCGACCCCTCCTTCGCCACCGGCTTCGCCGTCGAGTGCCTCTGGGACTGCGAGGAGACCACCCGGGAGCTGGCCGCGCTCCACGCCGAGACCGGCGACATCCGGGTCGCCGAACGCCTGCGCAGGCTCGCCGCCGACCCGGCCGAGGAGGCCGAGGTGCAGACCGCGGTACGCAGCCGCATCGGCCCGGACGCGCAGACCGGCTGAGGGAGCCGGGAGCCGGGGCGCGGGACGGCTGAGGAGCCGGACGTGCGGGGCCGGTCCCCGCGCAGCGCCCCCGGGCGGTGGCCCGCCGCCCGGGAACGCCCCGCCGGTCCCGCTCCCCGGCCCGCTGCGGACGGGGGACGGCCGCGCGAGAATGGGGGGATGACCGGGCGCTGGGAGTTCTGGATCGACCGCGGCGGCACCTTCACGGACGTCGTGGGACGGGACCCGGACGGACGCCTGGTCACCCGCAAACTGCTCTCCCACGACCCCGGCCGGCACCGCGACGCGGCCGTCGAGGGGATCCGGCTGCTGCTCGGACTCGGCCCGGACGACCCGGTTCCCGCGCACCGGGTCGCGGGCGTCAGGATGGGCACCACGGTCGCCACCAACGCCCTGCTGGAACGGCGGGGCGAACCGACCGTCCTGGTCATCACCGAAGGTTTCCGGGACGCCCTGCGGATCGCGTACCAGAACCGCCCACGCCTCTTCGACCGCCGCATCGTGCTGCCCGAGGCCGTGTACGACCGGGTGATCGAGGTACCGGAACGCGTCGACGCCCACGGCCGGACGGTACGGCCCCTCGACCGCGGCACCCTCGTCCGGCGGCTGGGCGAGGCGAGGGCGGCCGGGTTCCGCAGCGCCGCGGTCGTCCTGATGCACGGCTACCGCCACCCCGCACACGAGAACGCCGTCGCCGAGGCCGCCCGGGAAGCCGGCTTCACCCAGGTCAGCTGCTCGCACGAGGTCAGCCCGCTGATCAGACTGGTACCGCGCGGCGACACCACGGTCGTCGACGCCTACCTCTCGCCCGTCCTGCGCCGCTACGTCGACGAGGTGGCCGCCGAACTGGGCGGGATCCGCCTGATGTTCATGCAGTCCAACGGCGGCCTGCGGGAGGCGGCCCACTTCCGCGGCAAGGACGCGGTGCTCTCCGGCCCGGCCGGCGGCGTCGTCGGCATGGCCCGTACGTCCGGACAGGCCGGCCACGACCGGGTCATCGGCTTCGACATGGGCGGCACCTCCACCGACGTGTCGCACTACGCCGGTGAGTTCGAGCGGGAACTCGGCACCCAGGTGGCCGGTGTGCGGATGAGCGCCCCCATGATGAGCATCCACACCGTCGCGGCGGGCGGCGGATCGGTCCTGCACTTCGACGGCCGGCGCTACCGGGTCGGTCCCGGATCGGCGGGCGCCGACCCGGGGCCCGCCTGCTACCGGCGGGGCGGCCCGCTCACCGTCACCGACGCCAACGTCATGCTCGGCCGGATCGACCCCGCCCACTTCCCGGCCGTCTTCGGCCCCCGGGGCGACCGGCGGCTCGACCCGGACGTCGTGCACGAGCGCTTCGAGGCCCTGGCCGCCGAGGTGGCCCGGGCCACGGGACGGCGGCAGGACCCCGCCGGGGTGGCCGCCGGCTTCCTGGAGATCGCCGTACAGAACATGGCCAACGCCATCAAGAAGATCTCCGTCCAGCGCGGCCGCGACGTCACCCGTTACGCCCTGGCCAGCTTCGGCGGGGCGGGCGGGCAGCACGCCTGCGCGGTCGCCGACGCGCTCGGGATCGGCACCGTCCTGGTACCGCCGCTGGCCGGTGTCCTGTCCGCGTACGGCATCGGCCTCGCCGACGTCACGGCCATGCGGGAGCAGTCCGTCGAGACCACGCTGGACGAGGCCGCCCGTACCCGCGTGGAGGAGACCGCCGAGCGGCTGGCGGAACGCACCCGCGCCGAGCTGCGGGCCGACCACGTCCCCGACAGCGCCGTCTCCACCCGCGCGCGGGTGCTGCTGCGCTACGCGGGGACGGACGCGGGCCTGCCCGTCCGGCTCGGCACCGTCGCCGCCATGACCGAGGAGTTCACCACCGCCCACCGGGCCCGTTACGGGTTCACCACGGACAGGCCCCTCGTCGCCGGGACCGTCACGGTGGAGGCGACGGGAAGGACGGGAGAACGCGGACACCGCCCGCCGGGCCCGCCCCCAGGCCGCCGGGGGACGGCGCCCGCGGCGGGGGCCGTCCGGATGTTCACCGGGGGGAGATGGCGGGAGGCCCGCCTCCACCGGCGCGCGGACCTGCTCCCCTCCGGCACCGTGGACGGCCCCGCGATCATCGCCGAGGACGACTCCACCACCGTCGTGGACCCGGGCTGGCGGGCCACCGCGGAACGCTCCGGGCACCTGGTACTCCACCGGGTGCGACCGCGCCCGGAACGCACCGCGGCCGGCACCCGGGCCGACCCCGTCATGCTGGAGGTGTTCGACAGCCTCTTCATGTCGATCGCCGAGCAGATGGGCGTACGCCTGGAGAACACCGCGCACTCCGTCAACATCAAGGAACGGCTGGACTTCTCCTGCGCGGTCTTCGACGCGGAGGGCGGCCTCGTCGCCAACGCCCCGCACATCCCGGTGCACCTCGGATCGATGGGGGAGTCCGTCAAGGAGGTGCTGCGGCGCAACGGGACCACCCTGCGGCCGGGCGACGTCTACGCCGTCAACGACCCGTACCACGGCGGTACCCACCTGCCCGACGTCACCGTCGTCACCCCCGTGTTCGACGGGCCCGACGACGGCGCCCGGCCCCCGCGGCCGCGCTTTTTCGTCGCGTCCCGCGGCCACCACGCGGAGATCGGCGGCATCACCCCCGGATCCATGCCCGCCTTCAGCCGGACCGCCGACGAGGAGGGCGTCCTGTTCGACAACTGGCTCCTGGTCCGCGACGGGCGGCTGCGCGAGGAGGAGACCCGCCGCCTGCTCACCACCGCGGCCCACCCCTCGCGCGATCCTGAGGCCAACCTCGCCGACCTGCGCGCGCAGATCGCCGCCAACGAGAAGGGCATCGCGGAACTCCGCGGGATCACCCGGCAGTTCGGCCGGGACGTCGTCCAGGCGTACATGGGCCACGTCCAGGACAACGCCGAGGAGTCCGTGCGCCGGATCGTCGCGGGGCTGCGCGACGGCTCCTGCCGCTACGAGACGGACAACGGCGCGTTCATCGAGGTCGCGGTCACCGTGGACCGCGAACGCCGGCAGGCCGTCATCGACTTCACCGGCACCTCCCCCCAGCAGCCCGGCAACTTCAACGCCCCGCGCTCCGTCGTCACGGCCGCCGTCCTCTACGTCTTCCGGACGCTCGTCACCGGCGACATCCCGCTCAACAGCGGCTGCCTGACCCCCCTGGACATACGCGTCCCGGAGGGATCGATGCTGGCCCCCGCCCCGCCGGCGGCGACCGTCGCGGGCAACGTGGAGACCTCCCAGGCGGTCACGGGCGCCCTGTACGCCGCGCTCGGGATACAGGCCGAGGGGTCCGGCACGATGAACAACCTGACCTTCGGCAACGACCGCGTCCAGTACTACGAGACCGTCGCGAGCGGATCGGGCGCCGGGGACGGATTCGACGGCGCCGACGCCGTCCAGACCCATATGACCAACTCCCGCCTCACCGACCCCGAGATCCTGGAGTGGCGCTGCCCCGTACGGGTCGAGAGCTTCACCGTGCGCGAGGGCAGCGGCGGCACGGGACGGTGGCACGGCGGAAGCGGTACCGAACGCCGCCTCCGCTTCCTCGAACCCGTCACCGTCACCCTGCTGTCGGGGCACCGCCGCGTGCCACCGTACGGAATGGCGGGCGGCGGGCCGGGAGAGCCGGGCGGGCAGCACATCGAGCGGGCCGGCACCGGGGACGTCGTCCCGCTGAAGGGCTGCGACAGCGCGGACCTGGACACCGGGGACCTGCTGGTGCTGCGGACGCCGGGCGGGGGCGGCTACGGGGCGGCCTGACGCACGGGCGCGCCGGAGCGGCCGGGGAGGGCGCCGCGTGCCCGCCGGGCGGCCGGTTCTGCGCCGTTTCGACCGTTGTCGGTGCGAGGACCTAATCTGTGCAGCGTGACTTCGCCTGCCGACACCCACACCGCTGCGCCGCAGCTCAGCGCGGGGCCGCGGCCCGCCCCGGGCCCCGCCGCCGACGAGGGGCTCTCGCGTCGGCTGCGCGCGCTCGCCTGCACCGCCCCGCTGCACGACCTCGACGCACGCAAGGCGAACCTGGCCGGCGAGTACACGGTCTACGCGATGGCGGAGGTCGCCCTCGCCGCGATCGACCTGGTCACCCTCAACATGGACTTCGACACGGGCGCGGACCACGACCAGATAGTGGCCAGACTCCTCCCCAGGGTCGGCGCCCAGGCCCCCGGCCGCCCCGCCACCGAACACGAGCGGGTCGCCCGCTGGGTCCTGGAGAACCTGATCAACGTCGGCAGCGTGGACCGGGGCTTCCGCGCGGTGTACGGCACCTTCGGCCCGGACGGCGTGTACGTCCGCCGGGACTACGACTTCAAACTCGTCGAGGAGGTACCGGGCCCCGACGGCGCCGTCTACCTCCGGGCCACCGACGAAGCGGTCAACGTCCTGGTCGGCGCCCTGGACACCGATGTCACCAGCGCGCAGATCGCCGCCGAGGTGAAACTGGAGGTCCTCATCAGCCGGGGCCGCCTCGCCGACGCCCAGCTCGCCGCCGAACAGGCCCGCTACCGCACCGTGCAGTACGCGGAGACCCTCCGCCGGACCCTGGAGGCGACCCGGCGCAACGTCCGCGCCGTCGACTGGCTCAACGCCGTCCCCGACATGATCGCCGAAGCCCTCGACCACGTCGCCGACCGCTACCGCCACGAGAACGCCATCCTCACCAACATCCGCAAGGCCAGGGACGAGGCCGAGGACCCCGAGCACAAACGGCGCGCCGCCGAGCTCGTCGACATCGTCAAGGACTGCATCCGCCGCCACACCCAGCTCCAGTCCCGGCTGCTGGAGGCCGGGCCGCTCTTCCGCGCCGAACAGGACCGGCAGGCCTTCGCCGCCCCCGCCTCCCGCCTGGGACTCGACCTCTACGGCCAGCTCGTCGCCCCCCTGCTGCCGCTCCCCGTCGAAGAGGCGTCCCGGGTCACCGACGCCTTTTTCACCCACGGCACCGGACTGCGCACCCCGGTCTCCGTCCGCGTCGGCGACCTCGTCGACCTGCTGCTCACCCCGCCCGTCGAACGGGAGCACCTCGGCGCGGAGATGCCCGAACCCGACCTCGTGGCCACCCCCGACGACAGCCGGTTCAGCGAGGAGCAGCTCGCGCACGCCCTGGACCTGCTCGACCTGGAGCACGACGCCCCCCGCCGGCTCTCCGGCCTGCTGGCCGAGGCCCGGCTCCACGACCCCGACCTGCCCTATCTGGTCGCCCTGCTCGCCGTCCACGCGGCGAGCCCCCCGGTCGGCACCGCCTACCGCCAGGGAGAACGCAGACTGCTCTTCGCGGTCGACGACGGAATCCCGCTGGAGGACCCGGAGTTCGGCGGGGCCGACCTGATAGTGGGCACCGCCCTGCTGGACGCCGCGGGCATGGCCGCGGACCGCAAGGACGCCTCGTGAGCGTCCGCCCGGCCGGCCCCCGCCTCCGCCCCACGAGCGCAGCCACCCGTACCGAGGAGCCCCCGCAGTGACCGAGCAGTACGCCGAACCCGCCGACGCGTGGGCGGACCCGCAGCCCGGGTACACGGCGGACCCCGCCCCGGCGGCGGCCCCCGCCGGGGCCACCCCCGCCGACGCGGCCGACGCGGCCCGGCTCGTCTCCTTCGGACTCCAGCCCAGACTGGTGCCCGCCCGGGACGCCGAATACGCCGAACTGCTGCGCCGCTACCGCGAGGAACCGGCGTTCGCCCGGCTCGCCGACGCCGTCGCCACCGGACTCGGACTCGTCGTCCTGGAGGTCTCCGCCCGCGCCGGTATGGCGGTGACCGCCGCGGAGGACTCCGTGTTCGCCGTACGCATGGGCGACTACGCCCGGCGCGCCTCCTCCGACACCGCCGACCGCTTCCTGCACGGACTGGCCCACCTCGCCGTCGCCGCCATGGCCTTCCCCCGGCCCGAGGACCTCGCCGACGACGCCTACATCGGGCGGATCACGGTCAACGGCGTCGACGCCTTCGTCCGCCAGGCGTGCCGCCGACTGGAGGAGCGCGCCGAACAGCGGGGCGACAACACCGACCCCGCCTCCGACGCCCCGGGGCTGGAGTCGGGCTGGCGCGTCTACGCCCGCCGCAGCGCCACCGGAGCCACCAAGGACGCCCGGCGGCTCGCGGGGTCGACCACCGGCATCATCGGCAAGGCCGTCGCCTTCCTCGGCGACTCCGGCTTCCTCCAGCGCACCGGCGACGACGCGGGCGGCACCTACCGCACCACCGCCCGCTACCAGCTCCAGGTACGCGACATGGCCGGCGGCGCCGCGATGGCCGAGCTCCTGGAACTCGGTGTCGTACCGGTCACCGACGGGTCGGCCACGCTCCTGCCCCCGCCCGACGCCGACGGCCTGGAGCTCGCCCCCGACGCGGGCCTGCCCTTCCACTCCTGACCCCGCCCGCACTCCCGTGCGGCCGCCGCCCCCCCCGCCACCTGAACGACGAGAGTCCGCCGCCATGTACGAGTTGTCCCGGGTCCGCCTCTACTCCATCGGACCCGCCGGTGCGCGCTACGCCGACACCGTGCTCGACCTGCGCGGAGTAGGGGAGCCCGTGCCCCACCCCGCCCCGGCCCAGGCGGAGTTCTTCGAGGAGGAGCCGGTCGGGCCCCCGCGCCGCCCGGCACCCGCGGGAGTGCTCTTCCTGGAGAACGGCGGCGGCAAATCCGTCCTCCTCAAGCTGATCTTCTCGGTGATGCTGCCCGGGCACCGCAACACCCTGGGCGGCGCCAGCTCCGGCGTACTGCGCAAGTTCCTGCTGGCCGACGACTGCGGGCACGTCGCCCTGGAATGGCAGCACACACTCACCGGCGAATGCGTCGTCGTCGGCAAGGTCAGCGAATGGCGCGGCCGGCAGGTCTCCAATGACCCGCGCAAGTTCGCCGAGGCCTGGTACTCCTTCCGCCCCGGCCCCGGGCTCAGCCTCGACAGCCTGCCCGTCGCCGAGGCCACCTCGGTGGGCCGCCCTGCCGAGGGCGCCTCCGGGGCGCGGGGCCGGCGGCGCACCATGAAGGGCTTCCGCGACGCCCTCATGGACGCAGGCAAGTTCTACCAGCACCTCGACGTGCACTGGGAAGAGATCCACGACCGGTGGAACGAGCACCTCGGCGACCTCGGCCTCGACCCCGAACTCTTCCGCTACCAGCGTGAGATGAACGCGGACGAGGGCGAGGCGGCCGGCCTCTTCGCCGTCAAGAAGGACTCCGACTTCACCGACCTGCTGCTGCGGGCGGTCACCGACACCCGCGACACGGACGGCCTCGCCGACCTGGTCAGCGGCTTCGGCAACAAACTCGGCCGCCGCGCCGAACTCACCGCCGAACGCGACTTCACCGCCGGATCCGTCGACCTGCTGGGCCGGATCGTCGAAGCCACCGGGGCCCGGGCCCGCAGCCGCGACATCCACGCCGCGGCCGAGCGGCGCACCCGCACCCTCGCCCGCGGACTGTCCGCCCGCGCCGCCGGGGAACGCGCCCGCACCGCGGAACTCGCCGGGCAGGTCACCTCCGCCGCCCGCACCGTCACCGAGGCCGAGAGCACCCGCGGGCACCGCGACCTGATCGCCGCCGAACTCGCCTACCGGCACGCCTCGCTGGCCCTCGCCGCCGCGGAGAAGGGCGCGGCGGCCCAGCGCCGTGAACTGGGCGACGCCCGCACCCTGCACGCCGCCTGGCAGGCCGCCGAGGCGGTCCTGCGCCACCGCGCGGCCGCCGACCGCTCGGCCAGGGTCGCCGTGGCCATCCGCGAGGCCGAACGCGACGCCGCCCCCGCCCTCGCCGCCCGTGCCACCGCCGCCGCCGATCTCGTACGCGCCCTGCACACCGCCGCCGAGGAAGGCGAGCGGGTCGCCGACGAGGAGGAGGAGCGCTCCGCGGTCCTCCAGGCCACCGGCGAGGCCGCCCACCGCGACGCCACCACCGCGGCCACCGAGGCCCAGCGCGCACGCAGCGAGGCCGGGCACCTCCGCCAGCGCCTCGTGGAGGTCGAACAGGAGACCGCGGAAGCCGTGCGGGCGGGCTGGCTCGACGACACCGCCCCCGACGCCGACCCGGCCCGCGCGGCCCTCGCCGCCAACGACGCGGAGAAGGCCGCCGTCGCGGCCTGGGACACCGCACGGGAGGCGGCCAGGAGCACCGCCGACCACGCCCGCGAGGCGGCGGCGGCCGAAAGCCGG
Organism: Streptomyces nitrosporeus; assembly: GCF_008704555.1. NCBI lineage: Bacteria > Bacillati > Actinomycetota > Actinomycetes > Kitasatosporales > Streptomycetaceae > Streptomyces > Streptomyces nitrosporeus. Next base: position 6,657,695 of record NZ_CP023702.1, read on the forward strand.
GCCGAACTCGCCGCCGCCCGGGCCGCCGACCGCGCCCAGAGCGCCGAGCGGTCGTACGAGGCGGAGCGCGGCGCCGCCGCGTCGATCGCCTCCGACCCGCGCCTCGCCGAACTCCTGGGACTGCCCGGGGCCGCCGGGGTGCCCCGCCCCCGGCGCACCGCCGGCCCGGACGCACCCGGCCCGGCCGACGGCGCGCCGGCGCTCACCGCCGAGGAACTCGACACCGGAGCCGAGGAGGTGCGCGAACTGCTGGAGACGGGCATCGCCGCCGCCGAGCGCAGGCTCTTCGACATGCGTACCGCCGCCGCCGACGACTCCCGCATCCTCGGCGCCCTCGGCGACGGCGGACTGCTGCCCCCGGGCCCCGACGTCCTGGCCACCGTCGAGTACCTCGGCGAACACGGCATCCCCGCACTGCCCGGCTGGCGCTACCTCGCCCAGTCCGTCGACCCCCTGGACCACGCGGCCGTGCTCGCCGCCCGCCCGGAACTCGTCGACGGGGTCGTCATCACCGACCCGGACGCGCACACCAGGGCCCGCGAGGTGCTCGGCTCCGCCGCCCTGCTGCCCCGCTCCGCCGTGGCCGTCGGTACCGCCGCGGCGCTCCTGGCGCCCGTACCCGCCGGGGGCGGTCCGGCCGCGGACGGCGTCTTCCTGGTACCGCCGAACCCCGCCATGCACGACGAGCACGCAGCCGACGAGGAACGCCAGGCCCTGCGGGCGAGGGCCGCCGCACGGGACGAGGACATCCGCGCGCTCGCCGCGCGGCTCGGGGCCGACCGCGCCCTGGCCGCCAGGATCGGCTCCTGGCGGGCCGACTGCCCGCCGGGCATGCTCACCGAACTCCGGGAGGCCGCCGCCGCCGCACGCACCGCCGCCGAGACCGCGGAGACCCGTCTCGCGGAGGCCCGCACCGTCCGGGCCGAGGCGGACGAGGCGGCGGCGGAGGCCGCCCGCGTCCGCGACGAGAGGCAGGAGGCGGCCCAGCGCGCCCGCCGGGCCGCCGACGCGCTGGCCGGGCTCGCGCACCGGCTGCGCGACCGGGCGGCCTGGCAGGCCAGGCTGCGGGAACTCACCGACGAGGCGGCCGAGTCCGAGGCCCGTGCCGCCGCCTGCCTCGACCGGGCCCGCGCCGCCGACGAGGACCGCAGGGCGGCCCAGCGCGCGGCGGACGACGCCCATCGCACCTCCCGCGCCCTGCGCGCCGAACGCGCCGAGATCGCCGGTGCCCCGGAAACACCGCCCGACCCCGTGCCCGGTGGCGCACGCGTCTCGCTGCCCGCCCTGCGCGAGGCATACCGGGCGGCCTCCCAGCTGTACGAGAAGGTCGGTGTCGGCGCGGACCTGCGGGCCGAGCAGGCCCGGGCGGAGAGCGACGAGAGCGCCGCCCTCGCCGAACTCGACCGCCTCACCAACAAGGTGCGCACCCGCGCCGCCCAGCTCCTGGAGGGCACCGACGGCGCCGACGGACCTTCCCGGCAGGCCGCGGCGGCCCGCGCGGAGTCCCTCGTACAGCTCCTGGAGACCCGGGCCTCCTCGGCCAGCGAGCAGCTGGGGCGGCTGCGCGGTGAAGCGGAACGCCTCGCACCGGCCGACGGCGAGGCCCGGCACACCGAACTCCCCGGGGACCTCGTCCCCGCCGACGCGGAACAGGCGCAGGCCCTGCTGCGGACCGCGACCGCCGAACTGGCCGCGGCCACCGCCGCCCTGGAGACGGCACGCGCCGTCCACACCGAGCTGCTCCGCGCCCACCGCACCGCGGAGGACTCCGCGAGCGGCTTCGACGAGATGGCGGCCCTCCTGCGCGACCTGCTGCGGGAGGCCGCGTCCGACGAGGCGCCGGAGGAGGACGCCCCCTACCCGGGCACGCTGGAGGAGGCGAGGCGGTCCGCGGCCGAGGCCCGCCGCTCGCTGCGCGGCTGCTCGGCGGACCTCTCGGCGGCCGAGGGCTCGGTGCGGGAGGCGAGCGACGTGCTCGTACGGCACGCCAACTCCACCCGCTACGAGCAGGTCCGCACCCCGGCCCGGCAGCAGATCCGTGAACTCCCCGCCTCCGCCCTGCCCGACCACGCGGAGAAGTGGGCCGCGGCCTTCGCGCCCCGGCTGCGCGTACTCACCGACGAGCTGGCCCAGCTGGAACGCAACCGCGACTCCATCGTGGACCGGCTGCGCGGGCTGGTGGAGTCCGCGCTCACCACCCTGCGCTCCGCCCAGCGCCTCTCCCGGCTCCCCGAAGGGCTGGGGGAGTGGTCGGGCCAGGAGTTCCTCCGGATCCGTTTCGAGGAACCCGACCAGGCCACCCTCACCGAGCGGCTCGGCGAGGTCGTCGACGAGGCCACCCACGCGGCCCTCAGGAAGAACTCCGACCTCCGCAGGGACGGCATGTCCCTCCTGCTGCGCGGTGTCCAGGCGGCGCTCCGGCCCAAGGGCATCGCCGTGGAGATCCTCAAGCCCGACGCGGTGCTCCGCGCCGAGCGGGTCCCGGTGGGACAGATGGGCGACGTCTTCTCCGGGGGGCAGCTCCTCACCGCCGCCATCGCCCTGTACTGCACCATGGCGGCCCTGCGGAGCAACGACCGGGGCCACGACCGGCACCGCCACGCCGGGACCCTGTTCCTGGACAACCCCATCGGCCGCGCGAACGCCACGTACCTGCTGGAACTCCAGCGCGCGGTCTCCGACGCACTCGGGGTCCAGCTGCTGTACACGACCGGTCTCTTCGACACCACGGCCCTCGCCGAGTTCCCCCTGGTCATCAGGTTGAGGAACGACGCGGACCTGCGGGCCGGGCTGAAGTACATCAGCGTGGAGGAGCACCTGAGGCCGGGGCTCCCGCAGCAGGACCCGCAGGGCGAGACGGTGCATGGTGAGATCACCGCGACCCGGATGTTCAAGCGGGCCGCGCCGTCCGAGGAAGCAGCGGGCGGGCCGGCGGTCCCGAGGACACGCGCGGAGACCACCCCCCGGCCCCCGGCGGACCGGCCGAAGCCCGCGGATCAGCCGAAGCCTGCGGATCAGCCGGACCTGGCGGGACAGCCGGACCTGGCGGACCTGGCGGACCGGCCGGACCGCTGACGGTCCGGGAGCACCCCCGGGCTCCCCGGGCCGCCACCGGCCCCGGGAGCCCGGCCGGCCGCGCCCCGCTCAGGCCCGGGAGAGGCCGCCGGCGCCCCGGCGGCGTATTCGGGAGTCACGCCGGGCCTGCGCCTTCGCGGCCGCCCGCGCCCTGCGCCGCTCACGCCGCATCCGGCGCGCCGTGCTGCTCGGCACCGACACCACACCGTGGCGCTGGTTCCACACCTGGCGGGTCACCCAGACGTCCAGCACCGACCAGGTGGCGACCACCGTGCTCGCCACGCCGCTGAGGATCATCGGGAACGCCAGCCACGACCCCGCCAGGGTGCACAGGAAGGCCACCACGGCCTGGATCAGCGTCAACGACATGATCAGGACGGCCCGCACGGCCGCGGCGCGTACCGGGTCGGGCATCCGTCTGCGTATCGCGGGCTCCTCCACCCACAGCTGCTGCCGGGGCACCGCGGCGCCGCCCGCCGGCCCCGCTCCCGGCACCGGCGTCCCCCGGCGTCCATCCGTCACCACGGACCTTCAACTCCCCTCCGCCGTACGAGTCAGGGGTGGCTGCCCGGTGCGTGCCCGTTCTACGCCGGCGGAGTGCTCCGCCGTGCCGGACGTACCCCGAAAGGTCGTCTGCCCCCGTACAGGGGGACGAACGCCGGGGTACGAAGATTCCCGTCGAACGCCCTCAATCAGACCCGAATACCCACAGGGCGAAGAGATCCGGCCAACTGCCTGCCGCTGAGATGTGGCGTTCGTCCAGGTCTTCTGTGTCACTTGCGCGAATTTCTTCGCCCGGAATACCGGGACAACTGGTGATCAACGCGCGGAAGGGAGGCCGAAAATCGTCCGGGCACACCTTCGAGTTGTCTGTGAGTCAGTAGTAGGCTCGCGCCGTTTGTTGACGGAACACCGACGATCCTCCGGCGCACCACCGGACGACCGGAACGACGCCGGAACGACCAACCCCCGCCGGGCGGGGTCGAGCTGGGGGAGGCCATGCGCTTTCGCGGGAAGTCCATCCGCCGGAAGATCGTGGCGTTGCTCCTCGTGCCGCTCGTCTCTCTCACGGCCCTCTGGGTCTTCGCCACCTACGTCACAGGCCGGGAGGCCCGCGCCCTGATCGGCGCCGGTTCCGTCGTGGAGAACATCGGCCACCCGCTTGAAGACACCGTCCGCGCCGTCCAGGACGAACGCCGCCAGACCCTCGTCTTCCTCGCCGACCCCCGCGCCTCCGACGCCCTGCCGGTCCTCCTGCGGCAACGTGCCGCCACCGACCGGGTCGTGGCCGGTGTCCGCCGCAGCGCCGGGCGCGACGACGTCCGCGACGCCCTGAGCCCGGACGCCGAGGCCCGGCTCGACTCGATCCTCGGCAAGGTCGACGGACTGGACGCGCTGCGGTCCTCCGTCGAGCGGCGCACCATCGACCGGACCAGGGCGCTGGAGTTCTACAACGGCCTGATCGACCCGTGCTACCGCTTCCTGAACGGGCTCCACACCATGGAGAACGTCTCGATGGACAAGCAGGTCAGGGCGCTGGTCGGCGTGTCCCGGGCCCGCGAGATGCTGTCCCGTCAGGACGCGCTCATCGCCTCCGGCCTGATCGCCGGACGGCTCGGGGCGCCCGAACTGCGTGCCGTGTCCGACCTCGCGGCGAGCCGCGAGCTCCTCTACGAGGTCAACCTCGAACTGCTCCCGGCCTCCGAACGGGCCCGCATGGAACAGTACTGGTCCGGCCCCGGCACCGAGCCCCTGCGCACCGCCGAGCAGAAGCTCATCGCCGCCGGGCCGTTCGAGCGGCCGGGGGCCGTCGACGCCGCACGGTGGCAGCAGGTGGCGCCGCCGGTGCTGGACCACCTGGCCGACGACAGCACCGAGATGGCCAACCGCTTCCAGGACCGTGCCGAGCCCGCGGGCTACCGCGTCCTCATCCGGGCCGGGGTGGCCGGTGTCCTCGGATTCGTGGCCCTGGTCGTCTCGGTCTTCGTCTCCGTCCGTGTGGGACGCGCGCTCGTGCGCGATCTCTCCCGGCTCCGCAAGGACGCCCACGAGGTGTCCGGCGTACGGCTGCCGAGCGTGATGCGGCGCCTCGCCGCGGGCGAGCAGATCGACGTGGAGACCGAGGCCCCGCACCTCGACTACGACAAGGACGAGGTCGGCCAGGTCGGCCAGGCGCTCAACACCCTCCAGCGGGCCGCCGTCGAGGCCGCCGTCAGACAGGCCGACATGCGCCGCGGCGTGTCCGAGGTGTTCGTCAACCTGGCCCGCCGCAACCAGGTGCTGCTGCACCGCCAGCTGACGCTCCTGGACGCCATGGAGCGGCGTACCGAGGACAGCGACGAACTCGCCGACCTGTTCCGCCTCGACCACCTCACCACCCGCATGCGCCGCCACGCCGAAGGGCTGGTCATCCTCTCCGGGGCGGCCCCCTCCCGGCAGTGGCGCAAGCCCGTCCAGCTGATGGACGTGGTGCGCGCGGCGGTCGCCGAGGTGGAGGACTACGAACGCATCGAGGTCAGGCGGCTGCCCCGGATAGGCGTCGGCGGGCCCGCGGTCGCCGACCTGACCCATCTGATCGCCGAACTCCTGGAGAACGCCACCGTGTTCTCGCCCCCGCACACCGCGGTCCAGGTGCACGGTGAACGCGTGTCCAACGGCTTCACCCTCGAGATCCACGACCGGGGCCTCGGTATGACCCCCGAGGTCCTGCTGGACGCCAACCTCCGGCTCGCCGAGACCCCGGACTTCGAACTCTCCGACACCGACCGGCTCGGCCTCTTCGTGGTCAGCCGGCTCGCACAGCGGCAGAACGTACGGGTCTCGCTGCAGACCTCACCGTACGGGGGGACCACCGCGGTCGTCTTCATCCCGGCGCAGCTGCTCACCGACGCCCCCGACACCCACGGAACGGGCTTCCGCCTCGACCGCAGGGCCGAGAAGGCCGTCGGGGGCCAGGACACGGGCGGCACCGGAGCGAAGTCCTCCGGAACGGCCGGACCGGGACCGGGCCTCGTACCGGTACCCGCCGGCCTCGCCCCGCTGGACGGGCCGGTCGAGCTCGAAGGGCCGGTCGAGGCACGGGAACTCGCCGCGGACCCGGCGCTCGACCGCGCCCTCGACCCGGCGCTGGGACCGGTCCTCGACGGCGTGTCCGACCTGGAGGACACCGAGAGCGAGCGCGGCGGCATCTTCCGCGCCCGTGGACTGCGCCGCGACGCCGAGCGCGAACAGCACCAGCAGGCAGCCGACCAGCCGGAGGGGCACACCGCGGAGGTCCGGCCGATGCGGCCCGCCGGACCCGTCCCGCTGCCCCGGCGCAAACCGGCGGGCCAGGCCGCCCGGACCCGCCGGATCCCCGAGACGGGCCGCGCCCGCCCCGCGCCCGCCGGCCGGACCCCCGGACTCCACGCCGACGGCCCGGCCGGGGACCGCCGGACACCGGCGGCCCCCGCGCCCGGCACCGCCGCACCCGGCACCATCGGCGGACTGCCCCGCAGGATCCGCCAGGCCAGCATCGCCCCACAGCTCCGGGAGGACGCCGCAGGGCGGACCACCGGCCAGGCCCCCGCACACACCGTCGATGACTTCGAACGTGACGCGGACGAAGTACGCAACCGCATGGCCTCGCTCCAACGCGGCTGGCAGCGCGGCCGTCGGCAGAACGCCGAGGACGCGACCGGCCCCGGCGAGACCGCACCAGGAACCACTCCGGGAGGGGACGGTCGATGACCGCACCGAACGCCACAGCAACCGACACCGCACGCCAGGACTCCGGCCGGCTCAACTGGCTCCTCGACGAACTGGTCGAGCGCGTCTCCAGCATCCGCAAGGCGCTGGTGCTCTCCAGCGACGGCCTGGCCACCGGCGCGTCCCGGGACCTGGCCCGTGAGGACAGCGAACACCTGGCCGCCGTCGCCTCCGGGTTCCACAGCCTCGCCAAGGGCGTGGGGCGCCACTTCGACGCGGGCCGGGTCCGCCAGACCGTGGTCGAACTCGACGAGGCGTTCCTCTTCGTCACCGCGGCGGGCGACGGCAGCTGCCTCGCCGTCCTCGCCGACGCCGACTCGGACGTCGGACAGGTGGCGTACGAGATGACCCTGATGGTCAAGCGGGTGGGGGCCCATCTCGCCAACAGCCCCCGGACGACCGGTATGCCCGCCGGAGGGTGAGGGGATGGGATGAGCGCCGACTCCGTCCGGAAGACCCCCGCAGCGACCGGCACCCCGGCCGGCTCCCGCTGGTACGACGCCGAAGCGGGACCGGTGGTACGCCCCTACGCCATGACCAGGGGACGCACCGGCAGCGCCTCCCGCCACCGTCTCGACCTGATCGCGATCGTCGTCCCCGAACCCGAGGCCGACGATCCCGGCCGGGACCGGACGCTCTCCCCGGAACACGTGGAGATCGTCGAACTGTGCAGCGACATGCCCCAGTCGATCGCCGAGCTCGCCTCCGGACTGGACCTCCCCGTGGGGGTGGTCCGCGTCCTGGTCGGTGACCTCGTCGAGGAACAGCTGGTGCACGTCACCCGTCCCGTTCCGCCGGCCGAACTGCCGGACGTGAACATTCTCCGCGAGGTGATCAATGGCCTTCGGGCGCTCTAGCCGCAAGAAGCGGCCCGTGGAGCCCGTCACCCTGAAGATCCTGGTGGCGGGCGGCTTCGGGGTGGGCAAGACGACCCTGGTCGGCGCGGTCAGCGAGATCCGCCCCCTGCGGACGGAGGAGAGGCTGAGCGAGGCCGGGCGCCCCGTCGACGACGTCGCCGGCGTCGAAGGGAAGAACACCACCACGGTGGCCATGGACTTCGGCCGGATCACCCTGCGCGAGGACCTGGTGCTCTACCTGTTCGGGACCCCCGGGCAGGACCGGTTCTGGTTCCTCTGGGACGAACTGGCCCAAGGAGCCCTGGGCGCGGTCGTCCTCGCCGACACCCGGCGGCTGGAGGACTGCTTCGCCGCCGTCGACTACTTCGAGCGGCGCGCCATCCCGTTCACCGTGGCCGTCAACCTCTTCGAGGGCGCGGCGCGGTTCCCCGTCGAGACGGTACGGGCGGCGCTCGACCTCGACCCGGGTGTACCGGTGCTCATGTGCGACGCACGTGACCGCGCCTCCGTACGCGATGTGCTGGTGGCGGTCGTGGAACACGCCCTGGCACGCGCGGACGCCCCCAGGGAACCCGTCGGGACCTGACGGCCGGGGCACCGGCAGGACCGGACCCGCGTGCGCCCCGCGCCCGGACCCGCCCGGGCCGGCAGAAGACCCGGGCGCGGTCCGTACCCCCGCCGACAGGGGTACGGACCGCGCGCCGGGACCGGCCGGCGACGGCCGTGGCAGGAGTGTTCACCCACCGTGACCACGCGTCAACCCTGTGCGCCGGAAGGCCGTCAGCCGTTCTCCGCCAGCCACTTCTCCGCGGTCTCCGCCAGTTCGTGGTCCCGCCCGGCGAGCATCATCCGGATCATCTGCGCGTCACCGCGCAGCGACCACGCCGGGTGCCCGAACGTCGCCGGATTGTTCTTCTCGATCAGGAAATGCGCCGGCCAGGCGGCTCCGTAACCGAGGAGCGGCAGGGCGGCCAGATACCTCTTCCGGCCACGGGCGAGCCCGTACGCGCTGACGGCGAGCCCGGTCAGGGTGCCGGTCAGATGGACCCAGCGGGTCGCCGCCTTCGAGTGCATCGCGACGTAGTAGGGCCAGAATTCTTCATACGATCCGAATCTCTGCTGGGACATACAGGCACCGTAACGGTTCCGCTCGCAACCGGACACGCCTCTGCGGCGTCAGGAACAAGTGCGGGCGGCCGGAGCCCACGGGGGTGGTCCCGGTCGCCCGCACCGGCCGGCCCCGTGCCCGCGCGCCTCAGTGCCCCGCCACCGACCGCCGGTCCACCGGGAAGTCGAAGTAGGTGTCCGGGAAGGTCTCCGGCCTGTAGGTGAAGTGCCACCACTCCTCGGGCAGGTTCACGAAACCGGCGTCGGTCAGCGTCCCCTTGAGGAGTTGCCGGTTCGCCCGCTGCTCGCCCCCGATCCGCGGATCGTCCGTGTGCGACAGCGTGTCGAAACAGTCGTACCCCGTGCCCATGTCCACCGAGCTGTCCGGGAAACGCTCGCCCCGGGGCGCGTAGCACGGGACCAGCTCCTCACCCGGCACGTACGGCCCGGCCGGCCGGGCCGGCAGCCTCACCAGCGTGAGATCGACCGTGCTGCCGCGACTGTGCCCGGACTTCTCCGCGATGTAACCGTCCGCGAACAGCCGCGACTTGTCGACCCGCGGATAGAACTCGCCCTTCATCACCTGGTCGTCGAGATCCTTCGCCCACCGCACGAAGTGGTCCACCGCCCGCTGCGGCCGGTAGCAGTCGTACACCTTCAGCGAGTACCCCTGCCGCACCAGCCGCCGCTGTGCCGTGCGCAGGGCCTCGGCGGCCGGACGGGTCAGGATGCAGACGGGCCGGCGGTAACCGTCGACCGCCTCGCCCATGAAGGTGTGCGCGGTGGCGTACCGCATCTCGGTCAGGACGGTCGGGTCCACGGACCGCAGATCGACGAACTCCCGGGGAGCCCTGGGCTCGGGCACCGCCAGGGCCGGGGGAGAGAACGCGGTCACGGCGAGCAGAGCGGCGGCCGCGGTGGCCAGGACACGGAGGGTACGGGCAATTCCTGTCATGGGCACATCGTCTACCAGTTCCACGGTCCCAGGAGAAGAGCGATCGGATACAGTCCGGCCGTGAAGGACTCCCACTGCGGCAGCTGCGGAACCTCCTGGTCCACCGGCACCTGGCCCCGGACCTGCGCCCACTGCGGCCACACCGCCTACCGCAACCCGCTCCCGGTCGCCGTCGCCCTGCTCCCCGTCACCGGCCCGGCCGCCACCGGCCTCCTGGTCATCACCCGCACCATCGCCCCCCGACGGGGCGGCATCGCCCTGCCCGGCGGATTCATCGACCACACCGAGGACTGGCGCCACGCGGTCGTCCGCGAACTGCGCGAGGAGACCGGCGTCCTGGCCGAAAGCGGCGACGTACGCCTCGCGGACGTCCTCAGCTCCCCGGACGGCCACCTGCTGGTCTTCGGTCTGCTCCCGCCCCGGCCCGCCGCCGCCCTCCCGCCCTCCGCGCCCACCGGCGAGACCTCCGGACACCACGTGCTCCACGCCCCGGACGAACTGGCCTTCCCCCTGCACACCGAGGCCGTACGCAACTGGTTCGCCGGCCGCTACCGCTGATCCGCGCCGGCCGCCCCCCGCACCCGCACCGGATAGGGAACCGCCTCCCGCGAACCGTCCCGCTCGACCACCACCCGCCCGTCCGCCAGCCGCGACGTGTACCGCTCCGCCTCCGGCCGGACCCACCCGTCGCCCACGTCCCGTACGACCACCCCGCCCCCGCCCCGCCCCGCCACCGGAGCCCACGCCTCCAGCTCCAGGCCGCCGTCCGCACCCCGCACCGGGATCACCGCACCCGCCCGGGCCAGCACCGGGATCCGCGCCAGGGGCGCTTCCACCAGCACCCGCCCCGGACCCTCGTACACCGCCCCGGTCGCCGTGTCGTACCAGCGCCCCCGGGGCAGCCGCACCACCCGGTGCTCCGCACCGCTCTCCAGCACCGGCGCCACCAGCAGCCCACCGCCCAGCAGGAACTGGTCCTCGCAGTCCCGCAGCGCCCGGTCCCCGGGCGCCGACCACCACACCGGCCGCACATAGGGCGCGCCGGTCAGCCGGGCCAGATGGGACAGCGTCACGAAATACGGGCGCAGCCGCTCCCGCTCCACCAGCGCCGCCCTGGCGTGCGCCAGCACCGCCGGCCCGAACTCCCACGGCTCCCGCCGCCCCGCACCGGTTGCCGCGTGCGCCCGGAACAACGGCAGATACGCCCCCAGCTGGAACCACCGCAGATACAGCTCCGGCGACGGCGACCCGCCGGAACCGCCCACGTCCGGACCCGAGTAGGGCACCCCGCACAGCCCCGTCCCCAGCACCAGCGCCAGCGACGCGCGCAGCCCCGGCCAGCCCGTCGCCACCTCACCCGACCAGGCGCCCCCGTACCGCTGCATCCCCGCCCAGCCCGACCGCGAGAACAGGAACGGCCGCTCCTTCGGCCGCAGCCGCCGCAGCCCCTCAGAACCGGCCCGCGCCATCGCCAGGCCGTACACGTTGTGCGCCTCACGGTGATCGCCCCCACGGCCCTCCAGCACATGCCGGGCCGAACGGGGCAGCGTCGGGTCACCGAACGCGGAGAAGGCCACCGGTTCGTCCATGTCGTGCCAGACCCCGGAGAAACCCTGCTCCAGCCGCTCCGCGTACAGCCCGCCCCACCACTCCCGCACCAGCGGATCGGTGAAATCCGGATAGACGCACTCACCCGGCCGCGCCTCCCCGCGCACCTCGCGCCCCCGCGGATCCCGGACGAACGCCCCCGAGGCACCCACACCCCGCCCCGCCTCGAACACCGCTTCCCCCGGCGCCGCCCGGACCGCCGGACCGACGGCCGACACCAGCCTGGTCCCGTCCTCCCGCAACTCCTTCGCCAGCCCCGGCAGACCGGGGAACCGGGAGCGGTCCACGGTGAACACCCGGTGCCCGTCCAGATGGCCGGTGTCCAGGTGCAGCGCCGACAGCGGCAGCCCGTGCTCCCGGTACCCGGCCGCCACCCGCCGCACCTCGCGCTCACCGCCGGAGCCCCGCCACGCGTGCTGGAGACCCAGCGCCCACGAAGGCGGCACCGCGGGCGCCCCGGTCAGCGCGGCCCAGCCGCTCAGCACCCGGGCCGGCGTCCCCGCCACCAGCCAGCAGCGCAGCGGACCCCCCTCCATCCGCACCTCACAGGTGCCCGGCCGGTCATGGCCCGACCCCGCACCCTCCTCGCCCTCCCGGAGCGTCACCCGGCCCGCCCAGCTGTTGTCGTGGAACGCCAGATGGGTCCCCGCGTCCGACACCACCAGCTGCACCGGCATCGTCAGATGCAGCGGATCGTCCCCCGGCCCGAACCGGCCCCCCGGACCGGTGTTCCACAGCCCGTACGTCCCCCCGCGCAGCCGCGGCCCGCCGGCCCGCCCGCCCAGCCCGAAGAAACGCGCGTCGGCCGGCACCCGGGACCGCTGCACCCACCGTGCCGCGCCCCCGTCCGCCGGCTCCCACCACCGCGGCGGCAGCTCCCGGCGCAGCAGCACCCCGCCCGGCGTACGCACCTCCACCGCCCCGTGCCGCGACACCGCCACCGTCAGCCGCTCCGACACCACCTGCCAGCCACCGTCGGTGTCCGGCTCCAGCTCCGCCCGCGGATCGGCCTCCGGGGCGGCCCCCGGCAGCGCGTACGAAGGGAGCGGCTCCGCACCGTCCCACGACCAGAACACCGCACCGCCCACCGCCACCCGGATCCGCAGCCGCGAGCGGGCGAACCGCACCACACCCCCGCCCGGCCCCGGCTCGGCACTCACCAGCAGACCCGGCACACGGGCCCGCTCGGCACCACGCGGCGCCAGCGCCCGCGCGTCCGTACGCCGCCGGCGCCATGCCGAGCGCACCGTACGCATCCCCTGTACAGAACCCGCCGACCTCACCGAGCGCACCAGATCACGACCGTCCATGCGGGCCACCCTGCCACTCGCCGGCCCGGCAACGGGCTCCGTTCAGCCTCCGTTCACCTGCGCCCCGCCCACGGGACGGACAACCGGAGGAACCACCCACCCCGAGGACCCTGGTGCGAAGGACGATCACATGGCATCGTCCGTAACTGCCGCTCACGCGCACACCCCAGCCCGTGCGCGCGAGACGCCCACCCGCGTACCCGTACCAGGAGCCGCCCCATGACCACAGCAGCCGGCGAAGCGCCCCTCTGGCAGCCCGGCCCCGAACGCATCGGGGCGGCGGCCGTCACCCGCTTCCAGGACTGGGCGGCCGGACGGTACGGCGCCCCCGCCGGCGGCGGCTACGAAGCCCTGCACCGCTGGTCGGTCGAGGAACTCGACACCTTCTGGAAAGCCGTCGCCGACTGGTTCGGCGTACGCTTCTCCACCCCGTACGAGCAGGTCCTCGGCGACCGCGCCATGCCCGGCGCCCAATGGTTCTCCGGCGCCGCCCTCAACTACGCCGAACACGCCCTGCGCACCGCCGAGGACCCCCTGCGCGCCGACGCGCCCGCCCTGCTGTACGTCGACGAGTCGCACACCCAGACCCCGGTCAGCTGGAGCGAACTCCGGCGCCAGGTGGGCTCCCTGGCCGCCGGACTCCGGGCCCTCGGCGTCACCCCCGGGGACCGCGTCAGCGGCTACCTCCCCAACATCCCGCAGGCCGTCGTCGCTTTCCTCGCCACCGCCGCCGTCGGCGCCGTCTGGACCTCCTGCGCCCCCGACTTCGGCGCCCGCAGCGTGCTCGACCGCTTCCAGCAGGTCGAACCCGTCGTCCTGTTCGCGGTCGACGGCTACCGCTACGGAGGCAAGGAGCACGACCGCACCGCCACCGTCGCCGAACTCCGCGGCGAACTGCCCGGGCTGCGCGCCGTCGTCCACATCCCGCTCCTGGGCACCGAAGCCCCCGAAGGCGCCCTGGACTGGGCCGCGCTGACCGCCGCCGACACCCCGCCGGTCTTCGAACAGGTCCCCTTCGACCACCCGCTCTGGATCCTCTACTCGTCCGGGACCACCGGACTGCCCAAGGCGATCGTCCAGTCCCAGGGCGGCATCCTCCTCGAACACTTCAAGCAGATCGGGCTGCACTGCGACCTCGGCCCCGACGACCGCTTCTTCTGGTACACCTCCACCGGCTGGATGATGTGGAACTTCCTCGTCTCCGGCCTGCTCACCGGCACCACCGTCGTCCTCTACGACGGCAGCCCCGGCTTCCCCGACGTCCAGGCCCAGTGGAGGGTCGCCGAACAGACCGGCGCGACCCTCTTCGGCACCTCGGCCGCCTACGTCATGGCCTGCCGCAAAGCCGGCGTCCACCCCGGCCGGGACCTGGACCTCAGCAGGGTCCAGTGCGTCGCCACCACCGGCTCACCCCTCCCGCCCGACGGTTTCCGCTGGCTCCACGACGAGATCGCCGAAGACCTGTGGATCGCGTCGGTCAGCGGCGGCACCGACGTCTGCAGCTGCTTCGCCGGAGCCGTCCCCACCCTGCCCGTCCACATCGGTGAACTCCAGGCCCCCTGCCTCGGCACCGACCTCCAGGCATGGGGCCCGGCCGGCGAACCGCTCACCGGCGAGGTCGGCGAACTCGTCGTCACCGCACCCATGCCCTCCATGCCGGTCCGCTTCTGGAACGACCCCGACGGCAGCCGCTACCACGACAGCTACTTCGACGTGTACCCCGGCGTCTGGCGCCACGGTGACTGGATCACCCTGACCGACCGCGGCTCCGTCGTCATCCACGGCCGCTCCGACTCCACACTCAACCGGCAGGGCGTCCGCATGGGCTCCGCCGACATCTACGAAGCGGTCGAACGGCTCCCCGAGATCCGCGAATCCCTCGTCATCGGACTGGAGGAACCGGACGGCGGCTACTGGATGCCCCTCTTCGTCCACCTCGCCGAAGGCGCCGTACTGGACGACAGGCTCCGCGACAGCATCAGGCGGACCATCCGCGAGAACCTCTCCCCGCGCCACGTACCCGACGAGGTCATCGAGGTCCCCGGCATCCCGCACACCCTCACCGGCAAACGCATCGAGGTCCCGGTCAAGCGGCTCCTCCAGGGCACCGCCCTCTCCAAGGCGGTCAACCCCGGCTCCGTCGACAACCTGGAACTCCTCCACTTCTACGAGGACCTCGCCCGCAAGCGCCGCTGAACACCCCGGACCGGCCCCGCTGTCAGTCCCCCTGTTTACGCTGGGTGAGCAAGTGATCACCGGTACGACAGGGGGACCCATGGAACGCACCAGGAACCACCGGAACACCGGACACGGCCGCCGGGCCGCCCGCCGCCGGCCCGGCCCGTCCGCACGGCGCGCGCTGCGCCGCGAAGCACCGAGCACCGTCGGCCTCCTGGTCGACCCCGGCGACTTCGCGGCCATGCGCGACTACCGCACCTTCACCTTCGACGACCACACCGAGTACCTGCGGCAGGTCGAGGGCCTCCTCAGGACACTGACCGCCCACGGCACCCACACCACCGTCGCCCTCTTCGACCCCGGGGACTACGCGGAGTACTGCGCCGGGTCGGGCCTCGACCCCGACCGGTACGAGAGCCGCAGCCGCTACACCGCGGAGATCGCCGCCACCGGCGCCACCGTGGCGTACACGGGCCAGCCCATCGACACCCTCATCCCCCTGCTGGTCTCCCGCGCCGTCCGCCGCGCCACCTGGGAGTACGCCACGATGCTCCTGGCCGGACTCGGCGACTGCGCCGACTGCGGACAGGACGTCGGACGCGCGGCGTTCGACCGGGCCTCCCATCTGCTCTCCCGCCTGCTGGAGACCGCGGGCCCGGGCACGCACCACCTGGTCTGCAGCACGCCCGCCCAGGACGAGCAGCTCCTCGCACTCCTGCACACCACGGGGGACGCCGGCGGCGGGAACCACACCGACCCCTCGGAGGGCGCCGAATTCGCCACGGTCCTCGCGGTGGGCGTCGCCCTCGGGACCGAGGGAGGCGTCGTCCTGCGCACCACCGCGCCCGGCGCCCCGGACCGCGTCCACGGCTGGCGCCTGATCCGCGGCAGCCTCGTCCCGCTCACCGCCGGCGAGGTCTTCGACGCCTACTGCACGGACGCCGACACCGGGGAGCCCGTGGCACCGGAGCCGGACGTGGAGTACCGCGCGGGCTTCGACCTCGGCGCCGACCGGCCGGAGGCGCACCACTGACCGGACCGGCACGACGGAGGGGTCCCCGCCGGACCGGCGGGAACCCCTCATCCTCACTTCACCCCGGCGCGGACGCGGGCGGGGCCGCGGCCTCACTCGCCCGACAGCACCGCCTGCGCCGCCAGCCGCGCCTCCTCGGCGGAATCCACCGCGCGCGCGGCCGAAGCGGCACGCTCGCACTGCGCGAACGTGTGCTTCGCCAGCGTCGCGCGCACATAGGGGATGGACGCCGCTCCCATCGACAGCGAGGTGACCCCCAGCCCGGTCAGCACACAGGCCAGCAGAGGATCCGCCGCGGCCTCGCCGCAGACGCCGCAGCTCTTGCCCTCCGCGGCGGCGGCCTCGGCCGACAGCGCCACCAGATCCAGCAGGGCCGGCTGCCACGGGTCCTGCAACCGGGACACCGCACCGACCTGGCGGTCGGCGGCGAAGGTGTACTGCGCCAGGTCGTTGGTCCCCAGCGACAGGAACTCCACCTCCCGCAGGATCGACCGCGCCCTGAGCGCCGCCGACGGGATCTCCACCATCGCCCCGAACTTCGCCCGCAGCCCGGCCTCCCGGCACGCGTCGGCGAACGCCTTGGCGTCGGCCCGGTCCGCCACCATCGGCGCCATGACCTCCAGGTACACGGGAAGCCCCTCGGCGGCCCCGGCCAGCGCCGTCAGCTGCGTACGCAGCACCTCGGGGTGGTCCAGCAGGCTGCGCAGCCCCCGCACACCGAGCGCGGGGTTCGGCTCGTCGGCGGGGGTGAGGAAGTCCAGCGGCTTGTCGGCCCCCGCGTCCAGCACCCGCACCACCACGCGCCCCTCGGGGAACGCCTCCAGCACGGCCCGGTAGGCCGCGAGCTGCTTCTCCTCGGAGGGCGCCCGCGTGCTGTCGTCCAGGAACAGGAACTCCGTACGGAACAGACCGACGCCCTCGGCACCGGCCTCCAGGGCGGCCGGAAGATCGGCGGGCCCGCCGATGTTGGCCAGCAGGGGCATCCGGTGCCCGTCGGACGTGGCCCCCGGCCCCTTCGCGGCCGACAGTGCCGCCTTGCGGGCAGCGGCGGCCGACTCCATCTCCGTCCGGCGGTCCTCGCCGGGATCGACGAAGACCTCGCCGGTGCTGCCGTCGACGGCCACCACCGTCCCCTCGGCGATCTCGACCGCTCCCGGCAGGGCCACCACGGCCGGCACACCGAGCGCCCGGGCCAGAATGGCGCTGTGGCTGGTGGGCCCGCCCTCCTCCGTCACGAACCCCAGGACCAGCGCCGGGTCGAGCAGGGCCGTGTCGGCCGGAGCCAGGTCGCGGGCGATCAGCACATACGGCGCGTCACTGTCCGGCACCCCGGGCATCGGCACACCGAGCAGCCGCGCCACGATGCGGTTGCGCACGTCGTCCAGATCGGCGACACGCCCCGCCAGGTACTCCCCGGCGTTGGCCAGCAGGGCCCG